>JAKQOD010000878.1 GCA_029565465.1 Deltaproteobacteria bacterium
CCCGAGCCCGAGCCCGAGAGCAAGACCGAGACCGAGACCGAGACCGAGCCGGTGGCTGTGTCCGCGCCGGTGGCCGTCGCCATGGCCGTGGCTGTGTTCGTGCCGGTGGCCGTCGCCATGGCGGTGTGGCTGTGTTCGTGTCCGTGCCGCCACCGCCACACCGTGTCACCGTGTCACCGTGTCACCGTCACAACATGCCGAAACGAAAGAACCGCGCGAGTAACGCGCGGCAGGGTGAATTTCGCGGCTTCGCCGCGGAAGAGGGACCGGGAAAGGTCCCTGTGGATCAATGTTCTTCGTGTTCAACGGCCATGGACAGGTACACCATGGTCAACGTGCAGAACACGATGGCTTGCACCAAGCAAACCAACAAGCCGAGAATGTAAAATGGCAGTGGCACAAACAGAGGGACCAGCGCGAAAAACGAACCGATGACTTTGTGGTCGGCGATCATGTTGCCCATGAGGCGCAACGACAACGAAATCGGGCGCGCGATGTGCGAAACGATTTCGATCGGCAGCATCAATGGCGCCAACGCTGGGATCGGTCCCAAGAAGTGCTTGAAGTAGGCGAGGCCGTGCTCTTTGATGCCGTAAATGTGGGTTGCAAAAAACACCACAGCTGCGAGCGCAACGTTGGTCTTGAGGGTGTCATTTGGCGACGAGAAACCCGGAATCAAACCGATGAGGTTACCAAACAGAATGAACATCCACAGCGCGCCCACCAAAGGGAAGAAGCGTTTGGCGTTGTGTTCACCCATGGCACCTTCGACCATGCCGTAAACGCTTTCCGCCATCGATTCAAAAACGTTGCGTAAGTTCATCTTGCGAGGCGGTACCAGGCCTTTGTCTTTGCTCGACAAGCCGGCTTTGAACTTCAAGGCGCCGAAGATCACGAACGCAACCACGAGCATGGTGATCATGACGTGGGTCAGCGTGAAGTGCGAGCCTTCAAACATCATGAACTTCCACTTGCGGCCTAAGGCGCCATCCGCATTGTGCTTAAGGCTTTGAAACCAGCCGAAGCGGTCGAGGTAATCAAACCATGTTCCGTGTTCACCCATTGTCGTTTCCTGGCTCTAGTTAGTTACTGGCGGAGGCGCCGAGTCCGAAGGGGGAGTTGTTGAAGGCTCGTCGGGAAAGTCACGCGTTTGCGCTGGCGCGATAACGCTGTACACCGCTTCGATCATGATCGAAGCGACAAACACTGAATAGCCAATGGCAAAGCCGGGCGCGCTGATGGGCAAAAATTTAAGTGCCAGGACGACGGCTGCCATCAGCAGCATCATCTTCGGCATTACCAGCAACATGCGATTGGTGGAGCCACCGTTCGCGGCATCGGCGGTTGCCCGCACGATAATGCGGCGCAATAACGCAAAGTTGAGGCAGGTCAATACCACGCCAACTGACACACCAAGCGCAATCGATGTGGGCTGGGTAATCCCAGCGACGATAACCATAACTCCGCCCAAGGCGAAGTTCATGCGTTCGATGCGTAACAGGCTAGGAGCTAACATGCCGGCTCCCAGCTGAGATGCGCGCAGTTTCGCGTTCGATGCGCACGGCTTCTTCGGCTGCAAACTGCTCGTTTTCAACAGCGATACGATCGGCTGCGGCAACCGCGCGCATCACGCCTTTCATGCCAGCGGCAAAACCGACCAGCAAGAACACGATCATGAAGGCGGGGTCGCTGCCGATTTTACCGTCGAGCCAGCGGCCAAAAAACAAGCCAATGATGACACACAGCCCCATCTCCAGCCCAACCGAGCTCATGCTCAAGGTTTGGTACATCCCGCGAGTCTTGCGCGCATATGGATCAACCGCTTTTTTGGCGGCAGATTCCTGCGACATTTCGCTGTTCTGGAGGGTTCGAATCATACAGTAGGCCGGTGAAACGCCGGTTCGGTAACACGATGCGCCGTCGCTGGTCAATCGGCGCAAGGGACCATCGCCAAAACTGCGCAACGTCGCGGATCTCTGGGGGTTGTTGCGGGCACACTCGCCAAAAAATCAATCGGCCTTGGTCGTAAGTGTATGAAATTGTTAGTTCGACGCTTTGGCCCCGTGGTGCTACCTGCTGAGTGCGACGCTAAAAATAAATGAGCGCCCGTTTTGCGGCATCAAGCTGGCGGCAAATGGCAGGGCTGGCAGCGCGTAGCGAACGTTGAAAAGATTGTAGACACCGACTGAATAGCGCACGCCGGCGCGTCGGAGATGGCCCGAGACCACGGCATCGGCCACCACCGCGCGGTCGCTGCGCCCAGTAACCGTGGCATCGACGCGGCGTTGATCTTCAAAGGTGGCGCGCAGTGCACCGTTCACACCTGCGCTGATCGGGAAAATTACTTTGGCTGCTGCGTAGTGGGTTGGCGCATTTGGCAAGCGCAAGTCCACGGCGGGCTCGGCGGCTTCGGTGTCCTCGGTGGCTTCGCTATCAGGGTTGGAGCGATAGCGATTGTGCAAATAGCCGTAGTACGCCGACGCTGAAACGCCGGCGCCAAGTTCGCGCCGCAGTTCGATGTCGCCGCCTACGGTTTGTTTGCCGACAGTTGAATTGCGATAGTACAGCGTGGTCGGATCGTCTGGAATTTCGGCGGCCTCGATCGCGCCTTGCGAATACAGCGTGTGTGCGGCTACCAGCAAGGACCACGTGCGATTGAAGCGGTGCGAGTATTCGAGTTCGCCAGCATAAACGCGTTCGGGTTGAATCGAATCGAATTCACCTGCGAACTCGTCGAGGCCGCCATCATTGTAAAAGTACTCGTAGGTGGTTGGCGCTCGAAAGGCGCGACCGAAGATGAGCTTGACGATATCCGTTGGGCGAGGTTTCGCGATCAATGCCAACCGCGGGCTGTAGGCACTATATGTCGCTTTGCCATTGTCTTGCCGCTGCGATTCGCTGTTGCCTTGTTGCTGATTGTAATCGAAACGCACGCCACCATTGAGATGCACCTTGGCGGACGGCTTCCAATCGGCCAACACCGACCCTGCGAACAGGCGCCACGGCGCTTCGACCTGGAGGGTGGTGACGCGTTAGCCACTAGCCAAAATATCTTCGCCAAACATGCTTTGTTTGAGGGTCGTGGTTGCCTCACCAGAAATGTTGAACTTTAGCTTCGAACTCGGCTGCCACGCTAGCCGCGCTTCGGCTCCCAGGCCATGGCTTCCGTAGCGTTCGAGATGGTTATAGTCGACGGTTAGCAGCGAGGTGTCCGACGTGCCATCATAGCTGCGATACTTTGAATAGTTGAACAACCCACGCAGCGTGAGTTGGGTGGTCGCGCTCAGGGCGGTCTGATATTTCAGCTCCACCATGGTGCGGGCATCGGTGGCCGTGTTCTCGGGATAGTTAAATGTCGACGCATTGCCGGTAGGCACGTATGCGGTACGTGACGTGGTGAACAATTGCAACGCGAATTTGCGATACCACGCTTTGCCAACCACGGTGGCGGCATAGAATTTGTCGAACGTGTTGGTGGTGAAATCGGCGGCAGGTGCGCCTGCGCTTGGTTCGAAATGGAGGGTTGCCGAACGGCCTTGCGAGCCGGCAACCGCGACACTTGCCCACGCGCCGCGCTGGGCATTGCCGATGGCAGCGTGTAGCCGGGCGCGCATCGTGTGGTTATCGAAACTCGAAACCTCGGCGGTCACGCCAGGCGTGATGCTGCGTTCGCGTAGCACGAGGTTGAGCACGCCACTGACGGCGCCGTTGCCATACAACACGGACGCTGGGCCACGCACAATTTCAAGCCGTTCAACGTCGCCGAGGTCGACGCGGCCATCGTAGTGCAGAAATGCTTGATACACGAACGCATCGTTGAGCACTGCACCGTCGGATAACAACAATACGCGATTGTTGTAGTCGTTGGCTTCGCCCAAGCCGCGCACGCTGGCCGTGCCGTACACGCTGTCGTAGCCGGTGGCAAAGCCGCGCACCCCACGCAACGCTTCGAGCACAGTGGGGTAGGCGAACGCTTCAAGTTCGCGCTTCGAAATCACGGTTACCGACGCCGGCGCATCGTCGATGTTTTCCGATTCACGCGATGCCGCGGCAACTGAACGTTCCGGCATCATTACGACATCGCGAAGGTTGGCTTGTTGGTTGGCAACGATTTCGACGTCTTGTTCTACCGGTGCAAACCCGGATAAGCTGACACGGACACGGCGCGTGCCAACTTGCACGCCGGTGATGACCGTTGGAGTAAAACCCGCAAGGTTGCCATCGATTTCGACCAACGCGTTGGTTTCTTCGGCGGATACCAATAACGAGCCAACCAGCGCGGTGGCATCAACGTCGACCGAGGCTTCGGCATTTTGTTTGACGGTGAAGCGCTGTGACGGTGCAGCGAAACCTGGTTTTTGAAAATAGGCAGTGTGGTCGCCAGGGCGCAGGCTCAATGTGCATGGCACCACACATGACGGACCACCGGCGTCACGATCGATCCGCACTTCCACGCCTTTGGTGCCATGGAAGGCGACATCTCCCAAGATCGGTTCGAGCGTCACCGAAAGCTCGTAATCGCCGCCGATTCGGCCGTCGATGACTTTGGAGCGATAGGGCACGTAGCCAGGCTTTTCAACCAAGATGGTGTATTCGCCTTCACTCAAGCCCAATTGACTTGGGGTGGTGTCGACGGCGCCGAGATTTTTGCGATTGATGTAGACGGTGGCACCCGCGGGTTCGGTCGTGACATGGATGACGGCGACTTTAGGCGCGAGCCGCCTCAATGCACGAGTGGATTCATTGCCCCATTTGTCGTCGCTATTTTCGCGCAAGACCGCGACGTAATATCGATAAGCATCAGGAAACTTACCGAGCTGCTCGAACAAGCGCGCAATATTGTAGACAACGTTGCGGTTGCGGACGAGCCGGTTGCTCGCCAAGAAGTGTTCCAGCGCGCTTTCGTAATCGTTTTTGGTCCACGCTGCAGTGCCCAGCTGAAACTGCAAGTCGGCTTCGTCGGCAACGCCGTCGGCGCGTACTGGCAGGGCGAGGCCTAGCCAAAGCAACGCGCACCCCAGAAGCCATCGAGTCAGCCACTTGGAACGCCATTGAATACGATGGTTGGTCATAATGAAATCGTTAACGCGTCATGATGATGTCGAGGCGGCCGTTGCTGCCTTTGTCGTCGCCAAGCTTTTTGCCGCCGTTGTTCTTTTTGGTGTCCACTTGCAACGTCAGGTCAAGCGAAGTTTCGCTGCGAATCAGCACGCTGCGGGTTTCGCTGCGATAGCCTTTGAGTTCAAGCCGCACCGATTCAGCTGTGTCGCCAATCGACAGGGGCACTAGGAGATGTAACGGCGTAACGCCAAGCTTAACGTTGTTGCGCCATACGGATGCGCCTGCCGGCGTTGATGTAACGTGCAACACGGCGGTCATCGCGGCGTCGGGCGTTGGATTGGCGCGTGCATCGATGGGCCCCGCCAACGGGGTGCTATCAATGGGTGGTGGCGTGGCGCTGTTGTTCGTTTGCCACACCACAATACCAGTAACTACAACCACAAGCAGCAGGCCGCCGAGCAGCAGGCCGCCGCGGCCGCTTGGTTTTAGCTGCGGCACCGCCTCATCGCCCGGCGCTAGTTCGAACCGCTCGGCGTTTGGCGTGCTTGGTCGGCTTGGCGTTTTGTGGCGGTGTGGCGGCGTCAGGTTCACCGTTGGCGATGCCGACGGCAACGGCGCCGCTTGGGGCGGCAGGTGCTTGAACGAAGGCTGCGAAGTCGGCGTGCGCGCCGGCAGCGCGATGACCGCTGCCGAGCCACGCGCTTCAACCGCGCCACTGTTGCTGCCGGGACTGCTGCTTGGGACGCCGGCGCTAAGATACCGACTACAGCGCTCGGCGGAGCCGCGGGCGAGGGCCGGATCTGATGCAAACGGAATCAACTCCCACGCGAGTTCTGCGACCGATTGGTAGCGTTGCTCAAGCGATTTGGCCAAACACCGCAACACAATTTGTTGCAGCTCAACCGGCACTGGTTGCCGCATCGCAGGTGGTTGATCCACGCCGACGGCGAAACACAGCGAGGCATAACTGTCGGCTCGAAATGGCCGCACGCCTTCGAGCAATTCGTACAGCACGACCCCCAACGACCAAATGTCGCTGCGCTGATCGACGTCTTTGGTCGATCGCATTTGTTCCGGTGCCATGTAGTCCGGTGTGCCCATTACCGTTTGTTCGCCGGTGAGGTCGCTTTTGCCAGCTGGTGCCGTCGCAATGCCGAAGTCGAGTACTTTGAGCATTGGCGGTTGGTTGGATTCTTGAATGATAAAAAAGTTCGATGATTTTACATCGCGATGGATGATGCCGGCCCCGTGCGCCTCGGCCAGGCCTTCGCACGCTTGCAGCATCAAGTCAGCCGCCATATCGACGTCTTGGGCGCCGTGCGTTTTGATAATGGCGCTCAAGTCGGCGCCTTCGAGATACTCCATGACGATGATGGGTGACGAATCGGGCAGGCGACCGACATCCATCACACGTGCGATATGCGCGCCGCGTAGTTTCGAACACGCCCGTGCTTCGCGCAAAAAGCGCTGCACTTGGTCTTCGCGATCGAGCAGCTCGGGTAACAGGCACTTGATCGCAACCGGCTGATCAAGTTCCATGTGATGGGCCTTGAGGACATAGCCCATACCACCCGCGCCAATCAGCGAGTCGACGCGGTATTTGCCCAGCAATACCGTGCCTGCGGTTGGATAGCCCGACACAGCCAATAAGTTTAGCTGAGGTTGCACGGCAGCAATAGGGCTGGACCAGGAAACTACCTAGTCGCCGCCAGGCCGGTTAGCTGCGCAGGGCCGTGCGGGCCGCGGCGATGATGTGGTCGAGCTGTTGGTCGGTGTGGGCAAGCGAAACGAACATGGCTTCGAATTGCGACGGCGGCAAAAACACCCCAGCTGCACGCATGGCGCGGAAGAACGACGCAAAGCGGGTGGTGTCGGCGAGTTTAGCGCTGGCGTAGTCGGTGACTGGGCCGTCGCACAGGAACAAGGTAAGCATCGAACCTACGCGATTGACGCAAGCAGGTACGCCTGCATCGCGTGCTGCGCTTAGCAAGCCGTCGGCGAGGCGTTGGCCAGCGACTTCGAGGCGTTCGTAGGTGCCGGGCCGCGCTAGAATTTGCATCGCACGCACGCCTGCAGCCATTGCTACGGGGTTGCCGCTGAGGGTGCCGGCTTGGTACACGCTGCCGAGCGGGGCGAGATTACGCATGATATCGGCGCGGCCGCCAAAGGCTGCTGCAGGCAAGCCGCCGCCAATGATTTTACCGATGGTGGTGAGGTCAGGTTTGATGCCGTACAACGCTTGCGCGCCGCCGAATGCAACTCGGAAACCGGTCATGACTTCGTCGAAGATCAAGATGGTGCCGTGTTTGGTGCACAAGTCGCGCAAGCCTTGCAAATAACCTTGTGCTGGCACCACCAAGCCCATGTTGCCAGCGACTGGCTCGATGATGATGGCAGCGATTTGCGCTGGATGATCAGCGAAACAGCGTTCGACTGCGGCGAGATCATTGTACGGCACGACGAGGGTGTCTTGCGCTGCGCCTGCCGGCACGCCAGCCGAGCCAGGGATGCCAAGCGTTGCAGCACCCGAACCAGCCGCTACCAACAAACAATCGGCGTGGCCGTGATAACCACCGTCGGCTTTGATGATTTTGGCCCGGCCGGTGGCGCCACGCGCTAAACGTAGCGCCGACATGGTGGCTTCGGTGCCCGACGACACCGCACGCACCATCTCCATCGACGGCACCGCAGCGCGCAAGGTTTCGGCGAACGTAACTTCGATTTCGGTCGGGGCACCGAAGCTAGTGCCATGCGCCATCGTCGTGGTGATGGCTTCAATGATTTCCGGGTGGTTGTGGCCCAAGATCAACGGGCCCCAGCTGCCGATCATGTCGATGTATTGATTGCCGTCGACGTCGGTGACCGTGGCGGCGCTGCCTGCTGCGATGAACAACGGCCCGGTGCCGACCGAGCGGCAGGCGCGAACCGGGGAGTTCACGCCACCTGGAATGATTTCTTGAGCACGGGCAAAAATGGCTTCACTGCGCGAGGTTTTCACGCGCGCAATGTAGCGCGAAGCGATGCTTGGTGGCGGCTTGTAGCGCGCAAGATCGACACCTAGCTGCGGCTTGCAGGCGCTTGTGCACGTGGCGGTTGCGGAATCGGCCAGTTCGGCAAGGGCACCGGAGGGGTTACGGGCGTGAGGTCTGCGGGTTCGACTAGCGCTACCGGCTCCGTCGGTGCGCTGAGGCTAAAGGTGGCAGTACGATCAACCCACTGCGGCCGCAAGGTCACCAAATCAAGGGCTGTGATCAACCCAGAAAAACGCCGGCCGCTATCGTTCATTTGTTGGGCAATGCGGGTGCACTGCGCGATATCGTCGTGTACGGCGATGGTTACGTGGGGGTAGTAGCGCGGATCAAACAGGCTACGTGTGCCGGTATCGAGCAACACTTGATCGTGCAACTGGAGTAGGTCGGAGTTGCCGGTGTCCGGAATCAGCCAGACTTCGGCGCGCTGGGGTGCTGGTGGTT
>JAKQOD010000882.1 GCA_029565465.1 Deltaproteobacteria bacterium
TATGTTTGCTTCACGCCCGCACCAGCGAAGGTGCCGTGCCATGCGCTGGGAAAAGCACGGCAGATGAGGTGGTCAGGTTGGCGTTGGCATCAAGTAGCCGTTTATCGGGCACAGGATGAATTTCGTTTGCTGCGGCTGCCAACAATGTCATCACTGTTGCATGAAATCACGAGTACCGTTCTATCTACTTACTGCGCTTGCTGCTTGCGGTGGATCCCACGTTAATCACGCGGTTGGTAGTGCCGCCGTTGCGCAAGATTCACGCGACCTTGATTTGGTGCTAGTCGTTGAGGGCCACAATATTTGGATGGGCAACGAAACCTATGAGAAAGATCCAGATGCGATATACGAAGGTAACTTCGCGCGCTTAGCTAGAAGCATGGATGCGTTTCGGCGCCTTGGTGGTGGCGGCTCGGTAGTCTCGCTCATCAGCTATTCGCACGTGGATAACCTGGTGGTCGACCACAAGCTGTTGGCCGATGTGCGCCCGGCGCTTGTTGGCAAGCAAATAGACTATCGTAGTGGTGCCAGCACCGAAGTTCTCGCCGGCATGCGGCGAGCGATGGATCTGCTGCGCAAGGATCACGCCCGAACCAAAGCGATCGTGCTCATCGGCGATGGTGCCGTGGTTAACCCTGACGAAGATCGCAGCGTGCTGCAGGCGATGGTTAAACAGGCTGAAACCGAAAACATTAAGGTCTTGGCGATTATTCAAGCCGGCGCGTTGCCGGTCGACGACGAAGTTTTTTCAACCGCGATACCAGCGGCCAAAGTGGTTACATCGGAAGCGGAGTTTGCGCAGCAAGTGGACGCCATCGTGGCGGAACTCCTGTCGTCAAAAACTGCGCCTTAGCGTGATAGAACGGCCAATCGGTGCCGTATTTGATGCGATCGTGTGGCACGTGTTCGAAAACTTGCCGCATGCCGTCGAGGCCTAGGCGCGGCAAGTCGTACCAAGCGTTGGCGTATTTATCCGCAAAACGGACAGCCTGAACGACTTGCATTGCGCCGCCATGTCGTGGCTCGCGCGAACCTGCGCGCCCGCCTCAGCGTGCGGCTCCGCTCACCCGAGCGCATGCGCTCACACACGTCACAATACGCAATATGTGCACGGCTCCGTCGACGATCATGCATTGCTAGTGGTTGGACGAAGTGGTACCTGAAATAGGTTCGCTGTGACAGCACGCTCAACGCAGCTCACTATTTGAGTTGCGGAGTGCATCGGCTTTTTCAAAGCCGCCGAATCGTGTTGGGCGCGAACATCTTTGGGGAGGCCGTCGTGGAAAAATTTCAGCAGCGTCAAGTTGCGCACCCATCTGGCAGCATCGCGCTGCCACCAACGCTTTGGCAAAGCCGTGGCGTGGTCCGCGCGCACGAGCCACCACGGTCACGTGGGGCGCTATTGCGGCGCACGGCAATGCCAGTGTTGCAAGCGCCGACTACGCTGCATCGTGTCGCCATGCTGGGTAACCATTTGCCACGGCAATGTGGCATTGCAACATTCACCACCGACCTATCGACTGCAATTCGAACGGCCTACCCGACGCTCGATTGCATGATCCTCGCTATGAACGATGCGGTTGGACGCCATGCTTATCCGGCAGAAGTGCGTTTTGAAATCAACGCACCTGAAGTTGCGGGGTATCAAAAGGCTGCTGAGTTTATCAACCACGCTGGTGTCGACGTGCTGTCGGTGCAACATGAATATGGCATCTTTGGCGGTGCTGCCGGCGCGTATCTGCTGGGCTTGTTGCGCGACATTGATCTGCCCGTGGTTACCACGCTGCATACGATCTTGGCGGCGCCAGATGATGCCCAGCGCGCCGTGATGGATGAGCTTACGCAACGTTCGGCGCGCCTCGTCGTCATGAGTGCTGCGGGCGCAGCGTTGCTGCATCAAGTGCACGACGTGCCACTCGATAAAATCGATTTGATTCCGCATGGCATCCCAACGTTGCCGCACGCACAGCGCAGCAAAACTCAGCTCGGCTTCGACGACAAATTGTTAATGCTGACGTTCGGTTTGTTGTCACCTGACAAAGGGATTGAGCACGTCATCGACGCAATGCCTGCGATCGTGGCGCAGCATCCCAATGCCATCTATGTGATTTTGGGCGCCACCCATCCGCATGTCAAAGCGCATGCAGGCGAGGCGTACCGCGAGATGTTGCAAGCCCGCGCACGGATGTTGGGCGTTGCTGCAAATGTGGTCTTTGCAAATCGCTTCGTCAGCCAACATGAACTAAATCAATATTTGGCCGCAGCCGACATATATTTAACCCCGTATCTCAAACCCGAACAAAGCACGTCCGGGACGTTGGCGTATGCCGTCGGCGCAGGCAAAGCCGTGGTCTCCACGCCGTATGCATATGCGCGTGAATTACTCGCGAACGATCGCGGCGTGTTGGTGCCTTGGCCGGCCGACGACCCGACGGCGATAGCACGCGAAGTGCAAAGCTTGCTGGGAGATCCCGAACGGCGCCAGCGCATGCGGGCGCGTGGTACGGCGTTTGGGCGCTCGATGTTGTGGCCCGCGGTTGCGACTGGCTATGTGCAAAGTTTTGAACGGGCGCGCAACACGCATGCGGCAACTACCAGCGTGCCAACGGCGGTAGCTGCGCCGCTCGTCAGCGCTGCGCCTGCAGCGGTGGGCACGCTTGCAACGTTGCCTGCCATCAAGCTCGATCATCTGCGTGCCATGACTGACTCGTGTGGCATGTTACAGCATGCGTCGTTCACGGTGCCGCGCTACGAAGAAGGCTACTGCCTCGACGACAACGCACGTGCGTTGCTGCTGGTCACGCAGCTAGGTGCGCTAACCCAAACCGTGCGCAGCGATATTCGCGCCGAAGCCACTCGTTACCTCGCCTTTGTCCGTTACGCCTTTGATGCAACCACGGGCCGCTTTCGCAATTTCATGTCGTTCGGCCGCCAATGGCTCGAAGCCGAAGGGTCAGAGGATTCGCATGGTCGTGCGGTCTGGTCGCTAGCGGCGGTCAGCAATGACGGTTGTGACGCCGGCCGCATGCGTTTAGCCACGGAGTTGTTCCACGCAGCTTTGCCTGCGACCCTCGCGTTTACCAGTCCACGTGCATGGGCATTCACGCTGCTGGGTATCGATAGCTATTGGGGCGCACATCCAATCGATGGCCATGTTGAACGTTGTCGCAATCAGCTGTCGGATCGGCTCTATCAATTGTATTTGGATACCAGCCACCAGGCCTGGCCGTGGTTCGAAGAGCGGGTCACGTATTGCAACGCGCGGCTTCCGCAAGCCCTGCTGCTTAGCGGCGTGCGCCGTAACCACCCCGGGATGATCCAAGCAGGCCTGCAAGCGCTCCAGTGGCTCAGCGACGTGCAGACTGGCCCAACCGGCTATTTCGCACCAATTGGCAGCGCTGGCTTTTTCGAGCGCGATGGCCGCAAAGCCGAGTTCGACCAACAGCCAGTTGAAGCCGGCGGCATGGTGTCGGCGTGTTTAGTGGCAGCACGCATCACTGGCGATCCGACATGGCGGATGCAAGCGCAGCGCGCCATGTATTGGTTTCTCGGCGAGAACCAAACGCTGACACCGTTGTACGATAGCACCACGGGTGGTTGCCGCGATGGCCTACACGCGGAGCGTCCGAATGAAAATCAAGGCGCCGAAGCGACGCTCTCTTTTCTGTTGGCGTTGCACGAATTCTCTCACGTTGACCAGAACGGCGGGGCCCAATGACCGCCGTCGTCGACCGCGGCTTTGACGTGCTCTTTACGCGCCATCCGGGCAATCCGATCCTGCGGGCAGCCGACTGGCCATACCCAGCGCATACGGTTTTTAACCCTGGCGCCACGTTGTTGCGTGACGGCACAACGTTGTTGTTGTGTCGCGTCGAAGATCGTCGCGGTTTGTCGCATTTATGTGCGGCGCGCTCGGTCAACGGTGTCGACAACTGGGCCATCGATGCCAAGCCAACGCTTTGGCCCGATCCGGCCAACTATCCGGAAGAGCTTTGGGGGATTGAAGATCCACGCATCACGTTTTTGGAGGACCTCAACAAATACGCGGTGGCATACACCGCGTTTAGTCACAGCGGGCCTGGCGTTGCGCTGGCGTTAACATCGGATTTTGTCAGCTTTGAGCGCTGTGGCCTGATCATGCAGCCCGACGACAAAGACGCAGCGCTGTTGCCTCGAAAAATCGACGGCAACTACGCGTTGATCCATCGCCCGACCGCCGATTCGGGCGCGCACATCTGGATGTCGTTATCACCCGATTTGCACAACTGGGGTGGGCATAAACAAATTTTGCCAGCACGTAAAGGTGGCTGGTGGGATGCCAATAAGGTGGGGTTGTCACCACCGTTGATCGAAACGCCACGCGGCTGGCTCATGATCTATCACGGCGTGCGCAACACCGCCTCAGGTTCGTTGTATCGCCTCGGGCTTGCGTTGTTCGCAACCAACCAACCCGATCATTGTCTGCTGCGTGGCGATTCGTGGGTTTTTGGTCCGGAAGCTGACTACGAGCGCCAGGGCGATGTTGGCAACGTGGCGTTTCCGTGTGGTTTTACCATCGGCACCGACGGCGATACCATCAATCTATACTACGGCGCAGCGGATACATCGATTGCGCTGGCGACTGGCAGTATCGCCCAATGTCTGGCCTGGCTTGACGTCCACGGGCGCCCGATGCATCCCGATGCAGAAATCAAAGCGGTCGAATAGCTAGGCGGCGGCGTAAGCTTGTTTTAGCCATGCCAGCACCTCGGCGTTGATATCTTTGGCTGCTGAGATGCGGACTCGATGGGTCACCATGGCGTTCCACGAACTGGCGGCTTCGAGCCGGCCATCGGCGGCCACGCCTTTGAGTTTGATACCGATATCGAGGCGCTCGACCGCAGGTTGCAAGATGGCAAACTTCTTTTTGCCACGTAGCAGGTTCACGTAGGTTTCCGAACTTGCTCACTTTGTTGATCAGCGTGTCGCAGGGCTTGCGCCAAATCTCGCGCTTGCCAGCAAACAAGGCTTCAAATTTGCGTTCTGGTGGTGCGCTACGCGCGTCGCCTTTGAGCAAGGCGGCGGCCATCGCGTTGGCATGCCCGTGGCCGAGTTCGAATTCGGTTTTGAGCCACGCTACGATCTCGCCGTGTTTGCTCAACTTGTGTTTGGCGATGAGCTTTGCAAAATCTGCGGGCGACTTGCCTGTCTTGGCTTGAATACTGTCGAGGTATGCCTGAAATGACATGGCCGGCATCGTAGATGGCCCAGCCGCGTGGCGCAACCGCTCGCCTCGGGCGGTCCGCAGATCGGTTTTGACCTGGGCGCGCACTTGGCGCGCTTGGCGGCTGCCGAAGATTGTGGCCTTGAGGTAGGATGCGCGCGCTATGATCAACAACCGCGTCGGAATTCTCGATTCAATTATTGATGCCGTTGGCATGACGCCGATGGTCCGTTTGTCCCGCATTGCGCGCGACATCCCAGCCGAAATCGTCGCCAAGTGCGAATTCATGAATCCCGGCGGCTCGGTCAAAGACCGCATCGGCGTCCGCATGTTGCTCGATGCTGAAAAGTCGGGCCGCATCAAGCCCGGCGATACGCTCATCGAACCAACCTCGGGCAACACCGGTATCGGCTTAGCGCTTGCCGCAGCTGTGCGCGGTTACCGCGTCATCATCACGATGCCGGAAAAGATGAGCCAAGAAAAACAAGTTGTCCTTGAGGCGCTGGGCGCAGAGATTATTCGCACTCCAACCGAAGCTGCCTGGGATTCGCCAGAAAGCCACATCGGCGTTGCGCGTCGGCTCAAAGAAGTAATTCCCAACGCGCACATCCTCGATCAGTATGCCAATCCTTCCAACCCGCTTGCCCACGAAGAAGGCACCGGCCTAGAAATCGTCGAGCAATGCGGTGGCAAGCTCGACGCTGTCGTGATGACGGCCGGCACCGGTGGCACGATTTCCGGTGTTGCACGCGTGGTCAAAAAGCACATGCCACACGTCAAAATCATCGGGGTCGATCCAGAAGGTTCGATCCTCGCTGGTCCAGGCGAAATCAAAAGCTACAAAGTTGAAGGCATCGGCTATGACTTTATTCCCGATGTGCTCGATCGCCGCTTGGTCGACCGTTGGGTCAAATCGAATGACCGTGACTCGTTTGTGGTCGCGCGCCAACTGATTCGTCAAGAAGGCCTGTTGTGCGGTGGTTCATGCGGTTCGGCCGTGTGGGCGGCGATGCAAGTTGCACGCGAAATGAAACCCGGCCAACGCGTTGCCGTGGTCTTGGCTGACTCGATTCGTAACTATTTGTCAAAGTTTGTCGACGACAAGTGGATGCGCCAACAAGGCTTTTTGCAAGCCGATTGGGAAGTTGGCACGATTGGCGATGTGATGCGGCAGCTCGGCCAACGCACGCTGTTTAGCTGCGATCTCAACGACAAGGTTGGCCGCGCTACCTCGATGTTCAAAGAACATGGGATTTCGCAAATGCCAGTGCTCGACGGCGGCAAGCTCGCCGGCATCTTGACTGAAAGCGACCTGCTGCATCACATGGTTGCGGGCCGCGTCAGCGCTTCGACCACCGTGGCCGAAGTGATGGAGCGCAAAGTGTCCACCGTGGGCATGCATGCAAGCTCAAGCGAATTGCCTCGCATCTTCGAACGCGGCGAAGTGGCTGTGGTGCTCGACGATGATCGCTCGGTCATCGGCATCATCACCAAGATGGACTTAATTGAAATGTTGGCGACCCGCAAACGGCCGGGCTCCGCTCAGTAACGCGTCGTCTCGTGAAACCACTGTTCGAAGGCGGCGGTGTGGCGCCCGTATTCCGCGGTGGCAGGCCAATTGTCGTGCTGGTTGAGAAACAGCATCACCGCCGTCGTTGCGCCTGCTTGCGATGACGTGCGGCGGCCACGCTCATCGTGCAGCGGGCCATATGGATTGAAGATGGATGCCGCGGGATTCTGTTCGTTCAAGCGTGCTTGCCATTGTGCGCCGAACTTTTCGGCAAACGAAACGAGCCCGCTTGGATCGACCCAGGTCTGGCCAGCCGCAAGTTTCTCATTCATTGCTGGTTCGATCTTGCGCCCGAGTTGAACGAGCCTCGCGTCGAGCTTGGCGCGCATCTCATGGGCCACGTCGCTCCGCATCTGCCGAATCAAAAACAAAGCGAGCGCATACTTCGGAAACGTCGCGGCCACCGCAATTGCCGGCACAAATTGGCCGGCGCGGGCTGGTCGCCGGCCAGCTTGCTCCCACGCGGTGGCCAGCAACGCAAAGTCGAACGCTGCAACCAGCGCGTCTAGTTGTGGGCGTTGTGCGTCGGTCAAAGGGCTTGCAACTTGAAAACGCAACGCCGTTGTTCCGCGTTCGCCAGTGAGTTCAACTTCAAGATTGTGCTCCCGCGTCGGATCGATCAGCCCAAGGGGCAGGTCTGCCGCGAGCAGCTGCGCGTCAAGCTGTTGCAGCTTTGGCAACGCACCGGCCAACACGGCATCAAAGTATGCACGCTTGGTGGCCCAATAGTCGGCGTAGTCTTCGCCGCGCACCTTGCGTCGAAAGTTTTCTTGATAAGAATACTCGAACCGCCGCTCAAGCAATTGCACGCCAGCATGTCCACTCATGCGGCGATGTTTGATGAAGTCGTCGAGTACCGCAAGCGCATTCATCAGATCGGCGTGCATTTGCTGCGCCGCCGCTTTTTTGGTTGGCCGCTTGGTGGCACCATCGCCAGGTGCTGCCGAATGCGACCCTGCTTTCCGTTGCGCTACGCATCGACAATGTGATTCAGCTCGTCACGTCGCTGGAAATGCGCGTCACAATCGACGCGGTTGCGGTCGATGAGGCAGGGCAATGGTGCGCCGCACCTGCCGTCGAGTGCGGGGCATTGGCTGCATTCGGCAATGAGCATGGACTCGAAGTAATAGTTCGCTTCGATGCCTCGTTGCTAGGGTTGCCAAGCGATCCAACGGTTGCCGAGCCCGAGGTGTGGGCGCTCGTGCCAGGTGTGGCGCAGCACCAGCAAGCTGTGGTGACGTTCATTCGGCACACGTTCGCGAACGGCCGCCTAACGCTGGCAGGCGCCGCGCAATTGCAGTCGGGTGAAGTGTTGGCGCTTGATCTGGTGGGGCGCCCAACCTTGGTATCGGCCAACGTGATGTTGGCAGCAGGCCGCGGCGGTGCCCAGGCTCTGCTCGATCAACATTGGCCCGATCAACACGATGGTGACGTGTGCGAATTCGCCACCGACGAAACATTACTCCTACGCTGGCAGCCACGCGAGTTTGCCGAACAGCAACAACAACAACAAGCCGCGCGTGCGCAAGCGCGTGCGGAGGCTGCCGCGCAAGCCGCGCGACAAGCGATCGAAGATGCGAGGGCCATGCGTGGCCCTTTGCTTCATCCAACCATTGACCAGCCGCTGTTTGCGATGGGCCGGTTGCATCCCGTTGCCGACGCAACGCTTGTGGTGCGCCGGTATGCTGGCAAATTCGCCCTCGAACTTGAACTCAGCGTTGATGCCAGTTCGAGTGAAGACGGGGCCCTGGCCCCGCGGTTTTTCGTCGTAGTCGACGAAGTCACGCTGCCCGAGGTTGATGCAACGATTGTGGTCGGCCCTGCGGTCGAGAGCTGGCTAGGCAACGACGCACCAGAACTGGTCGATCATCGCTTTGCGATCCAGCGCTTGCCCAGTTCCGAAATCTACGTTGATTGGACTGCGAGCTACGATGATTGGGAAACCAAGCGCCAAGAGCCGCTGCATTTTGCCGGCGTTGTTGCGCTCAGCATCGATTGCTAAAACGCAAAAAGCCGCGCTTGCGGCGCGGCCTTGCGGGTAAGCGAGCCTTACGGCAACGCTATTTCTTCTTCTTCGCAGGCTTGGCGGCTGGCTTTTTGGCAGGCGCTTTAGCCGGCTTCGCTGCTGGCTTCTTCGCTGCGGCTTTCGCAGGCTTGGCAGCCTTGGCAGGTTTCGCTGGCTTGGCTGCCTTCGCAGGTGCCGCCGCTTTTGCCTTGGCAGGCGCTGCCTTGGCAGGCGCAGTCTTCGCTGGTGCAGCTGCCTTCGCAGCTTTTACTGGAGCCGCGGCTTTGGCAGGCTTGCCTTTCGCAGCAGGTGCTGGCGCTGCCGCTTTGGCTGGCGCTTTGGCTACGGCCGCAACTGGAGCTGGTGCAGCCACTTTAGCAGGCTTGCCTTTGCCCTTGGTTGCCTTTGCTTCGGCCTTCAAACGCTTGTTGCGTTCGTCGGTTGCTTCTTGTGCCGCATCGACCCGCGCTTGCGCTGCGCCACGCGCTTTGCTCACTGCGCCATCAATGTCAGCCTTGCTGCGAACCACCAATGGTACTTCGACGGCGTCTGGCTTCTTCGCACGCTTCTTCTTTTTAGCTTCGCGTGGAATTGGAATTTCACTGATATCAGGCATCCGCGCAGCCAAGTCACCACGATTGTGGACCAAGATGCGTGAGCCCGCTTGGCGGAACACCACGTCTACCTTGTTATCCGGCAGCAGTTCGACAACGAAACCAATATCGAACATTGGGTGATGCACAACATCCCCAAGTTCGTAGGTGTCACGAATCGAATACGGCCGGCAGTTACCGAGGTCAGCCTCGGATGCACGCGCCATGGCGTCATCCCAGGTCATTTTCTTTTGCGGCGCTGCCTTTACAACGTCGGCCGCTTCTTCTGGGCCGTCGCCGCGTGGCTTACGAAATGCATGCACCTCGCCACAGACCACACATTGTACGCGACGGATTTCGTCTTCGTACATTGAGATGATTGTGTGCGTGGTGTCAGCTTTGCACCTTGGGGAAGGGCAGTAAGCTTCAATTTCGGCTCCCACTTCTTCCGAGCTGTCTTCAAAGATGGCGTCCATCAGCTGATGCCTTCCGTTACCCCGGGCGAACAATTGTCACGCGTGACCCGTACTCCGGATTACACTCTATTTCGCTCCTAACATAATTGCACCCACATGGGCAACCTACGGGTGCGACCAAAAGCGCGCGGTAACCCCTTGAATTTATTTCCGCCTGCCGATCCGGGCCTGCAAAAATTGCGGGATGCCGTGAAACTTCGGTCACACAATCAAGCCAAGTTTAATAAATACAGTACCTTGCAAAAGGTCCAACCATTGCACCAGAGTTTTGTATGCTGCTTGCTATCATTGCTGTCGCTTCGGCCACGATTTTCGCCCTCACGCTTTTGGCCATACCACTACGGTTGCCCCGAGTGGGCTTCGTTGGGGCAATGGTTTGGCTAGCCTTGTCTGGCGCGGTTTACGTCGAAAAGGCGGGCAAGCCTCGCATCGGAGACGACGTGCAGCGTGCAATTGGGATCGGCGTGCTTGCGTATGCTGCTCTTTGGATCGTGATGGCGGTAACCGGCTTGTTGCGGCAACGGCGGCTAAGCGTTGCTGCCTTGCGAATCTGATAGTATGCCGCGGCGTGCGCCGCGTCATTGTTATCTACACGTTGATTGCCGCGGTGCTCGCTGCTGCAACCGGGCTGGCGTACTACGGCTATAGCTTTGCCAACGAAGTGGCAACACGTGAACGCGCGATCATCTCCGATACCACGCGCGAATTGGCGGAAGAAAAAGTAATCGGCATCGAAACCCAAATCATCGATGGTGATCAAAAGCTGTTTGATGCGATCCGGCTTGAACCGATTCCCAATTTAACCCAATTGGTAAGCACCACCGGCGCCGCGGTATCCAGTGTGTTTGTGCTCGATCGCGAATTTCGAATCGTGCCAGGTGGCCACTACAGCACGCGGCCGCCCGAAGCCGGCAAAGCGTTCCTCGAATTTTTTAAGCTCAACGTCCTGCCGGTATTGCCTTTGCGCACGCATCCGCTCGATAGCCGGGGGCACATCTATCGCTCGTGGGATGATCGTCCGTACTTGTTTTCGTTTACGCGCAAGATGTGGGACGGCGTGATGTACTACGTTGTCATCGAAGCAGATCTCGCGCACCTCGTCGGCGCAGTATTTCCGCAAACGTTCGCCGTCCGTTCGCCACGGTTGTTTCAGATCGTCGATGCACGCGGCGATCTCGTTTATGGTGCGCCATTTTTGGACGTTGGCAGTGGGGTGGTCGTCGAGCTGCCGTTTCTGGATACCGTTGATCAATGGCGCTTGCGAGTGGCGCAAAAAGACATCGGCACGTCGGAAGCGCGCGGTCGGCGGCGCATCGTTGACTTTGTGTTGATTGGCTTAGCCGTGCTGGTAATCGTCGCTGGCTTGGGCTTTTTGGCCCTCGCCATGCGGCGCGAGCGGCGCGCCAACGATCTCAAGAGTGAATTCATCTCAAACGTGTCGCATGAGCTCAAAACGCCTTTGTCGATTATCAGCATGTTCGGCGAAATGTTGGCGCTTGGGCGGACCAAAAGCCCAGCGCAAGCAACCGAGTACGCTGAAATCATTTGGCGCGAAAGTGTGCGGTTGGGCCGGCTCATCGACAACGTGCTCGACTTTTCCAAGATCGA
>JAKQOD010000892.1 GCA_029565465.1 Deltaproteobacteria bacterium
CGCTGCTTCGGTCGTTTGTCCAGCCGAGCTGCATTCAAGGTCTGCAGGATAATCCGTGAAACCGTCGCCGTCATCATCCATGCCGTTCGCGCACTTCGGACAGTTTGGACCGGTTGGGCAATCATCCGCTTCCGTGTCATCGGTCGGCGTGGCGCAACCTGGATCGAGTGGGTAGTCAGTCTTGCCGTCAGCGTCATCGTCGCGACCGTCGCTGCAGACTGGCTTGGCGCATTGCATGCGGGTTTCGCCGAGTGGAATGCGGCAAACGAGTGAGCCATCACAATCTGCAGCTGTCGCGCAAGTGCCGCCTTCGCCGCCCTTGGATTCAAGTTTCAACTTGAACGCGCCGCCGAGCACGCGGTCATCGTTGTCGATGACGAGGTAATAAACGCCCGGTGTCACACTTGCGGTAATCGTCGAAGCGACTTTCGATGGGCTGATGTCGTTGTTGCAGGTTGCTTCCGATGCATCCGAGGCGCAGTCAGTGCCGCGCAAGTACAACACCGTGTTGGCGGTGGTTTCTGGGAAATCAGTGGTGATCGTAAGCACGCGTGGCTCGGTGATGCGCAATTCGTAGACCACTTCTGGGCCTTGGCCGCCGCATGCCATCGACGTCAAGCGAGAGGCAGCGCCGTCTTGCAGAATGCCCGTCACTTCATTGGCAGCAGGGAATGGCGTGATGTTCACCATCGGGCCGCAAGCTGCGAGATTGCGGGTGAATTCATCGTTGTCGGAAGCGCCGGTGCAACCGCTGCTATCGTTTGGATAGTCGCTCTTGCCGTTGCCGTCGTCGTCTTTGCCGTTCGAGCATTGTGGACAAAGTGGGCCGTTTGGACAGTCGTCCATTTCATCGTCAGCGTTTGGCGCCGAACAACCTGGATCATCAGGGAAGTCGAGCTTGCCATCGCCATCGTTGTCGCGATTGTCTTGGCACTTCGCAGGCGTCGCACCGTCTTCGGTGTCGTCATCCTTGCTTGCGCATTGTGGGTCGTCCGGGAAGTCGACTTTGCTGTCGCCATCGTCATCGACGCCGTTGCCACACTTGGCTTTACCTTCGTCGGCTGATTCGCGCTGGTCAGTGACACAACCCGGGTCGGCATCATCGATCTTGCCGTCGCCATCGTTGTCTTTGCCATCGCTACAGTCGTTGGTGTTTGCTGAATCGCTACAAGCGATCACTGACACCGGCCCCGCAGCCAACAATACGAGCATGGAAATGCGTATTAATTTCAACACGCCGCGTGTGTAGGCGGATGTGGGGTTTTACGTCAACAAGAATTTGCAATATGTGGCGTTTGGCGTATATAGCAAAAAACGCTAGCTCAGCCCGAGCAGCAAGAACTTCAGGTAACGACCCTCGGGAAACCCTGGAATTACAGGATGATCCGACGCAGCTGAAAGTACGGCGCGCAACTGTGCAGTTGGTACGTGTTTCGCGCAGAGATCGACCAGGTCGACTTCGGTGATGTGGCTGGAGCATGACGCCAATGCAACGCTACCGCCCGGCGCGACAACTTGGATGCACTCGAGCAGCAGCCGTTTATAGGCGGCCAACGCGGCTGGTTTGGCCCGTTCGCTAGGCGCAAAACTCGGTGGATCCGCGATCACTAAATCCCAGGTTTGGCGGCTGTTCCGCGCCTTGGCCAAAAAGTCGAAGCCGTCCATGCACACGTGTTTGTGTTCGCTGCCAGTGAGGCCGTTGAGGGCAAAGTTTGCAGCGACCGCATCGATCGCACGCGGTGCGATGTCAACCGACGTGACCGCGCTCGCACCGCCGAGGGCGGCGTGCACCGAGAATCCGCCGGTGTAGCAATACAAGTTGAGCACGCGCGCACCCGGCGCCAACCGGCCAACCAAGCGGCGGTTCTCGCGCTGGTCTAAGAAGAACCCGGTTTTTTGACCGTTGACAACATCGACGGCAAACCGAGCGGCGCCTTCGTTGATCGTGATGAGCGGCGGCTTGCTGCCGCGATACGCGTGCGCTTCGGTGACGCCGCGTTCACCTTTGAGCCAGACATTCACAAAGTCAGCGCCGCCAGCTTTTAAGCCATCGAGCACTGCGTCGAGCCGCGCCGACCAAAACGCATTGGCGGCGCTGCCGTCATAAACAACGACGATGGTGTCACCGTATTGGTCGATGACAAGGCCAGGGCAACCGTCAGCTTCACCATGGACCAAACGCCGGCCCGTGCAGTCGCGCAACAACGCATCGTGGCTACGTCGCGCAGCCGCACGCTGCGCTCGCCGTTGCGCCCACGCTGGCGAAATTGCAGCAGTGGCGTCGACAGCGGGCACTTCAAGCACGCGCGCAACAATTGGCGAGCCTGGATCAACGTACACGGTCGCGAGCGGCCCTTGCTCGTCGGCCAAGTTGACAACATCGCCAGCGCGCAGGTGGCTCGGCAGGTTCAACGCGCGATCATACAGCCACGGATGGCCATTCACGATCGCGTTACGTAGCGGCTTGGTAACGACAATGCGGTCGCCGCGCGGGTTCGCCATCGCAGATTACTTAGTCGCTGGCTTTTCGGCGCCCGAGGCAGGCGCAGGGGCAGGAGCCGGAGCCGGAGCTGG
>JAKQOD010000897.1 GCA_029565465.1 Deltaproteobacteria bacterium
CAACCCGGCGCTATTGCAGCGCCGACGGCTGGATTGCACATGACACCTGCGGTGGCCGCAGCGTTGCAAGCGCGTGGCATTACCCTCGCCACCGTCACCCTGCATGTTGGCTGGGGCACGTTTGCACCAATTCGTGTCGACGATGTGCGTGCACACGTCATGCATCGCGAGCGTTACGAAATTTCCGCTGCAACCGCGGCGTTGGTCGCGAGTGGCCGGCCGATCGTGGCGTTAGGTACCACCACGCTTCGCGCACTCGAAGCTGCCGCCATCGCGCCGCGCGTCGTCACTGTAGGCGCCGGTGCCACCGATATCTTCATCTACCCTGGCTCTGGCCATGAGTTCCGCGTGGTTGATCAACTCATCACCAATTTTCACTTGCCCGAATCGACCTTGTTGATGTTGGTTGCCGCATTCGCAGGCATCGACACGGTGGCGGCAGCGTACCGTCATGCCATCGCGGCGCGCTATCGTTTCTTTTCCTACGGCGATGCAATGTTGCTTCGTCGCGCTGCGCTGCCAATGGCGCCAACTGATACTACGTTTACTGCGAGCATGTTGTCATGATTCACCCACTGCCGACGCCAGGTTTTTCGTTTGAATTGTTAGCCACGTGGGGCAACGCGCGTGCTGGCATTCTCCATACACCGCACGGCGACATTCCCACGCCGGTGTTCATGCCAGTCGGCACGTTGGGTACGGTTAAGTCGATGAACGCCGCCGAGCTCCAGGCTGAACCGATCGATGCCCGCATCATTTTGGGTAATACCTATCACCTCTACCTGCGCCCTGGCCTGGACATCATGGGGGCAGCTGGTGGCTTGCACAAATTTTCCAACTGGTCCCGACCGATCTTGACCGACTCCGGCGGCTTTCAAGTTTTTTCGTTGGCCAAGATCAACCAAATCGACGACGACGGGGTGACGTTCCGCAGCCATATCGACGGCAGCAAGCATCGCCTGACGCCTGAAGTTTCGATGCACATCCAAGGCGTGCTCGGTTCTGACATCGCAATGTGCTTCGATCAGTGCCCGCCTGGCGACGCCAACGATGAAGTCCAAGCCCTCGCGATGCAGCGCACGACCGCCTGGGCCGCGCGATGCCGCGCGGTGGCGCGCCCACCTGGCCAAGCCCTGTTTGGCATCATCCAAGGCGGCACCTCGGTCGACCGGCGGATCGCACACGCGCAAACGTTGGTGCCGCTCGATTTTGACGGCTACGCCATTGGCGGCCTTTCCGTCGGCGAACCGATTCCCGACATGTATCGCGTGCTCGACGGTTTTGCGCATACCATGCCGGCCAATCGACCGCGTTACCTCATGGGCGTTGGCACCCCAGCCGATCTGGAACACGGCATTATGGCTGGCGTCGACATGTTTGACTGTGTGATGCCAACTCGCAATGCACGCAACGGCTACTTGTTTACGTCGCAAGGCAAAGTTGTGATTTCGAATGCGAAACACAAACTGGACTTTGGCCCGGTCGACGCCGAGTGCCCTTGTTACACGTGTACCAACCATTCGCGGTCGTATTTGCGGCATCTCCATTCGGCCAAAGAAATTCTCTACGCTCGGTTAGCGACGCTGCACAATCTTACGTACTACGCGCGTTGGGTCCGGCGCTTACGTGAGTTGATTTTGACCAACGGCACGCCCGTCGCGGATGAACGGTAGCGTTCGTTTGGCATCGCAAATTATGTAGGCCAGCAAGCGCAGCCCGGCGTGCGCTGTGTATGTTCGGTGCATGAAACGTTTCGCTTCGCTGTTTTTCGTTAGCACACTCGCGGGCTGTACCGGCGCCCATAACGCCGCCAAGCCGGTCACGCCCGCTGGCGTGGTCACTGCCACACCAGTGGCGATGATGGTCGATGGCCCTTGGCAAAAACTCGCCACCGAGCCGTTCAAAGGCAAACAAGATGATATCTATTTCGTCGACGACAAGGTTGGCTTCTACGGCAACGGCAGTGGCAAGCTCTATCGTACCGAAGACGGCGGCGATACTTGGAAGCTAGTATGGGAAAAGCCCGGCACCTTCATTCGGGCACTTGGCTTTCTCGACGCTAAGCGCGGCTTCATTGGCAACATCGGCGTCGACTATTTCCCAGACGTGACCGATACCCAAATGTTGTATCGCACCGATGATGGCGGCACCACGTGGACCCCGGTTGCGTTGCCGAACACCGACGGCGCACGCGGCATGTGTGCGATCGATATTCTCTCTGTCGACTTCATCAACCACGGCGTGCCGGGCCATCGTGAAGTCATCACTGTTGGCGGCCGGGTGGGTGGCCCAGGTGCTGCGTTTCGTTCGCCCGACGGCGGCCAAACCTGGGAGCGCCTGGCGTTGCCAGCCGACGTCGCGATGATTCTCGATATCAAGTTTCTCGACGTAAACACTGGCTTTATTTTCGCCGCCGACGACACCGACGTTGAAAAGTCGCATGGGCTCATTATGCGTACCACCGATAGTGGTCGCAGCTGGCAGCCGGTCTATCGCTCAGCTCGGCCGTTTGAGTTGGTATGGAAAGCGTCGTTTCCAAGCAAGCGCGTCGGCTATGCAACCCTGCAGTCGTACAACGAAGATCCAACGACTTCGCAGCGCTACATCGTGAAAACCGATGATGGCGGCGCGACCTGGAAGGAACAGCTCATCGTGAACGACCTGGCGGTGAAACATTTTGGGGTTGGTTTTGTCGACGAACTGACCGGGTGGGTTGGGGGCGTGCCGACCGCGTTCGCGACCACCGATGGCGGTGCAACGTGGCAGCCCGAGCCAGGCCTTGGCATGGCCGCGAACAAGTTTCGCATTGTGAAGTCTGGCCAAGGGGCCAAGGTATTTGCGATTGGGGTAGACCTCCATCGCGTGGGGGTTCATCCCGCGCCGGCGCCGGCTAAGTAAGCTGCGCCGTTACGCCACGCTTGACCGATTCGCTAGCGGGTGCTACCTCTCGCCGCACTGTTGTCGTACATCTGGCTTTTTCAAAGGTAAAACCATGCAAGCGCTCGGCCCAATCGTTCCTATGATCTTGATTTTCGGCGTGTTTTACATGCTGGCCATTCGGCCGCAAATCAAGCGCCAAAAAGAGCATCAAGCATTGGTGAATCAACTCGGCAAAGGTGATGAAGTGATTACCCGTGGTGGTTTCATTGGGAAAATCACCGGGATCGACGATCAAGTGGTGATCCTCGAATTGCAAGAAAAGGTTCGCGTTCGCATCCCACGCGCCTATATCGAAGGCAAATGGACCGGCAAGGTGCCGGAAGGCGCGCAACAATCGTCGGCAGCCTAAGTAGCTGAAGACGTAAGGCTTTCTTGCTTTGTTAAAGCTGGAAGGGAGCGGGGGCGGTTTGTGACCGCTAAGCCTTCCATCTGGTTGGATTTACGTTAGATTGCGCGCCCGTCATTCGGCGGGCGAACTCTTTGGGGCTACTACTATGGATCGAAGTTTGAAATGGCGCAGCGTTCTTTTGGCAGCGATCATCGCCGCCAGCGTCTGCGTATTGCTGCCGTCGTTTGTTAGCAAGGGCACACTGCCAACCTGGTTCACCAAGGTCTTCCACAAGAAGGTCAACCTTGGGCTCGACCTACAAGGCGGCTTGCACTTGGTTTATTCGATCGACCTCGACAAAGCGGTCGACGATAAAGCGTCGGAAATTCGGCGCGATTTGGAGTCGAAGTTCTCCGGTGAGAAATCGAAAGTCGAAGTGAAAACGCCATCGTCGCCACTCGGCGCGGTGACGGTGGTGCCGAGCGATGCAAGCAAAGTTGGTGAACTCACCACGATGCTCAAAAGCGACTACAGTGGCGTCATCGAAATGCGTGATTGCGGGCCAAGCGATGGCCCCAATGCCATTTGCGTGAAGGTTTCGACCGACTACGCTGACGGTATCAAAAAGGCCGCACTTGCAAACGCGGTTGTCACCATTCGCGAACGTATCGACGAACGTGGCGTTGCCGAACCCACCGTGGTCGAAAAGGGCGACGAAGTTATCGTTGAACTGCCGGGCTTGGACGAAGACAAGATCAATGAGACCAAAGACGTTATCAAGCGCACCGCCAAGCTTGAGTTCAAGGTGGTCGACAATAACGCACCATACATGAACAAACTCTATGCTCATGTTGTAACCGACGGCGAAGCCAAGGCACTCGACATCGTTGCCGAGATCGATGGCTGGACACCCGAAAACGGTGGTGGGCGCCAAGAAGATAAGTTCTTGATTGCGCGCGATCGCGACGGAGCTGTCACGATCGAAGAAGCCCATCGCATCGAGGGTTGCTGGAACAAAGACAAGCCGGTGACGGACGGCAAAATCACGTGCAAGCTTTCGGGCCGCTATGTGATTGAGCGTTATGTTCGGCAGTTGATCGCGAAGGACCCATCGTTCGCAATGCCAGATGAGCGCCAATTGGGCTTCGAATTCGAAGAACCAAATGAACAAGCCAAAGACAAGCGCCCATACTGGCGCAGCTACTACCTAGAACGCGCTGTACGGCTCACCGGGTCGGCGGTTTCGAATGCGGCGGTCACCTATGACCCGACCACGAATCGCCCGGTTGTGCGTGTGGACTTTAATCGCGACGGTGGTCGTGTATTTGGCGATCTGACAGCCCAAGTGCAAGGCCACAAGGTTGCAACCATCCTCGATGGCAAGATCAAAAGCGCGCCGATCATTAACGGCGCCATTCGCGGTGGCACCGCCACCATCACCATGGGTGGTGGAGACGTGCGCCGGCAAGAAGCCGATGCTACCGACCTTGTAACCGTTTTAAAGTCGGGCTCGTTGCCTGCGCCGTTGCGTGAAGAATCGGCATCCAAAGTTGGGGCAACGCTGGGTCAAGACGCCATCGACAAAACCAAACTGTCGTTCGGGTTGGGCATTTTGCTCGTCGTCATCATCATGGTCGGCATCTACAAAATGTCGGGCGTCATTTCGATCATCTCGGTGGTCTTGAACATGGCGTTGATGATGACCGCCATCGTGTTGTTTGGTGCAACGCTGACGTTGCCTGGTGTTGCTGCGCTGGTGCTCACGGTTGGTATGGCGGTGGACGCCAACATTCTCATTTACGAACGTATTCGAGATGAATTGCTGTTGGGCAAGTCGGTCCGTGGCGCCGTTGATATCGGCTTTTCGAGGGCTTTTACTGCAATTCTCGATGGTCACTCGACCACAGCTGTCGCTGGTGTGGTGTTGTTACAGTTCGGCTCGGGCCCAATCAAAGGCTTCGCTGTGATGCTGCTCGTCGGTATCTGCACCACGCTGTTCACCAACGTGTGGGCGTCGCGCTTGTTTTTTGACTGGTACTTGGCTGGCAAAGCCGATGCTAAGACGATCTCCATCTAATCCGGCTCTTCGCTGCGAGTTAATTTATGAGCAATGAATCGAATACCAAGAGCGCCGGCACTTCGCACCACAAGTTTCGTTACTTGCTGCCGCCCGGTTCCAATTTTCACTTCGTGCCACGCTTTAAGCTGTTCGTGGCGATTTCGTTTTTACTGATGGGCCTATGCTTTGCAGCGTTGTTTATTAACAAAGCGACGCGTGGCGCCTATTTGAACTGGACGATTGACTTTAAAGGCGGCACTGAAATCATCTTTGCCTTCAAAGACAAAGCAAACTCCGCCGCCTACTCGAAAGTTGACTCAGGCGTTGTTCGCGCGGCACTCAAAAGTGCAGGCGAGCAGGGCTTCGATGTTTCAGACATGTCGTGGAGCCAGGCCAAAGTTGGTGGTGGCAATGAAGATGTGCGTGGCATCATCGTTCGCACGCCGCGCTTCGCTGCGGTGAACGTCGAACAACAAAAGAAAGCAGCCGAGGCTTTCCTTGCCAAGTTTGCCGATCGGCAAATCGTCAAAGCAAACTGGTCGGGCGAGCGTTTGTATGTGCGTTCGAAAGCCAAGTTTACCAATGCTGAAGCCGTGGAAATTTTCGCGGCATCGGGTTTGGAACTCAAGCCTTGGAGTTCGGATGAAGAACTTGCCTTTGGCGCGGCCGACGAAGGTACCGGCGAGTACACCCAGATCTTTTCGATGTGGGGCCTCGACCGTCAGCTCGGCCAAGCGATTGAAAAAGCGGCGCCAGGCGTTAGCGCAGTCGCCGTTCAATCGTATGGCGTCGGCGCAAAAGCTGGTGACAAATTGCGTGATGACGCAGTGAAGTCCATCGTCTACGCCATTTTGCTCATTATGATCTACTTGGCGTTCCGATTCGATATTCGTTACGCACCGGGTGCCGCCTTTGCCACGATTCACGACGCCGTGATGGTCGTTGGGGTGTTCGCGGTCACTTGGACGGAAGTTTCGCTCACGACGGTTGCTGCGTTGTTGACCGTCGTTGGCTATTCCGTCAACGACACCGTCATCATCTTCGACCGAATTCGCGAAAACCAAACGCGGCTTAAAGATAAGAGCCTCGAACGCATCATCGATATCTCGATCAACGAAACTTTGGTGCGTTCGATTTTGACCTCGTTAACGGTTTTTGCGACCACGTTGTTGATGAACTTGTTCGGTGATGGCTTGGTCCGTAACTTCGCTTTTGCGATGAACATCGGCGTTGTTGTCGGCACCTACTCGTCGATCTTCTTGGCTTCCCCAATCTTCTACTGGATTTCGAAGAAGTGGTATTCCGGGCCTGTGAAGGTGCGCGCTGGCGCCGCTCGTGGTGCTGCTGTCGCGGCTGAGCCATAGCCGCTTCGTCTGCTGTTGTACCAAGGCCGATGCGAGAGCATCGGCCTTTTGCGTTGTAGCTGCGCTATGCTGTTACCAGCATGCGGTCGTTGCGGATCAAATTGGTCGTGGTTTTCCTCGGGCTGATCATGCTGATCGGTACGGTGACGTTGGCGATGGTCCGCTATCAGGTGCTGCGTGACTACCGGGCAGTTCGCCAGGCTGACGTACAGCGCGTCGCCGAAGCGTTACGCGATGCCTTGGCGGGTGGTGCCGACCGTGAGCCTGCGCTAGCACAAGCGCAAGCGTTGTCGGGGTTTGCGATTGCGCTTACGAATCGTCCACCTGGCGTCGATGCATGGCATGTGAGCCTGGCGTGGGCCGGTGGCACGATTGAAGTGCGTGCGTCGACTTTGCAACTTGATGCCCTCAAGGCCCGCTTGCGCACCACAATGTTGCTTGGTGCCGGTGTTGGCTTTGTGGGTATGTTGCTGCTGGCATATTTGTTTGTGAGGTTGATTGTGAGGCCGCTGCAAGCGATGTCCCGGGCCGCCGATCGGTTGTCACGTGGGCAGTACGATGGCCCCGCGCCACCGGATGTTGGTGGTGAGCTCGGCTCGTTGTCACGTGCACTCGTACATCTAACAACTGAAGTGAAGCGCCGAGTGGTTGAACTTACCCAACATCGCGATTTGCTTGCGGCGGTGATCGGGCGATTGGTCGAAGGGGTGGTGGTCGTCGACGGCGGCGGCGCATTTGTGTTGGCCAACGATACGGCGACCAGCATGATGGGCGGCGCCGAGCGTGCGTTAGCCCCATCGTTGCTGCCGATCGTTCAAGCGGCGCTTGCTGATGGTGCAGCAGAACAAGAAATCGCGTTGCGTGATCGTACCGTCCAAGTGACGGCGCGCCGGTTGCCCGAGCAAGCCGGCGCGATCGCGGTGCTTTACGATGTGACGCGTATGCGATCGTTAGAATCGGTACGCCGCGAGTTTTTGTCGAATGCAGCACATGAGTTGCGTACGCCAGTGACGGCAATCGCCGGTTACGCCGAAACGTTGTTGCATGCAGCAGTGGCCCCCGCGACGCGCGACGATTTTCTCACCATTATTCATCGCAATGCCGAGCGGTTATCCCGGCTGGTCACCGATC
>JAKQOD010000912.1 GCA_029565465.1 Deltaproteobacteria bacterium
TTCGCCCGAGCAAGCCCGCGGCATTGGCGTCGACTATCGAACCGATATTTATTCGCTCGGCGTCGTCACGTTTGAACTAGTGGCACGCAAAGCGCCGTTCGAAGGTGAAACCGGCATGGACATCATGCTTGGCCACCTGACGCAACCACCGCCTCGGCTTTCAAGTTGCGTGCAAATTCCGACAATGCTCGACGACATCGTCGACCGTATGTTAGCTAAAGATGCCGCGGTGCGCCCAAGCCTGGCCGACGCACGCGCCGTGTTTCGTGCGATCGAAGCTGGCAACGATATGCCGCTGCCGGCCGGCTCAACCTGGCCCGCGAGTGGTACGCCACAACACGCCAGCGAGCGCATTCGACCACCGGGCGTAAGCGCGCCACCATCGGCCGCGGCAGCACTAAGTGGCATCGACGACACCGTGATGCCAGCGAGCGCAGATCCGGTCGTGTCGCCTGGTTACGCCAAAACGTTGGCAGGCCCCGGTGTGGCAACGAACGAGCCACCTGTCAAAGCCAAGACCAAATCCAAGGGCATGTGGGCATCGATTGCGGCAACTGCGTTGGCAATTGCGGCAGGCCTCATGCTGTTTGTCAAAACCCAAACCGGCGAACAATCAGCGTCGCCGACGCGCCACGCAACAACCGCAGGCGGCGCGGATGTCGCACGGGAGCGCACGCGCGAACAACCTGACCTGACCGTTGCAGCCAATCCGCAGACGGCATCTCCACAAGGAGGTGCGCCAGGCGGCAACTCGCCACCGCCCGATGTATCACCGACAACTCCGCCCAAGCCATTGGACATCGCACCCCGCATCATCGACAACGATCAAAAAGCCAAAACCGAACCGCGCGTAGTTAGCGGCGATAAAAACAAAGGGAAGAAGGCCAACCCTACGGTTGTGCAAGGCGGCATTGGCGCTGCCGGTAGCGGTGCGGGTGGTGGCGGCAATGAAGCCCGTCTCGACGTCGGCAAACAGGTTGACAGTGCGACCAACGTGGCCGACGACGGCTATGTGCCCCACCCCGTCAACACGGGCGGCGAAGATTCCACAAAGACCAGCACCAGCGTCGCGCCACCAGCGCCGCCACCGCCGCCACCGCCGCCACCGCCCAAAGATCGCGCTGCAACCTTCACCCTTACCGTCAAAGTGCTTGGTGATCTCACTGGAGTTACACTGGTTGTTGATCAGAAACCGGTTGGGACCACCGCCGAGTTCTCGTTGACGTTACCGGCTGGCAAACATACGGTGCGATTGCTGCAAAATGGCCGACTCGTCAGTATCTACCCTGTGGATCTCAGCAAGGATCAAACGCTGGTGGTGCGGCCACTACCGCAAAAGAAGCGTAAGTAGCGACCACGCTAGAGGGCTCGCTGGATCACCATATCGGCGTGGGCAGGCAGCATTTGAACCGCTAAGACCGTGGCACTGTATCGATTGTCGTCGAAGCTCCCAGTAATGAACACGGCAGCACTGCGATCAGCGCAACGTGCTGCCACGATCCACAATTTGTCGACGGTTCGAGCCCAGTGCTCGAAGTACCACGGCGAAATCGATTTGCCATACGCGAACACTGGGGCATCGCTGGTGATGGTGCGAACGATGGGCCCCAATGTACATGTCCATGCCTGCGCTGCGATCAGCCGCTGCCGTCGGGCGCGTTGGGCTTCGTCGAAGCGAGCAACTGCTTTGCTGTGCGATACGGGAACGATCGCCCCGTTGGGGTCGCCCTGCGCCACACCGATGGCGATCAAATTGGGACTTATCCATGCTGGCACTGCAAGCGGCCAGACATCCTCCGTGAAGTAACCTGGCCATACGATTTGCAGCATTGGCATCAGGAAAAAGTTCTGGAAGCTGACGCTTACCGCTTCTTGGCCGCCTGGCACTGCGGACGATGCGAACTTAATCGCCGTGTACACGATGGCACTTTGCCCAAACGTATCTTCGGCATCGTCCAACGCTTTGGCGTCGCCCCGCTGCAGCGCGCTGCCCCATGTGCCAAACGCCGCCTCGATGCGTGAGCGATCTGGTGGCGGAGGCAACCTGACTTGCGTGGCCGTAGCGCAAGATGCCGCGAGCGTGACCATGATCGCCGCAAGCGCAATGTTAGGGCCGCAAACCGTGATGCTCTTCATATGAGCAAGATCCGCGTGAGCCAGCCTCGGTTGACAGCGGAGCGGCATACCGGGTGCTGCTGTACCGGGTGCCAGCCACCCGTTCGCCGATCCTACGTAATATCAGCCAGTTGCGCCAAGCTTAGCGGCCGCCGAGTTTGCCGTGTTGCACTTCGCCGGTTAGGCCGCGCCGCGTGCCTTCGCTGGCAGCGACACTTTCGGGCAGCGTGCGTGCACGTTGATGAAACACGTTCCAAAATTGCTTCAGATCGTCCGGCACTTTGCCGCTACCCGGTAGCGGAATGCCAAATGAACGAGCAACGTCACGCAATTGCGAGATACTTTTTGCACTTGCCAATTGAGCGGTAGCGGCTTGTACGTTCATGCCTCTAACTATGCAGTGTAGCGGCGTGACGATCAAGCCTAGAATCTCCGCATAACAGCGGAATCCAACGGGAAGCATTCCCGCTATTAGTGCGTAGCCCCTAACGAAACTCGCAGCGTGGCGTCTGCATGGGTCGTTACCGTTCGTCTCAACGCTCGCGCCAACTACAGCGGACGTGGGCCAACCGATGCGCCATATGGAATCGCTGCATCTTTGGCGAACAGCTTCGCTTTTCTGCCAACGTCGACGACTTTGCCGGCCGCGTCGATTTCAACTTCTTGTTGGATCGTCACCGGCGTATTGCCAGCGTGCTCAGCTTTTTTCACCATCCAGAACAAGTTGATTACATCTTGCGCAGCCATGCGAACACAGCCGTGCGAAACGTAACCGCGAATCAGCTTTCGCGTGATCGGGCCGTGCAGCGCATAGGTACTTAGCCCTTCAGTGTTGCGCGCCGTTAAACGCAAAAACGGCAAGCCAGCGAAGTACTCGGGGTTGGTGCGCCGCGGCGCATACCACCATGAGTCGGCAGCATCCTCGCCGGTTTTGAAGTGACCAATCGGCG
>JAKQOD010000929.1 GCA_029565465.1 Deltaproteobacteria bacterium
GCCGAGCTTGTCGGTAGCGAGCTTCCAACCCGCCCAATCGTCTTCGGCCAAGCCATCTTCCACCGACACCAGTGGATACTTCGCGGCCCAGCTGCCGTAGAGCTCTACCATGTCGGCAGCGCTGCGCTCTTTGCCTTCGTACTTGTAGATGCCTTTGGCTTTGTCGAAGAATTCCGAGGCTGCAACGTCGAGTGCCAAGAAGATTTGTTCGCCTGCCTTGTAGCCAGCCTTGGCCACGGCTTCGAGGATGGTGCTCATCGCTTCGTCGGCCGATTCCATGCTTGGCGCAAAGCCGCCTTCGTCGCCGACATTGGTGACTTTGCCTTTGCTCGACAGAATCTTTTTGAGGTGATGGAAAATTTCGACCCCTGCGCGTAGGGCATCTTCAAACCGATCGAAGCCAGCTGGCGCGATCATGAATTCTTGAATGTCGAGGTTGTTGTCAGCGTGAGCGCCGCCATTGATGATGTTCATCAGCGGCACCGGCAACGTCAACGCGCCGACCCCACCGAGGTAGCGATACAGCGGCAGTTCGTGCGCTTGGGCTGCAGCGCGTGCGGCCGCCATCGAAACCGCGAGAATCGCGTTCGCACCGAGGTTCGATTTTAGCGGCGTACCATCGAGCGCGAGCAGCGCGTTGTCGATGCCGGCTTGGTCGCTGGCATCCATGCCGATGAGCGATGGCGCGATAACATCGCGCACATGCTCGACGGCCTTTTGCACGCCTTTGCCGAGATAACGCGTGGCATCGCCATCGCGTAATTCGAGCGCTTCATGTTCACCGGTCGATGCGCCCGAAGGCACAATCGCACGGCCGAGCTCGCCACCGTCGAGGCCAATCTCGGCCTCTACGGTTGGGTTGCCACGTGAATCCAAAACTTCGCGAGCGTGTAGCCAAACGATCTCCGTCATGGCGGCAGCCTACAACAAGGGTGGGGCGCGTGGTAGTCCTGTGGCATGCGCGGACTTCGAACGATCTATTTGGTAACGCGCCTGGTCGCCGGTAGTGCACTTTGTGTGGCCAGCGCGGGCTGCCCGCATGCCTCGACCGCCAGCACGGTTGCGCCTACCAGCGGCGCCGTGCCGTCCGAAGCTGCAGCGTTGGCCACGCTTGAACAATGGCGCCAAGCGATGGAAGTGCGCAGCGTTGACGGCTTGGCGCAGCTGTACGCCAACGACCAGCGCTTGATTGTTGTCGCTCAGGGCCAGCGCACCAACGGCTGGAGCAATGTTGAACCGATGTTGCGGCAACAGCTGGAGCGCGCGGCCGAAGTGCACGTGCGGTTGAGCGAAATGACGTCCTATGACTATGGTCAGACCATGGTGGTGCACGCGGCTGCCGAGATCGAAACCAGCTCGGGCGCTACTGCCGTTAAAGAGAGTGGCGTGCTGACGTTCGTGTTAGCGCCGCGAGGTACAAGTTGGCGCATCGTGGCGCAGCATTTTTCTTATCGTAGCCGGTGAACAATGACTGATTCTGCAAATCCGATTCGTGAAATTGGCGTCGCGTTGCTTGGCTTAGGCAATGTCGGCGCGGGAGTCATCAAGCTGCTCGAAGAAAACGCGGCCGCCATCGAAGCGCGGCTCGGGGCCCGGCTCAACGTGCGAGCGATTGCCGTGCGGGCGTTTGATAAACGGCGTCGAGTTGAGGTTGATGCATCGTTATTAACCACGGATATCGAAGGCACCTTGGCTCGGCCCGACGTCGATATCGTGTGTGAATTGATCGGTGGCACCACTGATGCGCGCACCGCGGTGATGACTGCGATTGCGCACGGCCGCCATGTGGTGACCGCGAACAAAGCGTTGTTGGCCGAACACGGGCGCGAGGTTTTCGCCGCAGCTGAAGCGGCTGGCGTCGACGTGTACTACGAAGCAGCGGTGTGCGGTGGCGTGCCGATCATTCGCGTGTTGCGCGAAGGCTTAGCGTCCGACCGCGTCGAGCATATTCATGGCATCGTCAATGGTACGTCGAATTACATTTTGTCGACGATGACTGCAACTGGGCGCGGCTTTGCAGACGTCTTGGCCGAAGCGCAAGCGCTCGGTTACGCCGAAGCCGATCCAACCTTGGATGTCGGTGGTGGCGATGCTGCGCACAAGCTCGCGGTCTTGGTCGGCTTGTGTTTTGGCACGGCGGTTGATGTGCATGCCATTTCGACCGAAGGCATCGATACCGTCGAGCCGATCGATTTCCGCAGCGCTGAACGGTTCGGCTATGTGGTCAAAGGCTTGGTGATTGCGCGCGATCACGGCCATGCCATCGAAGCCCGCGTGCACCCAACGCTGGTGCCGAAAAACTGGCTGCTTGCGGATGTGCCTGGCGCCAAAAACGCGTTGTACGTGCACAGCTATGCGCTGGGCGCATCGATGTATTACGGCGCTGGCGCTGGCATGTTGCCGACTGCGATGGCGGTGGTATCCGACATGATCGAAATTAGCCGCAACATGTTGGCGCGTGCTGCTGGCGCGCGTGCGATGGCGCGGCCATTTGCCCAAGGCCAGCGCCCGTTGCTGCCACTCGACGATATTCGATCGCGGTACTATTTGCGTTTGGCGGTGGTTGACGAAGCCGGTGTGTTGGGCCGGATTATGACGATTTTGGGCAGCCACGGCATTTCAATCGCGCAGGTTGTACAAGATGAAAGCGCAGCTGCTGATGGCGCGGCCACGACCCACATTTTTGTCATCACTCATGAAGCGCGAGAAGGCAATTTACGCAGTGCCTTGCGCGAGATCGACGGGTTGCCAGTGGTGCAACGGCCAACCGTTGTGTTGCGTATCGCTGGCGCTGGAAACAATGGCAACGCAGGCAAACAATGATCCATCAACTGCGCGTGATCTTCGGTGATACCGATCAAATGGGCGTGGTGTATTACGCCAATTACCTGCGCTACTTCGAAAGCGCTCGCGCTGACTACTGGCGGCAGTTGGGCAAAAGCTACAAAGATCTCGACGCGCTTGGCATCGCCTTGCCCGTGATTGCAGCGCACTGCGACTACAAGCGGCCCGCGCACTACGAAGATTTGCTAGAGATTGACGTCGATGTTACGGAAATGAGCGGGGTGACAATGCGTTTCGAGTACGCCGTGCGCCACGCCACGAAGCTGTTAGCGACCGGCTACACCCGGCACGCCGTGATCCGTACTCGCGACGGTCGGCCGACGCCGATTCCGGACTCGCTACGCACGTCGATTCCCGTGGTTGCATCAGCACCCTAAACGGGTCCGCTTGCGCTGGCGGGTAGTGAGCAGGCACCGTTGATCAAGCGTGGCGCGCATGGTTCTATGCGCCCATGAAAGATCGCAACCTGGCGCTGGAAGCTGTCCGTATTACCGAAGCTGCTGCATTGTGCTCGGCCCGCTTGATGGGCCGTGGCGATCGTAAGTTGGCTGACCATGTAGCGGTCGAAGCGATGCGCCGGATGTTCGATTCGATCGACATTCGCGGCACCGTTGTTATCGGTGAAGGTGAACGCGATGAAGCGCCGATGCTTTATATCGGCGAAAAAGTTGGCGGCGGCTGGAGCGCCAACAACGGCGGCCCCGATGAAAATTCACCACGCGTTGATATCGCGGTCGACCCCCTCGAAGGCACCAACCTGTGTGCCACCGGTGCGCCTGACGCCATCGCGGTGATTGCGTTGGCCGACGACGGCCAGTTCCTCAACGCGCCTGACACCTACATGGAAAAAATCGCGGTTGGTCCTGAATGCCGCGGCTTGATCGATTTGCGCGAGTCGCCAACGTGGAACTTGCAAAAGATTGCCAAAGCCAAGAACAAAAAGATCGAAGACGTGACCGCCGTCATTTTGGACCGCGATCGCCACACCAAACTAATCGAAGAAGTGCGTGCTTGCGGCGCACGGATCCGTTTGATTGGCGATGGTGACGTGTCGGGCGCCGTCATGACGTGCCGTAGCGATTCGGGCATCGACGTGTTGTTCGGCATTGGCGGCGCTCCTGAAGGCGTACTGGCTGCTGCGGCGCTCCGCTGCGTCGGCGGTGAGCTGCAAGGGCGGCTGAAGTTTCGCAGCGACGAAGAACGCGCTCGCGCCAAAGTAATGGGCGTGAAACCGGAAGACTACATCTACCAAACCGAAGAGTTGGCGCAAGGCAACGTGATGTTTGCAGCGACTGGCGTCACCCAAGGTTATTTGGTCGACGGTGTGAAGTTCTTCGGTGGTGGCGCCAAAACGCAATCGATCGTCATGCGGTCAAAGTCCGGCACCGTGCGCGTCATCGACGCCACACATCACTTTGATACCAAGCCAATGTATTCGTGGGCGACTGGCTTGGAAACCTAGCCAGCGCGCCGCGCACACGTTATACGAGCGCCATGATTGCAGTAGATCAACTGCGCCGGACGTTTCAAAGCAAAACCGGGCCAGTCGAGGCGGTGCGCGGAGTTTCCTTTGCGGTGGCAGCTGGCGAAATTGTCGGATTTTTAGGCCCCAATGGCGCTGGTAAAACCACCACGCAGCGCATGTTGTCGACGCTGTTGACGCCCACCGGTGGTAACGCAACGGTGGCAGGCTGCGATCTGCGCAAAGACCCCGTCGGCGTGCGCCGCAAAATTGGCTACGTTCCGCAGGGCGGTAGCACGAACCCGCTGGCCAGCATCGTCGAAGAATTGCGCACGCAAGCCGCGTTGCATCGCGTGCCGCGCGCTGATGCCGAAGCGCGCATCGACGAACTGTTGCTGTCGCTCGACTTGCAAGGCTTGGGCGCACGCTTGACCCAAACGCTTTCTGGCAGCCAACGCCGGCGGCTCGACATTGCGCTGGGGCTGATCCATCGCCCCAAGTTGATCTTTCTCGACGAGCCGTCGACCGGCTTAGACCCGCACAGCCGCGCCAATCTGTGGAATCACATTCGGCATCTGCGCGACCATGACGGCGCGACGATTGTGCTTACAACTCACTATCTCGACGAAGCCGATGCGTTGAGCGACCGCATTTTGATTATGGATCACGGCCAGATCGTGGCAGAAGGTTCACCACAACAGCTCAAACGGCGCATCTCAGGCGATGTGGTAACGTTCGATGTCAAAGATCATCAAGACGCCGCCAAAGCCGTGCTGGGCGCGCTCGCTGGCGTGCGCGATTTATCGATCGTCGACAGCACCGTGCGCGCCGTGGTGGATCAAGGCAGCGTTGATGCGTTGCCGTTGATGCGCGCCCTCGATGCTGCTGGCATTCCGGTCGCTGCGATGAAGGTCACCCAGCCCAGCCTCGACGATGTTTTCCTCACATTAACCGGCCGGTCGTTGCGCGACAGCGACACCGCTGCGAGCAGCGCGGCTGCGGCACCGGGAGCCAACTAATGTTGCACGACACCTTAACTACCTTTCGTTACCAAATGCGGCTGCTGTTGCGCGAGCCAATTTGGATCGCCATCGCGTTGTTTCAGCCGCTGCTATATCTCGCCTTGTTTGCGCCGTTGCTCAAGCCGTTAGTCGAAGCCCAAGCCGCGCAAGGTGCCCAAGGCGGCTTTCCCACCGGCGACGCTTGGCAGATTTTCGTGCCTGGCTTGCTTATTCAGCTCGGCATCTTTGGCAGCATGTTCGTCGGATTTTCGCTGATTGCCGAGATTCGCAGTGGCGTCATCGAGCGCATGCGGGTAACGCCGGCATCGCGGTTGGGCTTGTTGCTTGGCCGCGTGATGCGCGACACTGTGGTGCTGTTGTTGCAAGCTTCGTTGCTCACGGGCGTCGCGGTTATCTTCGGTTTGCGCGTGCCGGTGACAGGCGCGTTGATCACGATCGTCATCGTTGGCTTGCTGGGCGTTTCGCTATCGGCGCTGTCGTATGCCGCCGGCATGTGGCTCAAGTCCGAAGACGCGCTGGCGCCGCTGCTCAATATGGTCTCGGTGCCGGTGTTGCTGCTCTCCGGCATCCTGCTGCCGATGACGCTGGCACCGAAATGGCTGCGCACGTTGTCGGCGGCCAATCCGTTCCGCCATGTTGTCGATGCTGCGCGAGTCGCGTTTTTAGGCAATACCGGCGACGAAGCGCTGCTGTGGGGGCTTTTGTCGGCGGTGCTGTTAGCGGTGGGCGGTGTAGTGGTTGCGAACCGCGTATTTCAACGCGAATCAGCGTAGCGTTTCCATCTAAGGCGCGCGCCAGACTAACGCGACCTTGCCGCGTGGCCCAAACACACGCAGTGTCACTTGTTTGGCGCCGTTGCCAAACAACGGCGTGGTTGCGTCAAACGTGGCGGTATACACCGACGAAAAATCGCGCAGGGTAGGGTGCTCGGCGCGCAATACATGCTCGGAGCGCCGGTCTTGCACCACGGCAGTGGGCGACCACAGGTGGCCTGCATCGTCGACCAGTTGCAGCTGCCAAGCGGCTTGGGCACCGCGGGCCAAATTGTTCTCGCGGCGGTCCCAGGTCGTGACCACCAGGCTTACTTTGATGTGCGCTGCTGCATCAGCCTGTGCCGCCGCAACGGCTTTACCGAAATCTGCTTCGCTCGCTTCATTGCTGCGCCGCGCACGGTCAGCCAATGCCGCGCGCCATGCCGGCGCGTACAACGTAGCATCGACGGCAATCACTTCTTGATAGTCTTGATGCAACTCACCGTGCCGGGTCCATGCTTGATAGGTTGCGTCGTAGTTAGGCGCCTGTGTTGGCCACGTGGCATCGAGCGCAACACGCGGATCGGCGGCGCCGCATGCCGTGACCGTCACCACCGCTGCTAGCGCGGTCCACGGGGCTTTCATGGCAGAAAATCCTTGCGGGTGTAGAGCGTGGTCAATGGCGCATGGGCCGTAACTGCATCGCGGCCGCCTTCGAGCCGGTC
>JAKQOD010000931.1 GCA_029565465.1 Deltaproteobacteria bacterium
CGCCGATGTCCGCCAGACCATCCGCGAAACCGTCAAGAAGTGGGAACGCACCGATGTTGCGGTCACCATCGACCCTGGCACCGAATGGGCCGATGCGCTGCGAGCCATCGACGGTGCGCGGACCTGCTGCGGAGCTACCGACATGCGCGTTGCGCTAAAAACTACGGGGGCCAAACCGTATGAATTTGATTTGCCGGGTGCTGCCGAGACCGAGCCGAACGACGCACCCGTCGTGCCCCCGCGCTGATCTTGATGAAATTTGCGGTTTGTGCGGTAGCCAGGTGCGTTTGATTTTGGCAGTTTGTCGGCCATGGCCGTTGCCGATGACAATACGCCCGTTGCACCAGAAGTGCCGGAGCCAATCGTCATGGCGGAAGGCACCGCTGAGCACGTCTTGCTCAATCCAGCCGAGACTCGCGAAGTGGTGGCCGAGATTCGCGCGGTGGCCGAAAGCCGCGGCGACGACGACGAAGCCGACGCCATCGCCGATATTCCGGTTGCCGTCGACGCTGCGGTCCCAGCGAATTTCAACGCCGCGGCTTCAGCCGAAGAACTTGATGTCGACGATTTGCGCGACGCATGGCCGCTGCTCGACCTCGAAGAACGCTCCGACGGCTTACGCATCTTAGCCCGCGAGGATGCGGAAGATTTTTTCATTGCATTGCCAGCGGCCGACCAAGCTACGTTGTTGCTGCACTGGCGCCCGGGCCATCGCCGACAATGGATGCGCTTGCTGGAACCCGACGACGTCGCTGACGTAATTCAAGAAGCCGGTGACAGCAACCGTGCGGCGTTAATGGCATTGCTCGACGAGCCAACCCGCAAAGAAGTGCAGGCCCTGCTCGCCTACGCCGAAGACGAAGCCGGCGGTTTGATGTCGACGCGCTATGCGCGGCTGCGGCCCCAGATGACCGCCGACGAAGCGATTAGCTATCTGCGTCGGCAAGCGCGCGATAAAGTCGAAACCATCTATTACACCTACGTGCTCGACCCCGAGCAGCGCTTGCTTGGCGTGGTGTCGTTTCGCGATTTGTTCGCGGCCGCGCCTGCAACCTTGGTTGGCGACATCATGGAAACCGACGTCGTGCGGGTCAGCGATGGCACCGATCAAGAAGCGTTGTCGCGCTTGTTTGCCGAGCATGACCTCACCGTTGTGCCCGTTGTCGACGAAACCGGCCGCATGAAAGGTATCGTGACCGTCGACGATATCGTTGACGTCGTCCAAGAAGAAGCCACCGAAGACATTCAAAAATTCGGTGGTATGGCAGCCTTGGAAACACCGTACCTCCAATCGAGTGTGCGCCAGATGGTGCGCAAGCGCGGCGTATGGCTGGCGATTTTGGTGGTGGCTGAAATGCTCACCACTACCGCGATGGGATATTTCGAAAAACAAATGCACACCGCGACGGTGCTGGCGATTTTCATTCCGCTCATTATTTCAGGTGGTGGCAACTCAGGTTCGCAAGCCTCCACGCTGGTAATTCGTGCGATGGCGCTCGGCGAGCTGCGGCCCGCCGATTGGTGGCGGGTGATTCGCAAAGAACTGGTGGTGGGCACGGCGCTCGGTGCATTGCTTGCAGTCATCGTTGGCATCCGGGTCTTGCTGTGGGGCGTCTTCGGCCTCGGCGGCTACGGCCCGTCGTACGGCTACATCGCAACTACCGTGGCCGTAAGCATTGGCGGCGTGGTGCTATTTGGCGCCATTGTTGGATCGATGCTGCCGTTTGTGTTGCGCAAGCTTGGCGCTGACCCCGCCAGCGCATCAGGTCCCTTTGTTGCGACGCTTGTCGATGTAACCGGAATTGTTATCTATTTCACTGTCGCGTCGGTAGTTCTGCGCGGCATCCTGCTGTAACAGACACTGTAACTCCGCGGCCATCCCACATCTGACCACAGTTGTGGTAGAGGTTGGCCCATGTTTGCCACCCGCGTTTATCATTACCGAGATCCTGCGGCGGTAATCATCGGTCTAAAAGAGCTGCGCAAGAATGGCCTGACGCCGCGCGGCCTATTGTTCATCGCGCTCGATCCACGCGGCGAGACCTATATCGCTGTGCCTGAAGACCTCGATGCGGTTGCCAACGTGCGCGTTGGCGACAAGCTAAGCCTGGAGCCGCCATGGCAAGGTCGCTACTTTCACTTCGATGCGGTGCATCGCTTGCCCGGCGATTGCGTGTTGTGGAACGGCGATCGCCGGCTTGGCGATACTGGCAGTGCGCCTGAAGTGGCCGTGGTGATTTCCGAATGGCTCAAAGGCTCAAGCGCCAAGAATGTCTTTCTGGGCTGCGGCCCGCATGTGCCAGGTTCATGGTGGGCGACCGATCATCGCTCGACCGTAGCCGACATCCATGGCTTTGGCTTCGTCGATTGCGTCGTCACCACCTCCGGCATCCTGGCGCGCAAGATCGACGATCACCGTTTGTTTCATATCGATTTTGCAACACTTGCAGCCAACGACGGGCCAAGCGCCGACTGGCAAGAAGTGTTCGCTAGCGAGATGGGTAACATTTTGTTGTTAGAGCGGCGCGTGTTGCAGTATCGCTTGGTACTGACCTGCGAACGCGGCCTGGTCGAAGTTGATGTTTCACACTTGCCCGATTTAGTGATGGAAACCGCACGCGTCCCCATGAAGAGTGGCTTTGGTGTGGTCGGACGTATTGATGGTGGTGCTTTTGCAGTAACCGCGGGTACAGTAGAGCCATGGGGCCTCACCAACATGAAACCTGCGATGCTGGTGGGTTCGCCGAACGAAAGCTTGCTCGATTTGCCACGCACGTTGCAAAGCATGCAGCTCGAAGACGAATGATCCAAGCCACAGCCGCCGCGGTTGCTGGACTTGCAGCACTGATCACCGGCTGCGGCGATGCTCGGCTAACGCCGCCCGTCGACGCAACCGTTGCCGATGCGTTTACGCCGACTGGGGACCCGTGTGTTGCGGGCACCGCCGCCGCACCTGGCCATGCCGAATTCGTGGTAACGATGGCAGGTTTGCCGCGGCGCTTTTTATTGCACACCGGTAATCCCGGCCGCCACACGCCGACGCCGCTGGTGCTCAACTTTCACGGCTTCACCAACACCGCCGACTTACAACAGCAATGGTCCGGCATGGATGCCGCGGCTGCGCGCGATGGTTACATCGTGGTGTATCCGCAAGGCATCGGCAACAGTTGGAATGCAGGCGCCTGTTGTGGCGAGGCGGTGACCAGCAATGTCGACGATGTGAAGTTTGCGCGCGAATTGGTGCAGTGGGTCAGCGCGCGATACTGCGTTGACGCCAAGCGCGTGTTTGCCACCGGCTTTTCCAACGGCGGATTTTTTTCGCATCGGCTTGCATGCGAAGCCGCCGATGTCGTTGCAGCGGTCGCGCCGATTTCGGCGCTCAACGGTATGCCGTCCTGTTCGCCGAGCCGCCCCGTGCCCGTCTTGATGTCCAACGGCACGGCCGACAGCATCGTGCCCATCGCTGGCAACCCGTTGCTTAATTTCCCGCCTTTGTCGACGACAATTGCAGGGTGGCGCATGCGTAACCAATGCAGCGACGCCCCACTGCAGAGCTACCGCAAAGGCAGCGCACGCTGCGAAGCAAGCCGTGCCTGCGTGGGCAACGCAACCGTGGAGTCTTGCATCGTCACTGGCGCAACCCATAATTGGCCTGGCGGTACGGTGCCAGGTGCCAATAACCAAGATCTGAATATCACCGACTACTTGTGGCAGTTTTTCGTCGCGCATCCGATGCCGTAGCACTGTGGAGACTGCTACCGTGCCGCTTAGGTATGGCCAAAGTTTCCACGATTCCGCCCGCAAATCTGCCAGCTGTCGAGACTCTATCGTTGGGGTTTCGCAACGCCTACCTCGACTACGAGCGCTTGACCGCGCAACTGCGTAGCTGGGCTGATGCGTATCCACATATCGCGCGGCTGCAATCGTTGGGGCAAACCCCCGAAGGTCGCGAAATTTGGCTGCTCATTGTAGGCATCGAACCCGAGCGCCGCCGGCCAGCTGCGTGGGTCGACGGCAACATGCACGCCATCGAAGTGGCAGGCTCCAGCGTTGCGCTAGCGATTGCCGAAGATGCCCTGCGGCTCCATACCACGGGCCTGCCAGGCTTACCTGATGCCATCGCAGCGCGCTTGCGCGATGTATTGTTTTACGTTGTGCCGCGCATCTCGCCCGACGGTGCCGAAACGATTCTGCGGACGGGTCAATTTATTCGTTCGGTGCCACGCGACGCGCGGGTCGACAAAGGTGCACCAAAATGGATACCGCAAGATGTCGATGGCAACGGCATGGCGCTGGCGATGCGCGTGGTCGACCCCGCTGGTGAATTGGTGGAATCGCCCAACGTGCCAGGCCTGTTAGTCGAACGCGGCATCGAAGATCTGGGGCCGTTTTATAAGCTCTATCCCGAAGGCGTCATCGCCAACTTCGATGGCCGTAACGTGCCAAGTCCGTACTTTCTTGGCCACGCTCCCATTGATCTTAACCGCAACTTTCCATGGTCGTGGGCACCTGGGCATGAGCAAGCTGGCGCAGGGCCGTACGCAGCAAGCGAGCCGGAATCGCGAGCGGTCGTCGAGTTTGCGACGGCCCATCCTGAAATCTTTGCATGGATCAACCTGCACACATTCGGTGGTGTGGTGATTCGCCCGCTTGGCCATGGCCCCGATTCAAAAATGAACCAAGAAGACTTGGCGATCTTTCGCCAACTCGAAGCGTGGATGACGGAATTCACCGGATATCCAACAGTGTCGGGCCACGATGAGTTTTTGTATGAACCCGACAAGCCCTTGCGTGGCGACCTTTCGGACTACGCGTACAATCAACGTGGCGCGCTTTCGGTCGTGATCGAACTCTGGGACTTGTTCAAACGCTTGGGCATGCCAAAGCCAGCCAAGTTCGTGCAGTACTATGAACACTTCACGCGCGCCAACTTGGAAGCCTTGGCGGTGTGGGACCGCGAGCACAACGGCGGCCGCGTATTTGTACCGTGGCAAAAGTTCGTGCATCCGCAGCTGGGCCCCGTCGAAATAGGCGGCATCGACCCACGCATTGGCATTTGGAATCCCTCGCTATCAGAACTTGCCGGTGTGTGCGCTGGCCAAGCCGCAGCGTTCATGCGCATTGCCGCCCTCGCACCGGTGCTCAAGCTTAGCGAGCCTACGGTCACCGCGCTGAGTGCTGACTTGAGCCGGGTCGAGGTGCGCATCGAAAATCATGGCTATCTTGGCACCTTTGGTGTGCCTTCAGCGCGCGGCTTAGATTTTAACGAGCCGGTCTACGCCAAACTGCGTGGCATCGGTTGTGAACTCGTTGACGTTGGCCAAGCGCATCAGATCTTAGGCCATCTCGACGGCTGGGGCCGCGGGCTGCATAGCGGCCAAAACCTGCCGTCCTACCCACAAACGCGCGGCACCAGCAATGCTGCCTATGTCTCGGTGCTGGTGCGAGGCCACGGCGCGCTGCGGGTCGTGGTGGGCTCGGCGCGGATGGGCTTTCGCGAACACTCGATCGACGTGTAGCGATGGCAACCTACGCAATTGGCGATATTCAAGGTTGTTTTGCCACGCTGCAAGTGTTGCTTGCCGAGCTTGGCTTTTCACCGAGCCGCGACCGACTTTGGCTGGTAGGCGATTTGGTGAATCGCGGCCGGCAATCGCTGGAAACCTTGCGTTGGATTCAGCGGCATGAGCATGCGATCACGGTCGTGCTTGGCAATCACGATCTGCATCTATTAGCGCGTGCAGCTGGTGTCGCGCCTGCCAAAAAGAATGACACGCTCGATGACATCCTTGCGGCGCCCGATGCCACCGCGCTACTCGATTGGTTGCGGCATCGCCCGTTGTTGCATCACACCAACGACCTGGCCATGGTGCATGCCGGCTTGCATCCGCAATGGACCATCGAAGCTGCGCGTGGCTACGCCGGCGAAATTGAAGCGATGCTGCAAGCGCCAACGTGGCAACAAGAAATTGCCGGGCTCGTCGGCGTGCCGCCGCGTTGGTCGACCGCGCTCGAAGGCGCCAAACGATGGCGTTCGATTACCAGCTATTTGACGCGCGTGCGTGGGTGTTTCGCCGATGGCAGTATCAACGCCGCCTTTGATGGACCGCTTAATGACATGCCGCGTGGGTGCACAGCCTGGTTCGATTTCCCTGCGCCCGCATGGTCAACGCATCGGTTGGTGACCGGGCACTGGGCAGCGTTAGGTCTGCACGAATCGACCTACGCCACGGCCATCGATACCGGTTGCGTGTGGGGCAAGCAATTGACCGCGCTGTGCCTTGAAACCCGCGCCATCGTCAGCGTACCAGCGCAGTAACCGTACCGCGTTTTGGCTATTTCTTCTTCGTCAACGGCAGCGGATCAACCGACAGGTCCGGCTTGGAAATCTCAATATCAAACGACGTGGTCACTTGCGTCGAGCCACTCATTGTTGCCAAATCAATCGTGAGTTCATCCGGTGCAAGCTGGCCGACCAGGCGATTGCGGGCATCGTTAACCGCCGACGCCAATGCGGTGCTGGCGTCGATCGGGCTCAGTTGCGCAAGCAAGTTCGCAAAGGCAAACGCGAAATCGTTGGCGCTAGCATAACGCTGCGTTGGATCGGCGGCCAAGCCTTTGCGCAGCACGGCTTCAACGCCGGGCGGCACATCGGTGCGATAGTCGCTCAGCGGTGGCACCACACAAGCGCGAATTTTTTTGAACACATCGAGGTCGGTGCGGCCATCGAACAACCGGGCTTGCGTCAAGGACTCCCAAATCACGACTGCTGTAGAAAACAAATCAGATTGCGGCGAGTTGGCTTTACCAAACGTTACTTCAGGCGCGAGGTAAGAAAGCTTGCCCTTCACCGTGCCGGGCGCGGTGAGGCTAGCGGCGCGATCACGTGCACGCGCCAAACCGAAATCGCTCAATTTCACAGCACCATTCACCCCGAGCATGATGTTGTGTGGCGATACATCGCGGTGAATCACGGGCGATAGCGAGCCATCGGCAGCACGCCGTTCATGGGCAGCGCCTAAGCCCCGCAACGTTCCAACCGCGATCCCGATCGCGAGAGGCCACGGCAACTGCAAATTAGCCTCGCGGTAGATGCGCAACAAGGTGCCAAGGTCGAGCCCTTCGACCCATTCCATCACGAGGTAATACGAGCTGTTTTCGACAACAAAGTCATGCACTTGAACGATGTTCGGATGAGCCAATTCGGCCCCGACCCGAGCTTCTTCGATGAACATCGCGATATAGTTCTTAAGTCCGCGATATTCTGGCTTAATTCGCTTCACAGCAACGGGCCGCGTGAACCCTGCCGCACCACGAACAACGGCCTTAAAAACTGTCGCCATCCCGCCTTCACCGGCGACTGCAACCAGCTCGTACTTACCGTCTATCAGTTCGCCTAAGCTCACGGGTCACTAAGTATCTCTCGCACGCTCAAAAAGAACAATGGGCGGGTGCGATGAACCGCCAGGGCAACGATGCTACCCGGCTGGTCCGAGTTCAGCGTCTAACGCAGCTTTGGCGGTCTCCAGCTCAGCTTGGCTCGCCTCCCAACGGGCGATCAATTCTTCTAGCTTTTCCGCAGCTTGTTGGTAATCGGACAGCAGCGTATTGCGGCGTGCTTCATCGGCATAGACGTCTGGATCCGCAAGTTCGACCGAACGCTTGGCTTGCGCTGGTTCTAGCTCGGCAATGCGCTCTTCGAGCTGGGCCACCTTTTTTTCCAACGGGCCCAACCGCGCACTACGTTTTTGCCGCGCTTCGGCTTCTTTGCGCTTGCGCGCCTTGTCGTCTTCGCGGGACATGGTTTTGGCCGGCGCCGCGTTCGAGCGCAAGCTGCCAACCGTGGCGGCGCCCGTGGCGGCAACTTCCATCCGGCGCTGCGCCATCGAATACAAATATTCGTCGAGCGAGCCGGGATAAACGTCGACCGCTTGATTCTCAACGTTCCAGATCTTGCTTGCCAAGTTGCGCACCAACGAGCGGTTGTGGCTGACAAACACCAGCGTACCGTCATAGTCCTTGAGGGCTTCGCACAAGCTTTCTGAGCTTTCCAAATCCAAGTGGTTGGTCGGTTCGTCCATGAGCAACAAGTTGCCTGGCGCAACCAACAAACGCGCTAGCGCAACCCGCGCACGCTCACCACCCGAAAGCACTTTGACTGGTTTATCAACATCGTCGCCGGAGAACATGAAAGCGCCCAACAACGAACGCACGCGTGCAGGCGTCGCCAGCGGATTGGCGCGCGCTACTACATCGAACACGGTCGATGTCATATCCAAGGTGTCCGCGTGATGCTGCGCGTAATAGCCAACATCGACGCCGCCACCGAGTTTGATCATGCCAGCGTCGTGCGGAATTTCATTAGCAATCATGCGCAACAGCGTGGTTTTGCCAGCACCGTTGACGCCGATGATGCCGATCTTTTCGCCACGTTTCACGGTCAGATCGACCCCTGGGAACACCACGTGTTCGCCGTACGCCTTGCGCAGGCCTTCGATGCGAATCACATCAGCGACGGGCCGCGTGGTTGCTGGAAACGAAAACCGCATGACCGAACGCTTGGCGTAGGTTTCGACCGATTCCATCTTTTCCAGACTTTTGATTCGGCTTTGCACCGCGCGGGCTTTGGTTGCCTGAGCGCGGAACCGATCGACGAAGCGCTCCAAGCGCTCGCGTTCGCGTGCCAAGTTTTTGGCTTTGCCCGCCAAGATGGTTTCTTCTTCCGCGCGCTGCACCAAGTAGCGTTCGTAGTTGCCTGGATAGCTGCGCACACCTTCGGGCTCAAGGCTTACGATGCGATCGATCTGTTCGTTGAGAAACTCGCGATCGTGGCTGATCAAAATAAAGCAGCGCGACCAACGCTTGAGAAAATCGCTAAACCACGCCACCGACGGCATATCCAAGTGGTTGGTCGGTTCGTCGAGCAGCAAAACATCTGGGCGCTGGAACAACAAGCCGGCCAAGACGCCACGCATTTTCCATCCGCCGGAAAACTCGCCAACATCGCGCAGCTCGTCGCCCGGCGCGAAGCCCAAGCCAGCCAAAATCGCTAGCGCTTCATGCTCGCCAAAGAAGCGCTCGAAGTGATCGATGCGTTCGTGCAGTTCAGCAATCGCTTCGGCGAGTTCCAACACAGATTCTTCGGATTCGCCGGCGGCTTGCGCCCGTTCAAGTTCGGCCGCGGTTGCAGCAAGGTCGGCATCAAGCGCCAACCGGCCAGGCACACTGCCCAGGATCATTTGCAACAGCGTACGGCCGCTTGCCACCGCAAGGTCTTGTGGCAACCACGCGACCCGCACGCCACGCGCACGCGTGACCTTGCCGTCGTCGAGCTCCTGCTGGCCGGCAAGGACCTTAAGTAACGTCGTTTTGCCCGAGCCATTCGGGCCAATGAGCCCGATGCGATCGCGATTGCCTAAACGTAGGGACACCGAATCGAACACCATTCGATCGGCAAAAAATAACGTTGCATCTTCGACTACTAACAAGCTCACGGCTGGTCAGGCTTCTACCACAACCGCTTTACCGATGGTCTGCGCCGGCCACCGTTACCGCGCAGGAAGTCGGCTGGCTGCGCCCCTAGCGCTTTGGGCGCGGCGTGCGCGCCACCATGACCGCAGGCAAGGCACCCGAATCTTCTAAGAACCGAATGTGCTCGCCGATTTTGCGTAGAATCGTGATCCGCTCGGGCTGATTGCGATGCAAATCGAGCAGCTCGCCGTACGTTTCACGCACGGTATCGTCATCGGGCGGATGTGCGATCAGCCAGCGCAAATATACGATGTGCCAGCGAAAACCGAGCTCACCGCCGACGGAGACCGCGAGTTCGTTGCCACGCTGCGCAACGTGTGCAATGGCAGATGCGTCGTGTTCACACTGCGTGATGAGTGCTTCCAACTGCGCCGGTAAATCCGAATGCCGTTGCGTTCCCACCGCGCGAGTATAGCACGTCACAGATCTCGGCCGACCCCAAGCGTAATTATTGCGTTGGTGCGATCTTTACCGAAAAACGGCGCGCCAAGCCCGGCTGCGACCCGCCAGCGACCGCGGACGCGCCAGTGCGCCGCAACTTTAAACAACACATGATCAAAGCTGCGGAACCAGCCGCCTTGGATATCGACGCCAGCGGCGAGGTCGAGCCATGAACGAAGATTAAAATTCACGTCGGCGCCACCGCGCCCAGCCGCACGCAGCGTAGTGCCGCCGCCCGATGACGTAGCACCCATGACCACACCAAACCGACCGTGCAAAAACCACGACCGCCCTAACCCAAGCGTCACAAGCCCGGTCAACTGGCCGCCGAGTGCAACAGTTTGCAATTCAGCACTGGTGTAGGGAATCGATGCTTGAAAAAAGACGGCGCCGTACACTGGGCGCTTGCCGAATTCGAGATTCGAACTGGCTTTGGCATGCAACTGCAGCGGCCCATAGGCAAGCGCCGTCGCTTTGGTCACTGCGTTTTGCGCGAATTGATACTCGGGTGCGCGGTACGCAAAGCCAACCTGCAGGCCTGGTGTGAGCACAAAGCTAGCGCCGAAGTTGAGTTCGCCGCCGAGCTGCCCATAGAAGCCTGGGGTATCGATGATCGCATGGGCACCGAGCCGTGCCGTAACCTCGCCGCGCACGCACGCACCAACACCCGCATCAAAGTTTGCATCACGTAAACCGAGCGGCACCGGGTCGTGCACGCTGTCGAAACAAGGATCATCGTTGGCGAGTGCTGGCAACAATGGTGCTGGGGTTGGGGCCGCAGTCGGCGGCGGGATCGAATCCGGCTGCGCCGTTGCACCTGCATCGGTTGGTGGCATCGCAGTTACCGGCGCGACCTTCGGCGGTGGTTCGCCAGCCGGGACAGCCGGTGCCGCCGGTGGCGAGGCTGGCGCATCAGCTGATTGGGCCGCCGCGCCGTGCACCGAGGCCGCAGTGACGGCAACAACAAGGATTGACAACAAGCGCATGGTTAGTTGCCCCCCACGCCAGGCGCGTTCCAACCGTTGCCAAGATCGGAAGAGCA
>JAKQOD010000933.1 GCA_029565465.1 Deltaproteobacteria bacterium
TCAGCTACGAGTTCGGCAACTTCAACCAGTTTGGTTTCAACGTTACGCTACAAGCTCGCTTGTAATTTTAGACAATAAGTTTTGTTTTGGCACTGAGGCCTGTTCACCCGAGCAGGCCTTTTTTGTTTTGTTTTTCTTACTAAATTCAATCAGATAAGTCGATGCTGTCTAAATATGGCCAATATTCGTAATGGCATGAATCGTTATGTCTAAATTAGTCAATAATAATCGAGACTGGAAGTGTAGCTTATATTGCAAGATTTGATTTTTTGTAATATTTATTACATTAATCGGTCATGATAATAACGAGATATCTCCATGAGGCAGGCGAGAGGCGTTGACCGCAGGATAGACTAGTAGCTCGAAACGATGTTTGCCCGGTTGCTTGCCTCTATCTTCCGTAGCGCTCCTTGTGAAGCGATACGAAGCGTCGCGCGAGCGATTGGTAGGCGCTTGCGCAGCAGTTTTCGGTTCATCAATTCAGTTGGAATTTCGCTAGTTACTGGTGCCGCTTGCCAATCCGGAATGGCACCCAAAGTCGAGCCCGTCCCAGATCAAGTAAGTGAACTTGATCAGAGTATCATTGAGTCGATTGCGCCGACGGGACCAAGGTCGTTAGGGAAGTTCCATGTCACGTTTTACTATGTGATTGGTGAAGACGAAGTTGGTTCGAAGCCAGCGGTGGTCCCAACGCCAACCGCAGGTGACACTGCTCAAACCGATGCTGTTTTGGACAATTCAGTCAACTTAGCAGGGGTTGCCCCGACGCAGCGCGTTACGCTGTATGCTGGTGGAACCGACTGTCAACCAATCGCGAACGTGTCTGCTGAATTTGCTTCAGAGATTGAGATGCAGGGCACCGGCAAACTGCGTGATGGCCGAGTGGTGAACATTTGGGGCGCTTGCGGTTGCGAGCATTCGCCGTGTTACCGAGTTACCGGCAATAAATGGGGCACGGCAGGTTCCGGCCGGCCGTTGGCGCCATTCCGCACGGTGGCCGTTGATCCGAAGATTGTGCCCCTCGGCACGTTGTTGTATGTGCCTGCCTTGGAAGGCCGCCAGATGCCGGGCCGGGCTCCGTGGGGCGGCTTTGTCCATGACGGCTGCGTGGTTGCGGATGATACTGGAGGCGGCATTGACGGCCACCAGCTCGACTTTTTCGTAGGTCGGAAATCGTATTATCACGCCTTGTCCTCGCGTGGCGGTAGCCACTCTTGGGCCCGTTCGGCTGAGGTTTTTGACGGTACGAAACACTGTGAACGGAATGGGGGCAGAGTGAACCGCACCGCCCCTGAAACCCTGTAGGCCGCCGTGCTCGTTTGTTGAAGGCCCGATCCATCGCGGCCACGTGTGTTGGCGCTCCGCTTCCGGTCCGTGTCCGACAGGCGATGCATCGCGACTGGCGGCGTTGTCGCTGCGCTTCCGGTCCGTGTCCGACGGGCGATGCATCGCGACTGGCGGCGTTGTCGCTGCGCTTCCGGTCCTCACGTACAGGAGTACGCTCCGGTCCGGTTCTCGCTCCGCCTTGCCATCCGCGCGCCTCGCCCGTCAGTTCGTTCCCGCGCGGTTACGTAGAAAGCTTCTAACGCGGGCTCGGCAACTTATTTCGCTGCCGGACACTCCCAATGCACGTTGGCATTGATGATGCGGTTCGGCCCGACTTTTTTGTACGCTGGCCACTGTAGCGAGATTCGCAGATCGGCAGTGGTGCGTTCTCCGTCGATAACCAGCGATGGCTGCGCTTCGATAGTTTCGCCAGCACGTTGTTCAGCGTTGGCTTCGCGCTGATTGTAGGTACCGACGTCGTGGCGAAAAAATTCGATCAACGGCCCAACGTTTTTGTAGTTTTCATAGCGAAACTCGGTGTTGACCGTGCCGGTGAGGGGCACATCTGCGGAGACTTGCACCACTGAGCCGTCGTTTAAGCACGCTCGAAACAACGTGCCGTCGCCGACGGCGAAGCGTTTAGTGGCTTCGCTGTGCAAGCCGCCACAAAGCGCTGGTACGTCGCCCGTGAAATCAACCCCGTCCCCATGCAACGTGACGTTCGCTTTGCCAATGCGTTGACCAGCTGCAGCGTCGGGCGTGCAAGTCTTATTGCGCCAGCCATCATTGGCGAGTTTGGCGGTGTCGGACAGAGCTGCAGGCTGCGCTGGCGCGAGCTGCTCGCTTTGTAGCGGCTTCGACGAACTTGCGTCGTTGTTCTTACAGGCAACCAATACTAGCAACGCAGCGCAGCCGTATTTCATAGCGACAGCGTGCCATATCGTTGCAGCACGTGGTTGTCGCGTTAGGCTAAAACCACGTCGTTGCGCCCAACATGATCAGCACATAGTGCGATTTATACTGGCCGTGATTCACTGGGTTTTCAGCTTGCGACTCCAACGGAAACGCGGATTGGCCGGGGTCCCAGCCCGCGCGATCGAGCACTGGCGTTTGCTGGCCATTGCCGAGACAGCCGGGCGCCGTCTTGGTTGGATTGCAGTCGCCGCCAACATTGCGGGTGCCTTGTAATGCAACACCAGCGCCGAGATCGAATTGATAACGATCGAGCCGGTAGCTCGCGCCGCCGGTGGCCATGATGCGTGCAGCACCGTCGAAGTCGAGCCGTTCCCAACCCGGCTTGGCTGCGCCACTGTCGTACGCTGCACCGCCGCGCAACGTAAGATCGTGTCCGGCGACCGGACTATTGTAGCTGCCCCCAACCCGCACCGAGTAGGTGTCGCGGAAGCCGTGGCGGACGTAGGTGTCTTTGATGTCGATCTCGCCGTTGATGAGGCCTTTGACCGAAGCTTTGGTATCGCTTGCAGCGCTCCAGTTTTCCCATTGCACATTGAGCTCGATATCGCCGCGCATTTTGCCTGCAGCGTTGTTGAACTTGTAGCGGCCGCCCACCGACGCAAACATCGGCAACATGAAATCAACGCACGCTTTAAGTTCGGTGCTACTGGTACCAGGCTGGCACAACGGATCGGGCTCGACGGCGTTCGTAAAAAACACCATTTGGTTCGACAGCCGCGCATCTTTGCTCGGCGTGATCACGGCTGAACCAACCGCATGTGATTTCATGGCAGCGGTGTACTGTGCTGCAACTTCGAGCGCAGGCAGCGGCCGATATGTCACGCCAGCTGACCAGCCTGGCACGAACGAGTCTTTGGCTTTGAGCACGACGTTGCTATCGCTGCCGCTCCACTCTGGATAGTTTTCGCCAACCCAGGTAAAGCGCCGCGAATCAACCTGCGAGATGCCCCAGGTAAAGCGCGCGCCAACGTCGAGTTGCGGCAACACACGGTAGGCCACGGCCACTGTCGGGTTAATCGCGGTCGCGTTTTGCGACACGATGTCGTAGCGCGTCGGCGGTGGCGGTTTGGTTGGGTCATCAAGCTGGTAGTCATCGCCGATGCTGCGGGTTGGGTACGCATTGGGTGCAAAAATCGCAAAGCCCGCCGAAAAACCTTTGAGCACACAATCAAAATTGTGGGTTACACCTATGAGTGGGATGGCTTGAAACGAGCCGAAGCCAATCTTGGGTTTGGCATTGTCTTCGATGACGCCGTAGCGGTCGCCGGCCCACGCCAGATTTTGCCCAGGCACGCTGTCATAGCTGCCATTGCGTTGAAAACTTTGCGAATGTGAAATCAACGAGCTGCCGACGGTGATTTGCGTGCCTTCGGACTTTGCCATGCCTGCTGGGTTGGCGGCGATCGCTTCCGGGCCTTCGGTCGAAGCAATGGCCGCACCAGCGCGCCCAGTAGAAACTGGCCCGGTGCCTGGCAAAAACAACCCACCGGCGTGGGCCGAGGTTGAGCCTGCGACCAAAAGCACGGTACCCAACAAGACTTTTCCCGTCATTGCGCGGGTATCACCGCCCGCGCAGGGCGGTGTCAAGCGCAGGCTTAGTGGATCGCAGTTGAGCTGCCCGTATTGACCTGCTACCACCATGGGCATGCAGCGTTGCCTGAAAATATCGAGCGTGGTTGTCGTAGCTTTGACGTTAGCCACCCCGGCCGTGAGTCGCGCCGAAGTCGCCGAACCTGAGCCCCGGCCACGCGTGCCTCAGCCCTACAGCGTCGCTGGCATGCACGCATTTTTGTTTTTGCGGGAAAGCGGCAAATGGCATAGTGAAGACCTATTCACGGCGCCGGGGCTTTGGAACACCGGTATCGGCGAAGGCCTCGCTGGCGAGCCCGCGTCGTCGGCATCGTTGGTCGTGCAGCTGCACGGCGAATCATTCAGCCGCATGACGGGGAAACTGGATGTGGTTGCGATGCAAGGCAAGCGCAGCTTGCTCAAACAAACCGTTCGCGTCGTCGATTTGTTCTCACCAAAGCAGGATGTTTCGGTGCCGTTCTTACTCAATAACCTTGGGTGTGGAGAGGTAGTTGTGACGGCTACGTTGCGCATACCAAGTCGGCCGGTCTCGACGATGACCAAGAAAATCAACTTTGCATGCGGTGAGTGATTGAATAACTAGCGGCGCAGGCCGCGGTTTGCGTACAATTGCGCCATGAGGAAAATCACCGGCGCCCGTCGGGCGTCTGCACTATGGCTATGTGCAACAGCTTCAGTTGGTTTAGTCACGCTGGGTGCGTGCGGTCCAAGTCGAGTGAGCCAGAACGCCACCGATGCTGGCACCGACGCTAGCGCCGACGCCGCGCCACTGCCACATGAACTCACCGCAATCGCAGTGAGCCCAACCAATCCGTTGATCGAACTCGATCTTAACGCCGGCGCGTCGCAACCGTTTGTTGCAACCGGCTTGTACCTCGATGGTGTCGATGAAGATTTGTCGACGCAAGTGACCTGGGAAGTCAGCGACCCTGTGGTTGGCTCGATGAGCGCCAACACGTTGATGATACCAGGCTATCCAGCGTCGGCCGTTCACGTTGCTCGCATCACCGCCAAGCTTGGCAACATCACGGGCACCGCGCAGATTACCGTTGTCGCATATCGTCGCAGCGGCCAAAATCAAGACTTTTTCTTTGTCTTGCCATTTCAAGACGCTGCCGGCCAAGCAGTGAAGCCCCTCGATTTTTCGACGGCAATTCCCGCGCTCGACGTGTTCTTTTCGATGGACACGACCGGCTCGATGATTGGCTCGATTACCAACTTGCAAAATGCCCTATCGACGGTAGTGGTGCCAGGCGTACGTAGCGCCGTTGCGGATAGCCAGTTTGGGGTTGGTGCTTTCGAAGATTTTCCTGACAGCGGGTACGGCTCGACCAACGCTGGTAGTCGTTGTTTTGGTGCAGCCTCTCGACCAGATCAGCCGTTCCATTTGTTTCAGCCGATTACCGAAACGATTGCCTTGGTTCAAGCCGGGGTTGCGGCCTTGCGCAATGGCAACTCGCCAGTCGGCTGTGGCGAAGACTGGCCAGAATCGGGGATCGAGGCGCTTTACCAAGCCAGCACCGGCGACGGACTTGCTGCACCAGGTTTGACGAGCGTTCCTGCGAATCATACCGGGGTTGGGGGCGTTGTGTTTCGCCCAGGTACCATGCCGGTCATCGTTCAAGTTACCGATGCGATGAGCCACGGGCCCGACGAAACGGCGATCTGCACCGATGGTATTAACTTTTCCTTCACTGGCTTGTACGCTGGCGCGGTCGCGACGGCTTCTCATAATCGGGCCCAAACCAAAACGGCGTTGAGCAACATTTGCGCTCGTGTAGTTGGGTTGGCAACGCAAACCGCGGGCATCCCTGATAGCTGCTCAGGCCAGGAATACTTGCGCGACTTCGCGACAGCCACTGGCTCGCTGGTGCCACCGGTTGCATGGGACGTTGGGGCACGGCCCGCTGGCTGCGCAGCTGGCCAATGCTGCACTGGCATCAACGGCGCAGGGGTTGCCCCGGACGCCGAAGGCTTGTGCCCACTGGTATTCCGTACCGCCGAAGACGGCACTGGGGTTGGCGTGAACGTGGTCACCGGCATTCAAATGCTGACGCGTTTTGCAACGTTTGATGTCAACTCGGAACGCGACGGTGTGGCCACCGATGTCGACGGTCGGCCGCTGCCTGCGGGCCGCACGACGGCTGAATTCTTAAAAACCATTGTGCCAGTTTCGTTTGTGAAACCGCCGCCGCCACCAGCGTTGCCAGACCCAACGTTCGATGCTGTGGCGTTCCACAAAGTCACGCCAAGCACCAAGGTTTCATTCAACGTTGCAGCGTTTAACGACTTTGTGCCGCAAACCGCTGATGCGCAGATTTTCCGCGCCACGATTCGCGTCTTGGCTGGCGGGTGCACGCCGCTCGATCAACGCGACGTCGTGATCTTGGTGCCACCGACGCCAGTGGTTGTGAACAAGCCAGTTCGCTAAAGGCTGTTCTTAGCTGACCGCGCCAAAAAGCAAATCTAGACGGTTGGTTTCCCGAAGATTTGCTCGCGATTTTGCCGAGCTGGATTTGCGCTGGTGTTACAAGCTGTACATGAAAAAAGTCGCCACGTGGATAATGACCCTTGCGCTCGTGTTTAGTTTCGCTGCCTGCAGCAAAGGCAGCAAAGGCGAAGGAAGCAAAGCCAACTTCGCTGGCACCGCTGAAGGTGGCAAGGAGCTGGTAACCGCGGTGCAAAAAGGCAACGCAGACTTTTTGCCTTCGCTCAAACCTTCAGAAGCCGACATTGCTGCGTTGTTTGACCCGAGCGCGACCGCACAGATCAGCGCTTACGTAGCCAAAACGTATGAAGAACTCGCCAAAGCCAAGATTGGCGGCAAAGAAGGGCAAACCGAGCTGCTTTTTAATACCGCGCAAAGCGACGACTTCGTAGCCGCGAACGAAGCGGCGAAAGCATTTCCTGGTGGCTACACCATGAACGCTGCCAAGTTTAAGCCTGGCATCACCTGGTACGCATGGAAGTACGTTAAGCCAGGCGAGACCTTAGGCATGGCGTTCGATGGTCTCACCTTCGTAAATAATCATTGGGTGTGGATTCCTAAACCGTTCCGCGCATTCCGGTAGCAAAGACGCCTCCGAACCCGAGAGGCTTGCGCTGGCGCCGCCCTCGTGCGACGAACTGCCATGATCAACAAGTTCGTTGCGGCCAGTACGTGGCTGCTGCTGTTAAACGCATGTGGTTCGAATGCGCCAAAGGTGCAAGCGCCGCCAGCTGGGCAAGTCGGACAAGTGCCAACCACGGCTCCGACTGCGCCGGTGCCAGCCAAAGCCAAGATGGCCGAGTTCACGGCCAACGGTTATGAACTTTCCGGTGGCGAATACTGGCCTTACGTCGGCAGCGTCGATGTGAACTATCCCGACGAAGTTCTGTGGGGCTTTTATCCTGAAAAAGGGGTGATTGCGCCTGGCGAAACCACGGCGAACCCTGCAACTGCCAATCCCGCGGCAGTCGCTTGCGCCGAGCGCGCATTTGCCGAACTGCAAGCGTTTATCGCTTCCGACCCGCCATTGCTGCGCAGCATCGCTGCCGACGCTGAAGGCGCTGGTTACGACAACAAGTTCTATCTTTGGACCAACGATTACACGAAAGCTGCAGATCCGTTTCCGCCTGGCGTGCGGCCAGCCAAGCTTTGGTATTGGAAACGCCGCGAAGCGAAGCCCGATCGGCCACCGGGCTTTTGGAAATGGGAATCTACCCTCGATCAAAAGGGCGTTTGTCACACACCGAATCGGCAAGAAGCTGATGCGTTTTTGAAAAACGCACGAGCCGAACTCGATGCGTTGGCAAAAGTCTCCAAGGCGTGCCGCGGCACCAAACTCGACGGCGACATGCTCAGCCCAACCTGCCAGCTTGCCAACGTGCCGATGCCTCCTGTCCCACCGGAGGCAACCGTTGTTACCGGCGCACCCGTCGGCGTGGTGCGGAAGGGCAAACCGTTTAAAATCCGTTTGACGGTGACGAGCCAACGCGCGTTGCCCGTAGTGTTTGGTTGGCGGCCCGCGTTCTTGCCTAGAATTCTTACCGCCCAAGGCGAACCTCTGCCGGGGACCGAAGCTTGCGGCGTTGGCGGGCTTGGTAATCTGCCTCCTGCACCTGTGTTTGCACTCGATTCGCAAGGGTCCGCGTCGTTTACCGTCTCGCTTGAACCGACCTACAATGACTGCGAATTCAAGAAGCATCAATTGGCACCCGGCAGTTATCGCGCCTCTTGGGCAACCGGCGCAGGCGACGTGCTCGTCGCCTTTACCGTCGTGAAGTAGCGCACACCGCAACGACTATTTTGCTGCGTACGTGCGGCAACTGTTACAATACGGCGTGGCTGACCTCGATCTCGCATCGCCTGCGTTTGCGCTGCTACCGGCGGCGCAGCTTGAAGCGCTGCGTCGCGCACTCGCGCCGCTGTGGAATTTGCAAGCGCTCATTCGTTGGGGGTTTGCCCAATCGCCCAGCTGGGATGTCGTCGATGTCGTCGTGCAAGACGAATTCACGCACGACGTGGTGATGCAGGCTGGCGCAATTTACCTGGTGTTCGATTCAACGTGACTCGGCGCACTTAGCACGGTCTCCGGGTGGGACCATCGACCAACTGCTGATGAACTTTTGCAAGCGCGCATTGATGCGGGCTGGCAGCCAGTTGCAACCGCCACGGTGGACGGTCCTGAGATTTTGGGCCATGCCGCGTGCCGTTTTCCGCCGCGCTAAATTTCGCTACGCGCGGCAATTTCGGTTACGCTGGTTAGACGATGCTTCGACGCGTAACGCTGACGTTGCCGGTGCTGCTTTGCAGCATTGGCTGTGGGCGTTTAGATTTTGTCGCTACCAACCAACAAAGCGACGACGCCGCAATTAGCGATGCCCGCGATACCACCGATGCGGCGATGCAATTGTGTGCGCTCGCGGTGACGCCGCATGACGAAGACGGCGATGGCATCGACGATGCGTGCGATGTTTGCCCAAACGTCAGCGATCCTGCACAAGCTGATGCTGATGGCGACAAGGTCGGCGACGCTTGCGACCCGGCGCCTGCGATTGCAAAACAGCGCGTTTGGTTCTTCGACAGTTTTGAGCAAGATCCAACCTCGCGTTGGGTGTTGTCGGCCGAAGCTTCGTGGCAGTCGGGCGAAGTTGTTTTTACGCCATCGGCCGGGATTCATCGGCCGCAAACCGAACCCAACATCGACGTCTACCTCGAAGGCTCCATCGATGACATCGGTGCGCCGCGACGCCAGCTCTACATTGGCAGTCGTTCATTCACTAGCGACTCCGTCTGGTACGGCGAAGCCCTCGACGATGGGCCTGGCTTAGAAACCTTGCAGGTGTTGCGCGCGCGCGATCTTATGTATCTTCAGTATCGTTTCGCTAGCGTCGTCGGCCTGTACCGCAACGGCCCGTTTCAATTCCACTTCGGTGTACACGCCGACGGTTCCATCGTGTTGGACTCCAACCTCGGCGGGATGGCGAATCATATCGAAGGGTCCGGCACCGACTACGCGTTTACCAATAATCGGATCGAGATCTTTACTGATAACATGCAACTGCGCGTTCGATCGGTGTTTGTGGTGGCTACTGATCCGTAGGGTAGCGTTGCAACGCTGCCGCAAGATTGCGCCGCGCCGCAGCATCAAATCGCAGGTGAAAGAAGTCGGATAAAAAGATTCTTGGTTGCGTTAGCATTGAGCGGAGAAACTGACCACGGCCCATGCAAAACGCCAATGTTGGAATATGTTGATACTCCGCTGCAATGCCGGCGTCGTATGCTTCGAACGAAGTTGGTGATGCTGCCAAAATTGCAGTGTCACAGTCGAGGAACAGCACAGCGTCGTGGCTGCGCTCGCCGTCGCCGAGTTCTGCCAACGTTACTTTGCCATGTCGCGCAGTTAACTCGATAAGCTCGGCAACCCGTTGCAACTGTTCGGTCGACCCCGGCCAGCCGTGCAGCGGTAGCGACCGCATTGCGAGCTGCGCAGACAACGATTCATTGTCGCTGCGGCCGGCAACGTAGATGGCATCGTGAAACAAGATCGCTGCATGGACGGTTAACCCATCGCGCCACAAGCCAGCGTCGGCTACTTGATCAAACCAGCCCAAGACTTCTTGGATGTGGTCAAGCGAGTGATACGGCCGCGGCGGCGTTGCGTACGCAACTTGCAATTCAGCGAGCAGTGCAGGCGGTAGCGGCCAAGGCGCATGACGAGCGTGCAACATGCCAACAGCCTACGCTAACGGGCAACGCTGCGCTACTCGCTGGCTTGAACGCTAGCGTGGGCCAAGTTCCGCATCGATCAGCGTGCGGAACTCGCTGATCGGCCGTGCACCAACGAACAAATGACCGTTGATGACGAAGCTTGGCGTGCCTTGCACGTTGAGCGTGGTTGCCACGACTTTGTCGGCAGCGACCGCTGCAGCATAGGTGTGATTGTTGAGCTCGCGCGTGAACCGCGTCATGTCGATGCCCACTTGTTGTGCCACCGCGTCGATGGTGGCGCGCGACAGGGTATCTTGCGACGCCATCAACAAGTCGTGATACGGCCAGTACTTGCCTTGCGCGTTGGCAGCCAGCGTTGCTTCGGCGGCAATTTGCGCGAACTCATGACCGTCGAGCGGGAACTGTTTCATCACAAGCCGCAGCTTGTTCGGATATTCCTCCTGCAGTTGATCGATCGTTGCGAGCACTTTGGCGCAGAACTGGCATTGCATATCGCCGAACACCACGATGTTGACCGGCGCATTCGCGGGGCCTTGCGCAATGCCTTGATATAGATTCGTGCTCGCAAGTGTTGCTGCGTTGAGCTCGCGGCTTTCTTCGAGGATATCGGCAGCGCATTTGCCGCCGTCGGTAGCTTCGCCAAGTTGCGTTGGCTTGGCAGCGGCGGTGATTGCCGTCGTGGCAGGCGTGACCGGCGTCGGTGCAACGAGTTGATGTTGCGCCGGCACCGGCGCTGTTGCGGGCAAGGCTGTCGCCGCCGCACTATTTGATGCGGTTGCCTTTGATGAACTCGACGATCCGTGAGTTGCCCACACAGTTGCGCCGGTTGCTGCAAGTGCAGCGGAAATTCCTAAAGCTAACTTTAACATGATGCCTCCAGATGATGAAACGGGTGAGGCATGGGGCAGCGGCATCGCGCCTGGCCCGATCGCTGCCAAAACACTGGCGGCCAAATCGCGGCGAGGGCGCGTGCGTTCCAACGATTGCTCGACGAGCTTGCTCATATGTTGCGCGAGATAGGTCCGTCCGCGGCTGAGCCTTTGCAGGGCTGCAGCTTCAGAGATATCCAAAATCTCAGCAACATCGCGCACCGACCGCTCTTGCTGGTAATACAACACCAACACTTCTCGGTAGCGGTCGGGTATGCGGGTTAACGCGCTTTGCACCAGTTGCGCCGTTTGCGCGTCGCTGGCGTGATCAAACGGCGACGCTGCCGCTGATAACGCAGTATCCGCAATAGTATCGTCGGGGGTTTCGCGTTGGGCGCGACGTTTGGCTTTGCGAGCCAAATTGCGAGCGATGCCACAAAGCCAAGACCGAAAGCGCGACGTCTCGCGCAGTTGTCCCAAGTTGTGCCATGCCGCGACAAATGCTTCTTGTGCAACATCTTCGGCTAAGCCCGCATCGCGCGTGCCCGAAAAGCTGACTGCACAAACCAACGCTTGATACTTGGTGACCAATTGCCCAAATGCTGCATGCTCGCCGCGTTGGCTGGCTGCTAACAATTCGCTGTCGGTAACCGCGTGTCCCATGTTGGCTATAGGTGCACTGGCGGCGGGAAAACCTGACAGGGTATTTTCCGAATTGTGCATTTGTTTCGTAACTGCCGGAACCTGCTGAGAATTCCCGGTTTACGAGGGTGGCCGCAATTCGCTGGTTGATCCTACAAAAAATAGATGACAGCAATCCGAGGCACTGGCACGCTGCGGGCCTGATGCGGAAAATCTTAGGTTCAACATGTTCATTGGTGGCCTCGGCCCTTCTGGTCGGTGGCTTGGTTGCGTGTGGCCCGACCGGGCGTTCCACCGTCGACGGTAACGGCGGTGATGGTGGCAACGTCGATGCGTTTGTGCCACAGACTGCAACGCTTACTGGCAAAGTGTGGGCACCGAACCAAGGCCCAGGCCAAGCTGCGCCAGGGCAGGAGATTCCGATCTACGGCGCGCTGGTTTACCTGACCAAGACCAAGCCTGATGCAATTCCGCAAAACGCATATTGCGAAAAGTGCGTCGACACGCCCGCCGGAGGTGTGTTGTCGAGCCATGATGGTTCGTTTTCGCTTTCGGCGGCACCTGGCACGTATTGGTTGGTGGTGCAAAAAGGCCAGTTCCGCATTGAGCAACAGATCAATGTTGTTGATGGCGCGACGGCACTGACCGCAGCACAAACCACCTTGCCGTCGAAGAATGACCCTGCAAACGGCGCTTGGATTCCCAAGATCGCCATCGTGCGCGGCTTTAGCGACAACATCCAAGACGTGATGGGCAAGCTTGGCTTTGGTACGATGGGCGGTAACACCTGGTCGTCGCCGATGGGCGAGGCCGGCCCTGAGATGACGATGTATCAATACAACGCATCTGGCGCTGATTTGGATGTGAACCTGCTGTTCAACAACATCGAAGAGATGCGCAAGTATCACATCATCTTCTTTCCATGCGCGACCTCGATGGGCAGCTACGACTCGACGCTGCGCGACCAAAATAAGCTTAAAAATATTCGGCAGTTTGTCAAAGAAGGCGGCAAGCTCTACGTAACCGACTGGTCGGGCGAAGTTGCTGACCGCGCGTTCCCGCAGCAAATTGAATTAGGAGACTCCGGCGCCGACAGCAACGGTACGTATGACCCAGCAACGTTGACTGGTACCCTAACCACCGTCGGCGATTCGGACGGTGCTTACTACGACAACGACGATGGCCGCGCGGTTGACCCGAACTTGGGCATGTGGCTTGGCTTGCAAGTTGGGCCAACCGAAGCCAATGCAACCCCAGCGATGTACAACAGCCAACGTTTCCCGATCACCCACAACTACAACTGGGTGAAGTCGCTGAAGTCGGTCAGCATTGGGCTCGATCCAAACGGTGTGCCTGTCATCGACGAGCCGAAAGCGTGGGTTGCTGGCACGACGCCAGCCGCTGGTGGGCAACATCCGCAAGCTGTGACCTACACGCCAACCGGCTGTGGCAAGGTGCTGTACTCGACGTTTCAAACCTCGAATACTGCGCATGCTGGCATGTATCCGCAAGAACGCGTGCTGCTGTATCTGATCATGGAAATTCAGCAGTGCAGCGAAGTTATCGTCGAGTAATTCGACGCTGAGCCGATCGCAAAGCGCGCTGCATGGCGCGCTTTTTTGCGTTTGGGGCACAGTGTGGCTCCAGGCGTTGAAGCGTGTCTACAGCGTGAGAATGTAAGTAACCGCCGAACAGACCTTGGCCGCTTCACCGTTGACCATGAATGGCGCGTACTTCCACGTAGTTTCGATCGTGTGCAAAATCAACGTGTCATATTCAGCGTCGGCGATCGACTTGAGCTGCTTCACACTGGTGACGTGGCCGGTTTCGTCGACGCAAAGTTTGTATGCACCGACGGCTTTTTTAATGCCTGCAGCGTGCAAGCGGTTCATCACATCATTGGGCGGTGCGATATTTCGGTCGCCCGCAATACGAAGTTTTTCCAAGGAGGGTGGTGCAACATTGTATGAGCCATCTGCCGTCGTTTGTGCGGTGGTTGTCAGTGGCACGGTTGCGGCAGCGTCGCTGGTCGGTGCAGCTCCCGGGGCTGCTACCGGCGCAACTGCCTCGACGTTCTTCGGGCCGTCGCCCCTCACCGTCGTCGCCGGCGATTGCTGCGCGCCGCTGCAACCTGCCGTTGCAAACAACACACTAGTCAAAATTCCCATGGCCCACATTCTCCGCTTCATAGCGTAGCGATCGCACGATGCGTGCATCGTTGCAAGCGCGTCGCCGCGCCACGGTGCTAGCGCGAGTGTGGCAATGCTACATGCAAAAGCTGCAAAAATTTTACGAACGCGAATATCAAGGTCGCTGCGACGATATAGATCATCACAGTTTGTTTGCGCGGCATCAGTGAACGTTGGCCGCGCACCGTGGCTTGCGGCAGGCTGTGTTGCGGTGTTGTGGTTAACGCCATCGCTGACGTCAATTGCTGTAGTTGCTCTAGTTGATTGGTGTCGATTGCTTCTGCTTCGCCAACCAATACGCGGATCTCAACGTCGCCCGTATCGCCATTATACCGACGCGAACCTGCGCGCGGCAAGTGCAACGCAGTGTGGTGGGCAATACCCGGCGGAACCACAACCGCCAACACGGCTGGGGCAGCGGCCACCTTGCCGTGGCCCTCGCACATGCCGCATGGATCGATAATCAATTTGCCAAGGCCATCGCAAGCTTTGCATGGCGTGGCCACCGTAAATTTGCCCTGGCGTTTTGTGCTAGTGCCAACGCCATGACACGAGTCGCAAGGCACTGGTTGTTCGTTGCCGGAACTGCCTCGGCCTTGGCACGCCGCGCATTCATTGTGGCGGACGACGGTAACGTCACGCTTCACGCCATCGCGCCATTCGGCTTCGGTAATCCGCAGTGTGAGATACATGTGGGGCCAAGATGCCGCTGCAGACATCGCAAAAATCGAATTGAAGAGTCCATCCAGTTGCGCTGCAAGCGCAGGATGAGGTTTGCCACCATTTGACACGCGGTGTGGTTACCACGCGTGGCGTAACAGCGTCATCTACAAAAGTTGTAGGACGCGATGCCGCGTAGTTGCAGTTTAGTGCGCGCTGGCGCCGTCGTCGGACTTTTTACCCATGGACGCTGCTGCATCTTCGTCGCGGATCAGCAACACGCCGACCAGTCCGAGTAACGAAATCAGACTACAGGCCAACACTGCATCATGAAAAGCTGCAACTTGGCCGACGGCTGTAGCTGCTGCGTGGGCTGCACCATCTGCTCCTGTTGTCAGCTCGGCTAGCGCGGCGTTGACTCGAATCGGCATGCGCCAACCCATGATGGTAAAGGATAGCGCAACCGCCAACGAGCTGCCGATCTGCCGGACGGTTTGATATAGCGCGCTCGCGTTGCCGGTTTCGCGACCGCTGATTTTGCTAAATGTGGCAGCATTGAGCGGAATAAACACTTGCGCCATGAAAACGCCGCGCACAAAAAACAGCGCTGCAGGCACCCACAACGACGTGGTTGCGCCGACGAAGACCAGTCCGAATGTGGCGAGCGATGCGCCAATGACGCCGGAGAGCAAAAAGCGTTTGGGGCCAATCGCCGGATATTTGAGCGCTACCACCCGGCCTACCAAAATGACGCCAACCGCTTGGGGCAATTGCACTAAGCCCGACGTTAATGCAGATTCGCCGCGAAACGCCTGCACGTAAAATGGCAGCAAGAATACGCCTGCGATAAAGCCGCCAAAAACCAAAAAGCCCGTGATGTTGCCGTTGCGAAACATGCGTTCGCCAAACAAGCGAAGCTGCAGCATTGGCTCTTTGACGATCCGCGTTTCCACAGCAACGAGCGCAGCAAAACAAAATGCGCCACTGGCAAGCACGGTTAGCGTCAGCGGATGGCCCCAGCCGTATTCGATCTCGTGCTTCGCGTTTTGCTGGTGAGCTAAATCAAGCCCGTACAATAATAGTGCGAGGCCTGCGCCTGAAAGCAGGAAACCCATGATGTCGAAGCGGCCAGCGCGAGGTTGTTTTTCTTCTTTGAGCAAAACCGCCGCAAACACGACGCCAACGATTCCGATCGGCAAGTTGATGTAGAAAATCCAACGCCAACTGAAATTGTCGACGATAAAACCACCGAGTACTGGCCCCAACGCAGGCGCGATCACGATCGGAATCGTTAAGACTGCGGACGCGCGGGCCCGTTCAGCTGGCGGAAACGCGCGATACAACATGGCGGTACCAACGGGCGTGAGCATGCCACCGCCAACCCCTTGCAAAATTCGAAAGCCAATCAACTGATTCACGCTGTTAGCTGCACCACAAAGTGCGGATGCCACCGTGAACATCGTGAGTGCAAAGATGAATACCCGTTTGGTACCGAATTTGTCGCCGATCCAACCCGAGCCAGGAATCCACACGGCCAGGCTCAACATGTAACCGGTTGCGACCCATTGAATTGAACCACCCGCACCAAGCTGTGCGCCCAATTTGGGAATCGCAACATTGACAATTGTGGTGTCCAGAATGTCCATGAACATCCCGATCACGAACACGATGGCGACGAGCCACTTGTACTCAAGTTTGCGAAACATCAAGCCCCGTGTACACCTCATGACGCAGCGTGGCGATCGGCGCTGCGCAGGAATTGCGTGACCTCCCCAAATGGACGAATTTGCCCATGGGCTTGGGGCCCGCCTTCGAACGTCCTTCAAAAACAAGTAAATTCAGATGGTTGCGTGACGGCTCGTGAGGCCTTCAATCGGCGATCTCCATGTCTCAGGATGAGCCAAAATGGACGCTATTTCAGGGCCTTGAGTGGTTGACCCGCCCCCCGCCACGCCTATACTGCGCGTGCTTTGCAGCTCCAAGCATATATGCCAGCTGGTCTGGCGATCGTCTTTGCCCTTGGCTTTTGCGGTTTGTTCACTGCGATGGCGGTCTTTGTTGGCCCCAAAGCGAGCAACCCGGACAAGCTTAAACCTTTTGAGTGTGGTTCTGAACCAATCGGTTCGCCACGCGGCCGCTACTCGGTAAAGTTTTACCAAGTCGCGATTCTGTTTTTGGTTTTCGATATCGAAGCCGCGTTTATGTACCCGTGGGCTTCGCTGTTTACCCAGCTGTCTAAAACGGCAACTGGCGTAAGCATGTTTGGCTTCGTCGAAATGTTGATCTTCGTCAACATTCTCATCGTCGCGCTCGCGTACGTTTGGCGAAAGAAGGCAATCGGATGGGAGTAGAACTCGCAACCACCCGGCTCGAAGACGCGGTCAAGTGGGCAAAGCAAAGCGCCCTCGACAAAACCGTAAACTGGGGCCGGAAGTTTTCCCTATTTTCTTACCCGTTCGTCACGGCTTGCTGCGGCATGGAATTCATGTCGGTGGCGGGGCCGAAGTACGACTTGGCGCGCTTTGGCGCGGAGTTTCCACGTTTTTCACCGCGCCAAGCTGACTTGTTGATGGTGGTCGGCACGATCACCGAAAAACAAGGGCCTGCGCTCAAGCGCGTGTACGACCAAATGGCCGAACCGAAGTTCGTGATGGCCTTTGGCGTGTGTGCATCAACCGGTGGTTTCTATCAAAACTATCATGCGATGCCGGGCTGTGACCAAGTCATTCCCGTCGACGTTTACATTCCAGGTTGCCCACCGCGGCCGGAACAAGTCATCGATGGCTTGATGATGTTGATGGACCGCGTGCAACAAGGTCGCACGCACAACCAACTGCAACGCAAACGCGAGCAGGTTATCTCCGAACTGACTTCGGCGGAATAGGTAGCTCGTCATGTCGCAAAAAGTTCTCGACGCGCTTAAAGCCAAATTTGGCGACGCGATTACCAGCACCGAAAACCAATTCGGCGATGACATTGCTTGGATCGCTCGCGACAAACTGCCAGCTGTGGCGCTGTGGTTGCGCGACGACGCAGGCATGGCGTTCGACGCGCCCGTGTTTGTAACCTGCATCGATCGGCTCGACTGGAAACCGCTGCATCGCCCGGTTTCTGAACACTTTTCCGACGAGTCGGGCAAAGATTCGCGGCCGCGGTTCGAAGTTTGTTACCAACTGCGCTCATCCACTCATCGCCACCGCGTGCGGCTCAAAGTTGCGGTGCCTGAAAACGATTCGCGTTGTCCGTCGCTGGCCCAGTTGTGGCCTGCATTTAACTGGCAAGAACGCGAAACCTTCGACATGTACGGCATCCGGTTTGATCAGCACCCTGATCTGCGCCGCATCTATTTGTACGAAGAGTTCGTTGGTTACCCGCTGCGCAAAGACTATCCAAAGGACAAGCGGCAACCGCTGGTTCGTCGCGATGATCTGCCGGTTGGCCAAAAGGAGCAAAAATAATGGCGGCCGTAGCCGATCTCAAAACGTTGGTGCTTGGGCAGAAAAATGTCCAAGACATGATCGACGCCGAACAGGAAATGCCACCCGAGTTGATGACGGTGAACATGGGCCCATCGCACCCAGCGATGCACGGCACCGTGCGCATCGTGTTGACAGTGGATGGCGAAACCGTGGTGCGCGGCGACGTGCAACCGGGTTACTTGCATCGTTGCTTCGAAAAAGAAGCCGAGTACGCAACCTACACCCAAATTTTTCCGTACACCGACCGGCTGAACTATGTCTCGCCGATGATCAACAACTGTGGCTATGCCATGTCGGTTGAGAAATTGTTGGGCATTTACGGCAAGCTGCCACGGCGAGCGGAATACATCCGCGTCATCGTCAGCGAAGTTTCGCGCATCACCGACCACTTGACGTGTGTTGGCGCTTCAGCGATGGAACTCGGCGCGTTTACGCCGTTTTTGTACATGCTCAAAGCACGCGAATGGTTGTACGAGCTGCTCGAAAAGGTGTCAGGCGCTCGCTTGACCCACTCGTATGTTCGCGTTGGTGGCGTTAGCAAAGATTTGCCAGACGGTTGGACTGACGAGCTGAACTACAACCTCGACAAGATCCAAGAGATCATGGTCGAAGTTGCCACGATGCTCGACAACAACAAGATCTTCCGCGACCGGATGGCCGGTATCGGTGCGATCAGCAAGGCCGATGCGATCGCGACTGGCTGCGTGGGTCCAATTGCCCGCTCGGCTGGTGTCGACTACGACGTTCGCAAAGATTATCCGTACTCGGTTTATCCAGAGTTCGAATTCGACGTGCCGGTGGGGACTACCGGCGACTGCTTCGACCGCTACTTGGTACGCATCGAAGAAATTAAGCAGTCGATCCGCATCTTGCGCCAAGCGATTGAAAAGCTGCCGAACGACGGCTTTATGATCGACGACCCGCGAGTAGCGCTGCCACCGAAAAAAGACACCTACAACACGATCGAATCGATGATTCGCCACTTCAAACACGTGGTCGACGGCATCAAGGTGCCAGCCGGCGAAGCGTATACGTTTGTGGAAGGCGGCAACGGTGAGCTCGGCTTCTTTGTGGTGAGTGATGGCACCGGTCGTCCATATAAGTGTTACGTGCGCTCGCCAGCGTTTGTGCACTTGTCGACGGCGGAACAGCTGATCAAGGGTCACCTGATTGCGGACATCGTGCCGATTTTTGGGATGATCAACATGATTGGTGGCGAATGCGACAAATAGCGAAAGGGCTGCGGACCTCGGGGCCTTCGTTATTTGGCGCCTCCCAAGACCGTCACAACCAGGAAGGTTGCTCCGGCTTGGGTCCCTCCAAATGCCTTGGCCGCGAGGTTCCTCGCACCTTTCGCGTGAAGAACGCGGGTTTGCTCGCTAATTTTCACGCGGGTGAAGCGCCTCGCACCTTTCGCGCGGAGAACGCGGGTTTCCTTGCTGGTGTGCTCGGGCTCTGAGGCCGAGCACCTTTTCTGACTGATGAGAAACTTGAGAAAAGTCTATGAGCGAAACAACGACGACAACGACAACTGAAATGCCAGCGCCAGTGGTGCCGCCAAACACGGTGACCATGACGGTTGATGGTAAGTCTGTGACGGTAGCCAAAGGCACCAACGTGCTGGAAGCCGCCAAACAAGTTGGCGTTGAAATCAGCGCGTTCTGTTATCACCCAGGGTTGTCGATTGCCGCGTGCTGTCGGCAATGCTTGGTAGCGGTTGAAAAAAATCCCAAACTGCAACCGTCGTGTCAGACCATCGCGATGGACGGCATGGTGGTGCACACCGAAGACAAAAACTCGGTGGCTGCACGCAAGCAGATGCTCGAATTCACCTTGGTGAATCACCCGATCGATTGTCCGATCTGTGACAAAGCCGGTGAGTGCACGCTGCAAAAGCTGTACGTCGAAAACAACAATGCCGATTCGCGCGTCGACACGCCGAAGGTGCACAAAGAAAAAGCGATGGATATCGGGCCGCACGTTATCCTCGACCAAGAACGCTGCATCTTATGCACGCGTTGCATTCGGACCTGCGATGAAGTGGCCGGTGTGCATCAGCTCGACATGAGCATGCGTGGTGACCATGAAGTGCTGGGCCCTGCGCCAGGTGCTAAGCTCGACAATCCATATTCGCTCAACGTCGTTGATGTGTGCCCGGTGGGCGCGCTGACGGCAAAAGATTTCCGCTTCACCATGCGCGCATGGGAATTGGAAATGACGCCTTCGATTTGCCAAGGTTGCTCGACGGGCTGCAACATTGAAGTGCATCACAAAGACAACCGCATTTGGCGCATCGTGCCGCGCCACAATGAAGCAGTGAATAAATACTGGATGTGCGACGACGGTCGCTTCACCTATAACAGCATTCGTGAAGAGCGTTTGGCAGTGCCAACCGTCGACGGTTTGCCAGCTAGCTGGGACCGCGCGGTCAAAGCTGCAACTGACAAGCTAGCAGCCCTGCGCAGTGATGCCGGTAGCATCGGCGTGGTGTTGTCGGGCGTCAATAATAACGAAGACAACTACGCGATGGCGAAGCTTGCCAAAGCCCTTGGCGTAACCACCGTTTACATTGGCGCCAATGCGCGTCAGCCTGAGCGGGCCGACGACAAACTGCGTGATGCTGATGTGAACGCCAACATCGCTGGTGTCAAAGCCATCGCTGAAGCGCTCGGC
>JAKQOD010000936.1 GCA_029565465.1 Deltaproteobacteria bacterium
TTGCCAGGCGTATTGCGGGATGCGTTCGTGCGCTTGCCGCTGCTCGATTCCGACGACGACGTGTACTACACGTGTGGCATGCACTTGCTTGGCCAACGCGATCTTGAAATGCCAGCAGAGTTGGATGCCTATGAAGCAATCCGCTGGTTTGCACAGGCCTCGGACTACGCCTTGCGCACATCGATCAAGCGTTCACCGCAAGACCGGCCGCTGTATCTCGACGACGAAGTTCGTTACTTCGCCGATGGCGGGCCGTGTATTCGCTACCCGGAAGATAGTTTCTTCTACAATCCGTACGGCTATTGGGCCCTGCTCGAAGCAGCCGACGACGATGAAGGTCGGCCCGCCGTCGATCCGAATATGAACTAATCGCCGTTAGCGACCGACAACGTGCTGCTTGGTGTACGGCATTGGGTAGCCGGCTTGGCCAAACGTGTCGCGGATGATTTCGTTTGCTGCAAAATAAACATCCCAGTAGTGAGCGTTATCGCAGAACGGCCGCACCGCTAGGACCGGCCCCATCGCCGAGAACGAAATGATTTCGACTTGCGGCGCAGGCGATTTTAGAACATTGGGCACGGCCGCCAAACGTTCAAGCAAGCGGCGCCGGGCATCGGTCGCGTCGACATCCGCAGCGATTTGCGCCACTAGATCGACCCGGCGAGCATGGCTGGCTGTCATGTTTTGGATGTTATCGCTGAACGCTTTGTTATTGCCGACGAAGGTGATCACCCCGTCGGTGGTTTCGATGGTGGTGGCAAACAAGCCAAGTTCTTTGACGGTGCCAGTGACACCGGCGGCCGCGATCAAGTCGCCGACTTTGAATGGCTTAAGAATGAGCAAGAAAACGCCAGCGGCAAAATTTGCAAGCAGCCCAGACCACGCCATGCCGATGGCAACGCCAGCCGCTGCAATCAGCGCTGCAAAGCTGGTGGTTTCAACTCCGCAAAAGCCAAGCACCGCGATGACCAACGCCAACGTCAACGCAATTGACAGTAATGAATGGGCGTAGCGAACCAGCGTGGCGTCGGTGCCGCGCTTCGCGAGCCCACTGTCGAGCATGCGCAGCACGCCGCGAATCAGCATGCGGCCAACGATCCAGATCGCGAACGCCCCGAGTAGTTTGAGCCCAATATCGACGCCGCGGGTTTGCAGCGTAGTGAGCAAGGTGTCGAGCTGAGATCCTGTATTTGCCATTTGGTAACTCCATCCATTCGCGGAAAATGCCGCGCCTGGAGAATTGCCAAGGAATGTGGTCGGCGTCACGTACGCCACGGATACGCCCGGGATATCCACCGTCGATTAATTCGCTCGCAAGGAGTTTACGTAGGAGTTATTCGATGTCCCAGTCGACGTTTGACATGCCACGCTTGCCAGGATTTGCAGCCGTAGGCGCTTCGCCAATACGGGTACGTTCTTCACTGCCAGCCGGTGCCGCGCCACGGCCAGTTCGTTGCTGCAATGACGCCATGTCCGAAATCGATGTGCGCTCGTCACCGTCGCCGAAGTCGTCGACCGGTGCAAAGTTGCGCATCGCGGCGTGAGGATCGTAACTCGTCGCAGCACCGTCGCCGAAATGCTCATCCTGGCTGAGCTTGGTAGCAACGCCTTTGAGTGCACCAAGATCGGCCATGCGTGTAGCTTCATCGGGCATAGCCGGCCGCTGTGGGCCTGGCCCACGGCCAATGTCACGCAACGAAGCCACCATCGCCGAGTCGGCTTGCCGGGTTGGTTCATCGCCAAACGGGGGTGGTACCGGCCGCCGACTGCTTGCACCTGCAGGTGGCGGGCCTGGTGGTCCGCTGCGCGGAGCTGGTCCAGGAGGAGCCGTGCGTGGCGGTGGCACTGGGCCAGGAGCCGTTCGTGGCTGGGAGAACTGCGCAGGGTTAACCGCAGCGGGCTCGGAGCTGAACGGCGGCGGCGGCCGAGTGCCTGGATTTTGCGGGCGCTGCGCCATGATAGTTGCGGAGGTCGGAGCCGATACGAGTGGCTGCGCCATCATGGTTGCCGAGTCAGCCGGCGATCCAACGCCTGGAGGCGGCAATTGTGGCTTGGCGCCTAACGATTGGCGCGTGCCCATCACGGTTGGCTCGTCGGGCGCTTTGGGAGGCGCCATGGGTACCGGTGCAGGTGCTGGCGCCGCTTGATTCAACGCGATCATTTTCGTTGGATCGCTTGGCTTCGAACGAATGCCGCCACCGCGCGAGGTTGCGCCGGCCATCACCCGCGGTGCCGGTGCAGCAGCGTTGCGCAGCGGGGCTGGTGCTGGCGAATCGTCGAGATCAAGATCGAAGCTCTTAGGTGCTGGTGCAGCACCGATATACACGCTGGAATCGCTTTGATCTTCGTCGGCGAGCCGGCCACCTTCGTCGCGCAACATGCGCAGAATCCGCGTACGTTCGCCAGCCGACAGCGCATCGCGCCGACCGCTGCCGGAGTGATTGGTGATCTGACCCGCGCCCGCAGCGCCGCCACGCTGTTGCCGTGCAAACTCGGACAACGGCACTGGACCGTCGAGCCGACGGCCGTCGCGGGTTTCTTTCACAGGCTCTGGCCGCTTGATCTTACTTTCGGTTTTCGGCGGCGGCATCATGCCCATGTCGCCATCGGTACGTGCGCGGTTGGAGAAAATGCTGGTTGCCGAACGCAGCCATTTGCGTGGCCCCGATCCAACTTGTTGATTGCCACCGGTTTGTGCAGCCGCTGCGATCGCACGGCCCAGATCGGCGCCAGATGCCACCGCAGCAACGCTGCCGCCGAGAATCTGCGCAGCCGCACGGGCAGCATCTTGCGGACATTCCACCGCACGCGGCACAAAGCGACGCACGATGTCGTCGGATTTGCCTAATTGATATTGGTGTTCACGCTCAACGAAGCGAACGCCCAGCTTTTCCAGCCATTGCACTGGCGGGTCTGCGCCAATGAGCACAAACGCTGCATCATTAGAATATTTCTTCTGCGTGCCGTCGGCCATCGCCATCGTTACCGACTCAGCATCAAATGCCAAGACTTGCGATTGCATCTTGGCTTTGAGCCGGCCTTCGGCAGCGTAGGCTTCAACCGCTTGTTTGTTCTTCGGTGCAGCACGCGCAAAGTTTTTGCCGCGATAGGAGATAGTCACCATCGCTCCAGCATCGGCCAACGCCAACGCTGCTTCTACTGCTGAGTCGCCACCACCAACTACCAGCACCGATTTACCACGCCATTCGTCAGGGTCTTCCAGCAAGCTGTAGACCTTCGGCAAGTTTTCCCCCGCCACTTGCAACGTCCGCGGTTTGCCGCGGGTACCAATCGCAAGCACCACACGTTGCGACCGATACGACGACACTGTCGTGCGGGTCAAAAACGTTTGGTCTTCTTGCAGCTTTACCGATTCAACCGATTCGCCGGTTTGGATCTTCATCTGCACGCGGTCCAATAACTCGCGCCAAATCGGAATGAGCTGTTCTTTCGACGAGTCGAATACCGGCAACAGCGACAAGTTCGCCGTGTCATACGGCTCGGCCATCACCAGCTTGCCTTTGGGATAACGCGAAATCGTCGATGCAATCATCTGCTCTTTGTCGAGCACGACATAGGACAACCCGCGTTGAATGCAGGTGAGCGCCGCCGACAAGCCAGCCGGGCCCGAGCCCACGATGGCGACGTCAACATGCACCAGCTCGGTGGTACCGCGCCCAAGCGCACCAGGCCGAATCCCTGTGGTGAACATATGCTCCACCACCATGCGGCCCAAGTTGGCAGCGTTCTTCACCAGCGGCTTGCCTGCCACTTCGCCGATCAGGTACTGACCAGGAATCGCGGTTTGAAAATTCTCGTCCATCTCCGGCACTTTGAGTGGCGGCGGCATCGAGCCTTCGGGGAACATCACCAACGCTTCGGTTGGGCACGCAACCATGCAGGCTTCGCACTGAATACAATCTTGGAAGCGCAACACCCGCGACTTGTTGTTGACCAAGTCAAGGACGTTGGTCGGGCACACCGCAACGCACGCGTCACAACCAGTGCAGCGATCGTCATTGATGTCGTGAACCAATACGGCTGGGCCCACAGTCATCGCGGGGGCGACAGCTGCGTGATGCTTTTTTCTCGCTGACAACGTTGTGACCACCACGATGATCGCGATGGCCAGTCCGATTAGCGCCAGGGGAACTACCCAGCTCATTGCGATAAGTTTACGCAATCAAAAGGCATTCCGCGACCTAATTGACACGTTATTCGAAGCCGCCTGCGTCAGCGCCGGTGTCTCACATGTCGGTTTTTATCAATTTTGAACTTGCGGCCGCATCGTCAGCATGCGGAACCAGCTGGCGCATGTGCCAAGCCGCGATTTCGAGCTTGCGAGCGGCGGCTCGTTGCCGATCTGCCATCATCCGTGACAGCACGGCGACCACGCCTAACAACGCCAGCAACGAAATCGCAAATGCGATCTGAATTGGCAGCGCTCGAAACGCGATCACCGGCGAGGTCAACACCAACGCGCCACTCATGAATCGATACGTCGGCTCCAACACGCCGATCAATTCGAGGCCCCAAGGCACGAAAATCGACGCGGCTAAGATTGCACTGACGATAAATATCCGTCCGAACCTCGGATGGGCTGCGTACGCCATCAACGTTGTGGCAACCAGCGTCGGAGCCACGAAAAACGGCCCACAAATGCGCGAGACGAGGCCAATGAGCACCGCGTTGATGCAAACGTTGAGGTAAATGCCGCGGGTTGAAATCCGATGGCGCCGCGTCAATGTCCAGATCTGCACCGCGCTTGCGACCGCAACTGACAAAAACGCTGCCACGATGACCCAGTTGTGAACGCCAGTCCAAAGCAAGATCGGCAAAAACGCGAGATAGCCAAACAATGATTGCGCCGCAATGCGACCTTGGGCACGCGCGGTTTCGGTATCGATTTCTTCAATGCGAGCTTCGACTTCGGCTGGCACTTCGGTGGGTGGTTCCAGCATCAAGTGAGTTACCAGATCGGCGGCGGCACGCGCGGTTGGATCCAGTGCCAGCGCTCGGCCAGCTGCACGCATCGCGGTGCGGCGAGCTTCTTGATCATTGCCAGCAGCAAGCGCGGCCCGGGCCTGGGCAACGTGTTCGGCTGCGAGCTTGCGCCGGGTTTCGAGATCGCGATCACCGTCGAGAAACGCTTGCACCGCGTCGCCGAGCTCGCGCGCCGTAGCGAAACGATCAGCTGGGTTAAGTGCGGTTGCACGAAGGCAGATCGCATCGAGTTCGGGCGGTGAATCCGTTACCTGGCGGCTTGGGCGAGCGTCCATCGTGCCAGCCGCAGTCGACGCCATCGCTGCGTAGCCGCGTGGATGCAGCGGTTTCCCGGCCGAGATTTCGTACAAGATGCAGCCAAGCGCATAAATATCGGCCGCCGGCCCAACGCCTTCGCCATCGATTTGTTCCGGTGCCATGTAGCCTGGCGTGCCAAGCACGGTACCAGCGCGCGTTTCGCCGCTGTCCAAGGCAAGATCGTTCGAATCGCCGGCCGGGGTTGCCGACGCTAATGGGTGTGCCGCTGCGGGCGGTGGATCATTGAGATTGTGCCGCGATGGCCGGAACGGTTCCGCCATCGGTGCACCGACGGCTCGTGCAACACCCCAATCCAATACATACACTTCGCCAAAGTCGCCCAGCATGATATTCGCTGGCTTTAGATCGCGATGGATGATGCGTTTTTGATGAGCAAATTCGACGGCGAGGCAAACGTCGACGAACGCGCGCCACAACCGCTTACGAATCGCGCTAGGATCCGGCACGCTAAGCGCACTCGTGAGCACGTCGGTCATGGTCGTGCCTGACAGCCGCTTCATCACAAAAAATGGCCGGCCAGCAGCGTCGATCGCCAAGTCGTGCACGGGCACTACGGCTGGATGCTCAAGCCGCCCTTGCACCCGCGCTTCACGAACAAAACGTGCCAGCGCATCGCCGGATGCCAGCTCGCTGCGCATCCGCTTGACGGCAACTTCGCGACCGATTTGTTCGTCGAACGCCGATAACACTTCGCCCATGCCACCGAGCCCAATCCGGCCGCCAACGCGATAGCGCGACCCATCAACTTCCCGGGGAATGCTGCGTCCCCCCGACGGCGTGACGGGTTCGCCGGCAATGGGCTCCGCTCCATTTCTGGGGCCAAGCGCGGTTGCCGCTTCGCCAAACGGCGCAAGGGGGACCGCAAGCCGTTCCGGAATTGTGACGAGGCCGCTCCGCGGAGGCAACGTGGGTGCTTCGCCGATGGATTCAGGCTGCGCCGTCACGCGCTGCGACTCGCGATCCGATAGCGTATCAGGCGCGCCGGGTAGCGTATTGCCGCCGGCCGAGTCCTTAGGTTTCACGCCGCCATCATAGCCTGGCGAGGTTGCTAGCGATGCGCGGCTGCGCACTTTCGCCGGGATTTTGCAGCGTGGCAGGTTGCCAGGCGATGCAACTTGCCGCACGTTCGCGCCATGGCGCAGGCACTCGTTGACCAAACGGCAGCAAACCTCAGCGAAACCCTGACCATCGCGATGAGCCACGACCCAACGCAGCACCGTGCCATGATCGTGTTCGACCGCGATAGCGCGGCGGCGTGCTTGCTTGAGCAAGCCTATCGACGAGCGGCGCCTGCGGCGGAATTTTGGAATTTCGCAGAGGTTGACAGTGCCACGTTGGTCGCAGCTTTTGCGACGCTGGCAGCACATGACCTCGTGGTCTTGGTTCAGACCCAAAGCTTTCGGCCCGAAGGCTTTCGCATCCGCGTCGAGCTATTCAAGCGCAACATCAAAGTGCTGGAGCATTCCAACTTGGCCCGGATCAACGACGCCGTGGAATTGGAGCGGTACGTAGGTGCCCTCGCCTACGACGCTGCATACTACCGCGGCGTGGGTCACGCATTAAAGAACGTCGTCGACGGCGCGGCACAGTTAGCACTGATCGGCGACGGCACGGCATTACAAGTGGCAGGCGGGGTTGAGCCAGCCAAGATCAATCTCGGCGATTTTGCCACGTTGCCTAACACCGGCAGCTTGTTTCCGATTGGGGAAATCTTTACCGAAGCGGCGAACCTCGAACGCGTTGAAGGCAGCGTTGGGTTGTTTGCGTTTGCCGACTTGCTTGGCAACATGAACTTCGTTGAGCAACCGATCATCTTGCAGATCCGTGCTGGCCGCGTAGTAGCAACCGAAGGCGCGACACCTGCATTTACCGAGGTTATCGACGGCATTACCGCAGCCGAAGGCGAAGTGTGGGTGCGCGAGCTCGGCTTTGGCATGAACCGCGCGTTTGGCCGCGACGCACGCGTGAGCGACGTTGGCGCATTTGAACGCATGTGCGGCATGCATCTGTCGCTTGGCGCCAAACACGGCGTCTATCGCAAGCCCGGCATGCGCCACAAAGATGCCCGCTACCATGTTGATGTTTTCCCGACGGTGCGGGCCGTAGAAGTCGATGGCCGCAACATCTTTATCGACGGCGCGTGGCAACCATGAGCGTGCGCACGCCAGATGCGATCATCGCGGGGTTTGCACAGTCATTCATGAGCAATGCCAAATGGGTCAAGCTCATCACGTGCTTGGTCGCCAACGCCGACGTGATCAAACATGCGCGGCTCAAGCTGGTGTGGGACGACGAGGTTCGTACGTTCCTTTTCAGCGAGCACTCAGCGTACGACTTTGATTTTTATGTGTCGTCGGTCGAATCCATGGTCAGCGGAAAACCGCTGGGCTTTTATCACTACAAAGACTTTGAGTGGCTTGAGATTCCAAGCCGGTATCATGTGCGCAAAGATCCCAACAATCACAAAGCTGGCTTCGTCGAATGCGAGCACGATCTTGCGCACATCGAGACGGTGCTCGCGCAGGTCGGCGCATTGCAGATTGAAGCAAGCGCGGATGCGCTTCGGATTTGGGCGTACCGCTAGCGAAGCGCTGCGCACTACTGCTGGAGTTGCGCAAAATCATTGCAACCAGAGCCGGATGCAGGTGTCTCACTGGCTATGCTCAACGCGTTGCGGCTCGCCGGATTCACCTCGATGGTTGTGTTGGTAAGCGCCATTGCGCCGAGTCAGGCGCAAGCACCCACGTATGCAGCGCAGTTGGCCGAAGCGCAGGCGACGCTTGGCCGCGCTGCAGCGGAAAAAGATACAGCTCGCCAAGGCGACGCTTGGCTGCAAGCAGCAGTGCAGTTTGGTGCCATTGTCCCGCGTAAAGACATTAGCGATGGGCAACGCTGCGACGCTGTCTTCAACATGTTGGTAGCGTTCCGGAATAGCGAAAACGTCGTGGTTCGCAGCGCGAAAGAGGTAGGCCGCATCGACGACGCAAACGATGAACCGAAGCCGCAAGCGATACCAGAGCGCAACCAACAGGGCATCGGGCTGGTTGACACCTATCTTGGCGCCGTTCCATGTCACAAAGCGGATACGACGGCCGAGATGTTGTTTTTCAAAGCCAACACGCTGCGGCGGTTTGCACACAACCGTGAAGCGATACCGCTGTATCTCGAAATCGTCGACAAACATCGTCAACATGAAGTGGCGGAATACGCGGTAAATCTGCTGCTCGATTTGTACAACCGAACACAGCAGTATGATGACTTGATTGCGTTGGCAGCGCGGATAAGCAGCGACACCGCGTTCCTGGCAAAAAAAGATGAGCTTCGGGCGCGTCTTGCAATGATCAACAACGTTGCTGCACGCAAAAGCGTTGAAGCACTCGAACGCACGGCGCGGACATCAAAAGCGCCGGCTGATTTTGCGAAGGCAGCCGATGCTTATTTTCAGCTTTACCAGCAAATGCGCAACGCCAAACCGCCTGGCGACCGCGCCGACGAAGTGCTTTATAACGCCGGTGTCGCTTACGAGTCAGCGAGTGACATGCGCCGCGCCGTCGAGTGTTATCGTTTGTTGCTGCGCGAGCAGCCTGCGTCGAAGATGCACGGTCGCGCAATGTTGCGGTTGGGGGCAGCATTGGGCACGTTGGCCATGCCACGCGAAGCTGCTGATGCGCTTGAAATGTATGCATCGCTGTATGCAGGTGAGCGCGACGCGGTTGATGCACTCGCGGATGCCTTCACCTACCGGCGCGCTGCCGGCGATGATGCCAAAGCTATCGCAACGGCCCAAAAGATCATCAAACTGTTCGGCAGCAAGCGACCGGCCGACGCAGCGGCGGCGCAGCTCGCGATTGCCGATATCCATCAACGCCGCGGTGATAAGGCCGCAGCACTCAAAAGCTTGCGCACGTACCTGACGCAATTCGGCAAGCGCGGCGATGCAAGCAAAGACATCACCGTGCAGCGCACCATCGGCG
>JAKQOD010000002.1 GCA_029565465.1 Deltaproteobacteria bacterium
GTTGATATTCGTGCTCGGGCGGCGCTGGCAGGGTTGAGCGCTGGGTTGTCACGCTCGCTAACCCACCCAGGGATAACCATGAAAACACATCATAGCCAACCCGAATGGTTGCACTCGGGCCAATCGCGAGCGTTGCACTAGGCTTGATCAAGCCAGTACCGCCAATGCCGGCTTCACTGTAGAAGCCGTGCGCTTTACGTCCAGCGTATGCTGGTGACGGCACCGTCGCTAGCGCTGCAAACGCTGCGCTCATCGCACTAATTCGAATCCCGACAGCAGACATCATGCTTCATTCCCCAGGCGGTACGTACAATGTCGGCATGATCGCCGTAAGCTGATCCAAGGGTGCGCCAAGCAACTTTTTGTGCAGAATGCCCCGGTCATCCTGCACACGTACCACATAGGTAAGCGTCATCGGGACCGACGAGTTGAGGCCAATGTCCAAGCGAATCAGGTGGCCCAGCGCAGCGCGCGGTACCGGATCTCCCATCGGCACCGATACCGAATTGGGATCCTGCGGGTCAGGAATCGACATCGGTTGGATGCTTTCGTCGTTTTCGTTATTCACCAAAATGGCTCGGAACGGATTCTGGTTGGCGCGGGCGATCAGCTCCAAGTCAATGGCGGCCTCGAGCACTTGGTCATCGCGAAACATCCCTGTGATCGTGGTATTGGCAGGTACGTCGATCGGTGTATTGCCGAGCAGCGATGGGGTAGGCGGCGCTTCGCGACCCGCCGGCGGAATCGTGTTTGGGTCGTAGTAATTGCGGTCGTTGCCACCATTAAGCGTGACGTTGGCTTTGCCTGCGGTGGTGCCGGGATTCGTGAGCGACCATTCTACCGAAACCCGCAAGTCATCGAGCCGAACATAAGGGACGACAGTGTTGAGCGACGCCGCCAACGCATCGCGCTCAGCTTTGTCGCTCGCCGTTTCGATCTTGATCGGCAACAACGTGGTGCCCGATGCTACTACCGGCTCCATCGTCATGGGGTCGACCATGCCGCCTTGTAACGGCGCCGCGGCTTCAAGATACTGCGGATCGCTTTGACAAGCGCCCAACGCGGCGAGTCCTAGCAACATCGAAATGCAGGTTGCGTTATGCATGGGTTAGCCTCCCTGACTGAAGATGAACGGATAGGTAACGATGGCGCCGCCTTTGGCGGGGAACTTCAAGCGCGCGATGTTGCTTTTGATACAGCCTTCAACTTCGGAGTTGTTGAGGCTGCTGTTTTCGACCCGCGTGCTCTTCACCGAACCATCGGCACCAATCGTGAAGCCCACCACCATCTTGCCACCCAAATCACGGGTGCGATTAAGTTCTTTTTGGTAGCAGGCCTTAAACACGCCCGAGCGAGCGCGGATAACCTTGTCGATTTCTTCGCGTGACAAGCCCGAGAAATCGCCGGATGCTTGGCCGACTTTAACCGCCAATTCCTTCGGCGCGATGCCGTCACCGCCGGTGCCTTTGGCCGTCCGGGTTTCGCCGGTATCGATCGGCCCCTTCTTGGTTACGTAATCACCGTCCACATTGCCGCCGCCGCCTGGGCCCTTGCCCTTTGAGCCGCGGGTGGTGCCGGTGCCGTCGACGCCTTCGCCAGCGCCGGTGCCAGTGCCTGGCCCAAAGCCTAAACTACCAGGTCGCAAGGTGTCGCCTTTGACCCCAGTGAAGTTGCCGGTTGGGATCTTTAGGTTTTGGTTGATGATGTTGTCGAGGGTCTTGCGGTTTTTGTCGGTAAACAACCCGATCCGAGGCGGGGCAGGCTTTTCGTCTTCATTCGCATTAGGATTGCGGGCTCGTTCGATGTCGCCAGCGCCGCCAGCCGCGCCCTCGGCATTTTTAGCCGCTGACTTCACGTTTTTGACGTCGCCACTTTTGGGTGCAGCTTCTGCTGCACCTGCGGTGGCGGGCGGATCCTTCTTTGGCTCTTCTTCAATTTGCGGCTGCAACCGGGTTACCAAATACTCCCCGGTTAGCGACCGCTGCCCAGGCCACACCATGGCGTCGGAGCTTTCAAATTGATACGTGATAAACAGGATTGCAACGTGGAACAGCATCGAGAACGCCGCGGCTGGCAGCAGCAGCCCAGGATCCCGCCACGGTGATTTCGGCAACGGATCACTTGGTACAAACTGAAAGAAAATCTTGTGGGTGCCGGTGCCATCAAGGTCGACCAAGCCCCAGTCGCCGCCGCCAATCGGTGTCGCGCGAAAGCCTGCCAGGACTTCACCTTCACCGCCGCGCCGCACAAACTCGGCCACATCACGCTCGTTGCCATCGATGCAGATGGTGCCAGCCATATGCTCACCCAAGGTGAGCAGATAGCCGCGATTGCCGGGACGAATAATCGCAAAATCGAGTGGCAGTGCCATCTCGGGGGTGACG
>JAKQOD010000012.1 GCA_029565465.1 Deltaproteobacteria bacterium
GTGCAGTTGCGTGGACGCAAAATCTTTGGCGTCAGCGCACGCGCCGATATGTTGGTTGCGCTTGCAATGTTAGGGAACGCCGCTGGGAATCCAGAGTGGACTCATGTGAATACTTTTTCTGGCCTCGGCTACCAGAAGCGTAACCTAAGCCACGCGCTCACCGACCTGTGCGACGGTGGCGTGGTGCACGCGCACAAAGTTGGCAACACTGTGCGTTACGAGTTTGTGCAAGCAGAACCAGTGCGTAAGTTGCTCCAACCGCTACCAGAAACAGCCGGCGTGCCATGGGCACCGTTGATGGCATTGGCGGCGGCGTTGCTCGATGTGCAAGCGCGTACGCACAACAAATCGCAGACGACACAAGGCGTGGAAGTTAACAACGTGTTGAGCGCGCTGCGGCCGTTGCTCGCGCGCAATCAGATCGCCGTGCCATCGGTACAAGCCGGCGATCCGTGGCCGCAACTACTGCCGTGGCTCGCACGTGAATTGCAGCCGTAGCGGTATGGTTTCGTCATTGCTAAGCCGCACGCAACGCAGTTTTTTTCGCCTTGCACGTCATGAACTTGTGACAGAGCATGAAGGCCATGAGCAAATCACCATCCAAGCTGGCCATCGGTGAATGCAAGGCAACGTGTTTGGCTTTGCTTGATGCAAAACAAAGCGACGTGATTATCAAACGTGGACGGCAGGTCGCTCGGCTTATTCCTTTGCAGGGCGGCAAACCAAGGTCGCTCCGCGGCAGCTTGCTCGCGGACGACGGCATCATGGAACCGGTTGATACTTTCTAACCGCGCTGCATCGGCGCAAAGCCACCTTGCGCCCACTTGCTAGCGTCGGCGCAACCGCCTCGCCCGCGCTGCATCGGTGCAAAGCCGCCTTGCGCCCATTTGTTGGCGTGCCCGCCTCATTCCCGCTACCCGCGCTGCATCGGCGCAAAGCCGCCTTGCGCCCACTTGTTGGCGTGCCCGCCTTGTCCCTACCCGCGCTGCATCGGTGCAAAGCCGCCTTGTGCCCACTTGTTGGCGACGTCGCGGGTGAGGGAGAATTGGGCGGCGACGCGGCAGGTTGCAACGGTGGTGCCGGCGTCGTCGATGGCGGTGAGGATGGCGTGGGGGTCGTATTCGTCGGGGATGATGGTCAACACGACGTTGTACCAAAGGCCGTCCCACGCGACGGCAACTTTGCGAGTGAGCGCGGCCTCTTGTTGGCGTTGCGCGCGGCCCAAAACTTCGCTTGCGGTTTTGACGAAGGTTGCAAACGACGGCTCGTCGAACGGCTTGGGGTTCTTTTTGTCGCGGCCCATCACCCACGGGCTGATCAGCGCCGGCTCCGACATGCCGGCTTTGCGAATCTCAACCGCCCAGCCGTCGTCGTCTTCGTTTTTGATCACGCGCGCGCTCCAGCCGTTTTTGCGCCAGTACGTCGGTTCTTTGATTTCAGCTTCCATGCCTGCGTCGTCGCCCATGCGTTGCCTTACTACGTTTCGGCGTCCCACCGCGCGCGCGGTGGCATGATTTGCAGGCGCGGCGTTCGCGCTGGCACGCTCTCCTCAGATCGTGACGTGGCGGGCGCCGCAAGCCGCGTTGATGCTCAAAGTCATCAAGCAAAACAGCGACTTGCACAAGTCTGCATCGGTTTAGCAACTTTGGTCACGACACCGACGATAGGCGCTTTATGCCTGAGTCAACAACAGCTCACCAAGACGTAAAGCACGACGCCAAACCGAACGCTGCACTTCCGTCAACAGCATCAAGTGCGCCGATGCCGAAACGCGGCATTTTTGCAGCGACGGCGGCGGACGCGCTGGAACGCGCCAAAGCGGATCGCGAAGCCCAATTAAAATCACCAGGACAAGTTACAGAATTGATCCGCATGAGCATCTCTGAACTTTGGGCTGGACAAGAAGCTTTGCAAGCTGCCACCGAAGTAGCGGACCCAGTTGGCATGCTCGCCGCAATTGCGCAACTGCGCGCACTGCTAACCAATCTGCACACATGCGAGACGGCAGGTGCAAAACTTGAAAGCACGGCTGGTGATGCGGCATCACCTTTACGCGCAGCGCTTGACCTGGCAAGCAACGAACGCAATGAACTAACGCGTCTGCTCGAAATCCGCGAGACCCAGGCAAAACATCAACAAGCCTTACGAACTGGCAAGCTCGAAGCGATTGCACCGAACCACGTCGTCGGAACGCCTGAAGAAGTCCGAAAAGAAGCAAACCGCCTCGCACCACTCGGCCTTTGCGACGACAAATCGGTGCAGTCGCCGACCTCGCAAATCTGCCCGCTTGAAACACAATCACGCGAAGTCCTACGTGACAGTGTGAAGCACTACCTCGGTGGCATTTCTGCAGCGTGGAGCACCGCAATTTCAAACGAGCAACTCGTCCGCCGACTCGCCCCTCTTTTGACTTCAGGGTCAAATCCCCTTTTGCAAATTTTCATCGACGTTGCACTAACGTGGGTAAGTGGCGGCGCCACGGCCCTGCTCGGTGACAAAATCTACAAAGCAGGCGCCGCGATTGGTGGAGCAATTGCGCCTCCAATTGAAGGTGCGGCTGCGGGCGGCAAGGAGGTCGCCGCTGGGTTAGCGAGCCGATTGGCTGACTTTGCTAAAGACAAATTCACCAGTAGCGGCGGCGGCAGCGCAGCGGATCTGACCAAGACGTTCATTGAAAGCTGTCGCAACAGCCAAGAAGCATGGGCCGACCAGGCCTACCGTGAAGTGCAACAAGTGACCGATCCGATGTTGGTGGCTCTCGCAAAATCCGCAGAACAAAACCCATTCCGCACGGCATACTTTGAACACAAGCTAAAACAACTGGCTGGTGGGTTCGACGCCGTAGCTGACCTCTACAAGACGCCGGTTGGCGAACATAGCGAACGTTATCCAGTATGGGTGTTTGCGCCTACCGGCGAACGGCGCCTCGCGATTGTTCAACAGGACGTACTAACATCAACGCCAGCGCGTGGCACCGGCATGGGCAGTCGTGATGCAATTAGCTTCTCTTCCGAGAAGATTCATTTTCGCTCGTGGGTGGATAGCACTCTAACATCGAGCGCTATAGCCAATGCTTCCGCCCACAAACGCGAGATACAGGCAATGACGGCCGACAGTTCGCAGTGGATCAATAATCACGAACCAAGTGTTTGGGCCAAGGCGCCTGATTCGCGACCGCAGGATGTTCATGTTGCACCACGCGCGATCGGAGCAGATCTATGAAGCGTCGATTTTTGACTATGCTGCTCGTCGCTGGATGCCTCGTAGGCTGGAACGTATTTCGCTACTTCGACATGCAGCATCGAAAAGTACGCATTGGCGTTGCCGAAGAATATGTCATGACGGCAAATGCACGGCTCACCGCTTACTGTGGCGCGGTCCAAGATGTGCTTGCGCATCGGCAGCAAGCCGACGTGCAACCTGAAACGCTTTTCGAAATGGCCGCAGCATGTGACCCAACTCAACGCGATCCGGCGACGGCACTTGAAGATGCCCTCACGACCGTGACCACCGGCCTGCAATCCGGTGACTTTCCTTTCGTTGGCCTCATTGGGAGACCTCAACTACCGCGCGGATACCTCGAGTTTATTGCACCGCAATAAAGGGAAGCACATATGCAAAAGACTTCATCATTTGTTTCACATCGAGCAACACGCTGGCTCGTTACAGGCCTCTTGCTTACAGCAGGCGTGGCGACGGCAGTGCAAGAAAACCGGGCACACAACCAAAGCACTCAACTTGCGCACATCGAAGCCTATCTGGTCAGCGCGCATACGAACCTGCAGCGGCAATGCACCGAATTCGCGAACGCACTAACGTCGAATCGAACCATCGGAACGTTTGAGATTGAACAACGTCTACGACTTTGCGGATATTCAAACTCGGCAACAACGGCCGTCGGCATCGCGACCCGCTGGCGCTCCAGCGCAACTCGCGATGACGCGCGCGCAGCGGCAATGCGCGTAATGATCAGCAACCTCGCCGATGGTGACC
>JAKQOD010000019.1 GCA_029565465.1 Deltaproteobacteria bacterium
TGACGCCGCGGCGGAACTCGGTACCGCCGCACTGACGCCGGACGTCAACTTCAGCCGGCTATCAACATGAGCCAGCAGCGCTTGCTTGATAGCCTGACGACTCTTTTTGCCGCGCACTCGGTGGTGTTCTGGCATGACGCCGAGGCCGAGTTTGATTTGGTCGTGGACGAGTTGAAACTTGATGGTGTGAAGCCGCTTAGGCTGGACGACGTGCCTGCACTTCAGGTCAAGATTGCGATTGAGCGCGGAGCAGGGCAACAATGGTTGCTCTACAGCACGCACCCCGAACCCGAGCCGGCGCGCGACTGGTTGTTGGATGTGCGACTGCGTAGCAAAACATTTCGCGCCGATTCAGCCTCCATCCTGCTGGAAGACCTAGGGCTGGCGACGCAATCGCTGCGACAACACTTGAAAGAGCGCAGCAAATTCTTGCGCGCAAAGGATCGCGTTGAGCGCCTTAAGCGACTGGTGCAGCCGGGGGACAGCGCGCTCGACCTTGATCGCAAAATGCTCGCTGTATTGACTCGGGCGGATCCGCCTGACTTGTTTGCGATGCTGCAACGCTTGTACGCGGCGTGCGTGGTTGATGGCGCTGCGGACTTGTCGGCACAGCCGAAGGCTTGGCAAGACATTGCCGCCAACGATTTGACCGTGCCGTTCTGGGATTTGGTGCAGCAGCATTTCGGCTATTCCGATAGCGAACCGAGTCTGCGCGATCTGTTGCTTCGCATTTTTGTTACGGATTTTTGCAGAGGCTTGGATTGTGACGCGCCGCGGAAGCTGGCGCATTTTGTGTTGCCAGATCGGGCGCTTGCGGCGAACGCGTCGTTGTTTGCAGCGCAGTGGCGCTCGCATATTGCGCACTTCGCGAGCTATAACGCGCTAGCGCAGGCTGTCGCCATCGACATTGATCTCGTGAGCGTACTGGCTGGGTTCACGGCCGAGCAGTTGGCGGAGTGCATGACGTTTGAAGATGTTGAGCTGCGCGTGGTGCAGAACTTGAAGCAGCGGATTGTCGACGGCGCAGGTGCGAACATGGACATGGTGCGCACGCTGATGGGGCGGCGACGCGATGGACATTGGGCTAACGCGTTTCTTGCGAGCACGAACGACCGCACTCGCGCGCTGGCGGCGTGCTACGACGCGCTGACGGCAGCTGCGGACTTCTTCAAGTTGAAGGCCACGCATGCGGCGGGGTTTAGCTTTGCGGATGCGGGCACAGCGTTTAGCCAATACCGGACTGAGTTGTTTCGTTTTGATCAGTTTTATCGGCATTTTCACACCGCAGCCGATGCCGTAGAGCCGATGGGTTGGGCGGTGCTTCATTCTCTCCGTGACACGATCGAAGGTGTGTACTCGGGCTGGTTTATTCCGCAGCTAAGCGCGGCCTGGGCCAAGGTGATTGAGGGGCCGAAGGGTTTTTTGAGCCACTGGCGATTACCCGACGCGACGCCGCAGCAGATGTTTTTTGAGCGGAAGGTGCTGCCGCTTTACGACGGCGGTGCCAAGCGCGTGTTCGTGGTCATTTCAGACGCATTCCGGTTTGAAGTCGCCGATGAGTTGGTGCAGCAGACCAATAGCAAAAACCGCTTCAAAGCGTCG
>JAKQOD010000022.1 GCA_029565465.1 Deltaproteobacteria bacterium
CACCGGCGCTCCCATGCGAAAATCGGCTTGCTGCATTCGCAAGGTGCGTAGGGTTTCGCCGGTTGTACACGTTTCACAAACACGGACATCGCGATCGGTCGAAAAGGTGAGTTGCGCGATGCCGCCAAGCGCAAGCGTGCCGCGTCCCGACGCTGCACCACGGTGGTCGATGCGTGCTGCCAACGCTGCTGCCGGATACTGCGAGTCCATGCTGCTGAGCAAGAACGCCGTCGGCATCGTGATCACCTGGTCGGCCCGCTCGTCAGCGCGGGCCGCGCGGACGCCGGTGCTCAAACCGAGCAGCACAGCCATGGAGCGAAGGATAACGTGGTTCATATGGCGACCTAAGAAACGCAACGATCAAACTCGTACGTGGCGCTGAATTATTCGCGTAGCGAATCAATTGCATCGCGGATCCGGCGGCTGACAAATGTCACTTGGCCGAAGATTTGCGCATCCAGCAAGTTGGCATTTTGGATGTCGGCCACACGGACGCCCGACTCAATGCGGATCCAATCGGCGAGGTTGTAGCGTACGCCCCACGACAACACCGCACGCAACCGAACTTGATTTGTACACGTGTAGCAGAACTCGGGCGTCCAACCCCAATCGATCAACACGTCGGCGGAATCGGTTGCTTTGACCGCCACGCCCCCAAATGCGCGTAGTTGGTTTTTGATGCCTTGATCATGCAAGACGTATGTATTGCTAGCGTCAGACAACGAGCGCACTTGGGCGTCCCAAAACGCAGCACCGGCGTGCAAGGTGGCCCGATCGCCGAGGTGTTTCGATGCAACCAACGTCAGTTCGGCAACGCGGGTGGCATGGTCATCGTATTCGCGTTCGAATGACTTGCGAAACCCTAACGTCATGCCGGGTTGATGTCGAAACAAGCGGTTTTCGCCAACGCCAAGCCGGAATGAGGCCGTGACATACGGCTGAATGCGTTGTGCGGTCTCATTGAGATTGAAGCGGCCACGCACTTGGTCGGTGGTCGCGATGCCAAATTCCGCAACGTCACCGAGCCCTATGCGCAAATCGGTGGCGGCCCCGCCGCCGGTGTCCAACGACGACTTCGAATATAAAATGCCGGCCGGCAATAAGTATCCGGTGGGTGTCGTGAGGACTTCTGGCAAATCGACGGTGATTTTTGGCTTAGGCTTCACCGGTTTGAAGCGATACGGATCGGTCGGCGCCGTAGATGTTGTTGGTTCAACCTCGCTGGTCGGCACCGCAGCGGTGGCCGGCACTACGTCAGTGGTGCTCGTGCCTTCAGGTGTCGGTGTCGGCGTCGGCGCTGTAGTTGGCGTCGGTGGTGCAGTCGGCGTCGGCGGTGGAATATTATTGGGAACCCACGGTTGGGCTTGTGCCATTGCCACGCCGGAGACGTTGGCCGCAGCGAACGCCAAACTCAGCCAGTGGTTTTTGTTTACGCGAGGGTTGTGCATAACTTCTCCATGTTGTTTGTCCTTGCTCATCGATTGCAAAATGCGCCCACACCGCGGCACATCAATGCGCCCCACGGAATGAAAATCTCAGCGCCTAGCCGAATGTCCCACTGCACCAACGAGCGCAGCGAGTCAGCATCATTCATGCGCCCAACCTCCACTTGGTAGCCAATGCTGCCGTCGATGGTGATCGACGGGATCAGGTTCCACCGTAGGCCGAGCCGCCCCAACAAGCCGTAGTCGATGGTGGGGACACCGCCAAGCGCTGGGTCCCAACGAAACTCGGGTGCAAGCGAAATTTCGCCGACCATGCGTGCACGTGGATTCATCGCGAGTTCCCAGCCACCAGCAGGCAGCACCAGCAAGCGTTGCTGCTCGGTGGTGTCGAAGCCCGGACTGAGCGCCGCAGCTTTGGCGCTGGAAATCCGCGTGCCTGCGTGTAGCGTCAAGTTGCGCAACGGACCCCATAAATGGAGGCGCGACACAACATAGAGGTCGGTCACCGATTCTTCGAGTTCAGCGCCATCAATCGTTTCGCGCCGTGGCACGCCTAAGCGAAATGCCAGCGCCAGCGCCGGCCAGTTGTGGTGCGCCGGCAACGGTACTTTGAGTTGCACCCCAATCGCGGGAATTGGCGCTTCGACACCAGTTGCGCCGACTGCGGCGCTGTTGCGATATTCCAGCTGAGCGATGTCGCCAAACCCAAGTGCGACCACGCCTGCTGAGGTAAGCAGCCCTGGTTGTTGTAGCAGCGAGCCATCGCCGCTAAACGTAATTTGATAGGCGCCAACCACGTCTGCGATTGGCATCGCGAACAACCGCGACGATGTGAAGTGCTGCGTGAAGATCTTGCGTAGCGTAAGCGGTTCGGCCGCCGGCGTATCAGCGTGGCTTGCGCTAGCCGCTGCAGTGCAGAGGCTAGTCGCGGTCACCATCGTGAGCAGCGCTTTCATATGTCCCATTCTACGGTTTGAAAGGCCAAAAGGTCTAATGGCCCGACCGGTAGAATGTGGCAAATTACACAGAAGTTCGTAACATATTGATATTATTCAATTGAAAATGGAGTCGCCGTCGGGAATTTTGCAGCATGCCACGCTGGAAGCTCGCCTAAACCGTCAAAAACCACATCTGCCGCCGCTAACGTTGACCTCGAATCGCCTCCGGTGGTGACGGCACAGGCGTGGGCGCCCGCCATCCGCGCTGCTGCAATGTCGTGGACCGTGTCGCCTACCACGATGGGAAATGTATTGGTGCGCTGCGCTGGTGGTACCAAGTCACGACCACGTTCAACCGCGCGCTGGACCAGGGTTGGACGATCGGCTGAATCGCAGCCCCAGCCGCCGAAGACAAACATGTCGGTCAACCCGGCTTGGGCAAGTTTGAGCTCGGCGCCGCGCCGGACGTTGCCGGTTGCAACACCCAGCGTGACGTTCGGCAATTGCTGCAGCCATCGCAAGCACGCCACTACGTCGGGCAGCACACGCAGCGGTTTGGCTTGCAGTTCTTCGTCGAGCAAGACCAAGTAGTCGGCAATGAACGCGTCAACTTCGGCGGTGCGCGCGGCGCGGTGCAGCCGCGCTTGATACACTTCGTCGACCAGCCAGCGATCGGTCTTGCCGCCAAACTGGATATCGTGCGACGCCTGCGCGATGCCGTGATGGGCCAGCATCACACGGTCGAAAGCTCGCCGGCCAGCGCCGTCGGCGCGCAAAAGCGTGCCGTCGATGTCAAACAAGTACAGCACGTGCATAGCGAAGCAGCCTAGCAGATTGAATCGCGTCGCCTGGCCACGTAGCATGACGAAATGCAGCTTCGGCAAGTTCTGGCAGCGAGTTTACTGGGTGGGGCGGTCAGCTGTGGCAGCGTGGTGTATGGCCCCGACGCGAATCGTGACAGCAACAACACGGTTGACGTCGCGACGACGAGCATCCAAGTCAAAACACTGACGCATCTCGGTGATGGCCGACCGCAGGCAGGCACGTTGGTGTCGACCGATGCAGCCGGCAACTTGATTGCCGAAGCTGAGACCGGCACAGCAGGCACCGCAACCATCGCCATTGTCGGCGGTGGCAACCTGCATTTTATCGAGCCCACCACGAGCGGTTTTCATCGCATCACCACAATCGTTGGAGTGCAACCAGGTGACGCATTGACCTTCGGCATGGTGCAGCGCCCGGTGCAAATCAGCGGTGCAGCCGAAGCGATGGCGGTGACGTACCCACTGTTGGTCAACGGTACGTTCTACTCGTTCTTTACGCCTTGTGGCGTCGATGCTAGCGCGCGGCCGTCGACATTGAACCTCAACGCGGATTGTCACAAGTTGAGTTTCCCGTTGCTTGGTACGGCGGCGTTTCGGGGCCTCACCAAGTTTGCGTTTCAACAGCAAACATTCGTTGCGAACGGCACCGCTGCGATTACGACGTGGACTGATATGTCACCGTTCTCGATCCTGTATTCGAACACACCAGCCAATATTGATTCCTTGGTAGCCATCCGCGCGTCAGTTCTCAGCAGCCGCTTGGTTGGCTTCCAAACCAATACCTTTGGAGATCCGACGCAGCGAGATTTTACCGTTGACGTGCAGTTTCCACCTGGCGTTGGCACCCAGAGTTTTGTGGCCACCGAGCTTGGGCGCGCCAGCATGCCCGGCTTGCAGCGGGTGGAAGTCCGCACCGCAACGCTGTCGTCGTCGTTGGCCGTCGATTTAGCCGCACAGCCGCTGCCTTGGATCGCCACCGCACCAGTGGCCACCGCAACCGGCGCCACCTGGACCGTGCAAGAAACTGGCACGCCCGACATGCGGCGCAGTGTGTGGAGCGGCAATTGGATGCAGGGGCCGGAGCTCCAAACGCTCAATTGGATCGTCTACGATGACAGCGCTAGCGCAACGCTTTCGCTCCCCGTGTTGCCAGCCAAGTTTGCTACGGTGGATCCGCGTGCGCAAGCCGTCACCAACGCGCGTGCCGAGGTTACCTATTTCGATTTCAGCACCTTGACTGGGTTTGCCACGCTGCGCTTGTCGGCGGAAAGCTTGGGCGCAGGTTTCGATAACAATGCGGCCCTTGGCAATGCCGCGATGGTGGTACGCACCAGTTTCGCGGCTGCAGCGCCGATCTGAGCTAAGGCTGTGCTTTAGCCCAGCGTTCGATCACCAACAGCAAGCCATCAAACGTGTCACGCATAGCCCACGCCTTTTCAGGTGCTGTAGCCAACGTGCTGGCGCGCAACAAGCCATCACCGAACGCGCTGCGGACGCCTGCACACGGCGAGTCGTGTTCGAATTTCACTGCGGTGCCTTCGTAAATCAAGAAGCACGCTTCGTGGTTGCCTTGGTTGTACAGCGGCGCGCCATTTTTAATGGCATCTTCAATCCCGCCGACCACGGCGGCAATCTGATCGCGCGAACAGCCTTTGAGCAAGGCGAGATCGTGATTGGGAATTTGCCGTGGCACTTTGGGGCTCGCGGATCGGGGCGCTGCGTCGGGATCGCGGGTTGCGACGGCAAACTTGTCGAGCGCGATATTCTGGTTATTGCGCAACATCGGGCGCACGTAGTTGCTTGGTA
>JAKQOD010000032.1 GCA_029565465.1 Deltaproteobacteria bacterium
ACGCCGGTGGTGCGCGATGCCGATCTCAAAGGTATCGGTGCGATCGCCGCTGAAATTCGCGACCTCGCCGAGCGTGCAAAGTCGCGCGGCCTCAAGTCGCACGAAATTACTGGTTCGACGTTTACAATTTCAAATCTCGGCATGTTCGGCATTGAGCGATTTACCGCGATCTTGAATCCACCCGAAGCTGGCATTTTGGCAGTCGGCGCCGTGCTCGACGCGCCCGTCGTGAAAGACGGCGCCGTCGTCGCAGGCAAGCGCATGACGGTTTCGATGAGCTGCGATCATCGTGTCATCGACGGTGCCTTGGGCTCGAAGTGGCTCATTGTATTCGCTGATCTTTTGGAACATCCAGAATCGCTGGCCCTGTAGGCAACGCGAGGAAACTATGTCGACACCGGTAAGTTATGACCTTGTGGTAATCGGCGCGGGGCCTGGGGGCTATGTTGCGGCGATACGTGCTGCGCAACTTGGCCTCAAAGTTGCGTGCGTGGAACGCGAAGGCCTCGGTGGTATCTGTCTCAACTGGGGCTGCATACCAACCAAAGCGTTGTTGCGTTCAGCCGAAGTGCTTGAGCTCATTCATCGCGCCAAAGAATTCGGCATCATCGTCGATGGCGTGCGGTTTGATTTCCCCGCAATTATCAAACGGAGTCGGGATGTTGCTGCGCAGATTTCCAAAGGCGTGGCGTTTTTGTTTCGCAAAAACAAGATCGACCATATCGTGGGAACCGCATCGCTCGGCACGCGCACCGGTGCATGGCGTCCGCACACTGTCCACGTCCGGGCGCCGGACAATACGGTGACGGCGCTCGAAGCCAAGAACGTTATTATTGCTACCGGCGCTCGCGCGCGCTCATTGCCTGGCATTGAGCTCGATGGCGAGCGCATCATCGAATACCGCCGCGCAATGACGTTGCCGGAAGTGCCCAAGCGCTTGGCCGTCCTTGGCGCTGGTGCCATTGGTGTTGAGTTTGCCTCCTTCTATGCGGCGCTGGGCGTCGACGTAACGATCATCGAGTACGCACCAAGGCTGGTGCCGAATGAAGACGTGGAAGTTTCGACCGAGCTTGGCCGCGCCTTCGAAAAGCGCGGCATGCGTTTGCTGACCGGCAAAAAGCTTACCCAAGCCGTACGCACAGCGACGGGCGTGGCGTTGAAAATCGAAAACGCGCAAGCGCCCGATGTCGGCGCCGAAAATGCGATTATGGACCTGGACGTCGACGTTTTGCTCGTTGCTGTCGGCACCACCGCGAATACAGAAGGTATCGGCCTCGAAGCTGCCGGTGTTACGCTAGACCGTGGGTTCATCAAGGTCGACGAACACTGCAAAGCCGGCGAAAATCTATGGGCCATTGGCGACGTGGCGGGCCGTGGCCTTGCTCACGTTGCATCGGCCGAAGGTGTTTACGTCGCCGAAGTGATTGCTGGGCATCATGCCAACCCAGTCCGCTACGACGCGATTCCGGCGTGCACATATTGTCATCCCGAAATTGCGTCAGTTGGTCTCACCGAAGCCAAAGCGCGTGCGCAAAACATTCCGATCAAAGTCGGCAAGTTTCCGTTTAAGCCACTCGGCAAGACCATGGCTGCTGGAGAGTATCCTGGTTTTGTGAAAACGATTTGGCATGCTGAGACCGGCGCTCTGGTTGGCTCGCACATGATTGGCCCTGCAGTTACCGATATGATTGCTGAGATGACGCTCGCCAAAACGACCGAAGTTAACGCGGAATCATTGGCGTACACGATTCACGCTCACCCGACGTTTGCCGAAGCCATCAAAGAGGCAACGGAGGCTGCGTTGGGCCATGCCATCCACATGTAAGGTCGCTCGGCTGGTTGCGCCCAGCCTGCGTTGGTACCTCCCTGCGGTCCTCACGTACCGTGGCGCTCGGCCGCTCGCGCCCAGCCCTCGTTGGCTTCCTCTCTGCGGTCCTCACGTACCAAAGCGTACGCTGCGGTCCTCGCTCGTCGCCGCCTTGGCTGAACGCAACCGGCCGTCGCTCTGCGCGCGCTGGTGATCTTGTTTGTGACCGTGTTCGTGACCCCCTGTTCGTGACTGTGACCCTGTTCGTGACTGTGTTCGTGACCGTGACCGTGACTGTGTTCGTGACCGTGTCCGTGACCCTGTTCGGCCACGATTCGAGAAAATCGTTCCGAAAGCAGGAAGTCGTTTTCTGTAGTAGTTGTGCGAGCACGGAAGCGGAACGAGCCGGCCACCCGCCAGGTGGGCAGTGACTGCGAGGGAGTGTCGAGAGTGCCCGCTTCGAAGCACCCAAAGTTGGGGATCCGGGCCTCCGCGACGAGCGCACCGCGACAAGATCGGGTGGCACGAGCGTCAGGATGGAGCGGTCACGTGCCCACCGCCGCGGGTAGGCGAGTGACGCTGGCCCCACCTCACCCGCGCGCCGTTAGCATCACCGGATCGGCTCACACAATACAGTACGAACAGGGACACGAACAGGGACACGAACAGGGACACCAACACGCCCACCGACCTGAGATCGGCGCCCAACCGTAAACCACTGTGACCTAAGTCGATCTTGGGCAACCAGTTGCACAGATCGGGGGTCCTATCCGCGTTGACACTGCCAGATCTAGCCAGTAAGTTCTCGCCCCGCCTAAGGAATCTTGTGACCGACACCCCTGAAACCACCGCTACTCAAACCGCTGTATCCGAGCCCGTGGCCGTTACGGCAGGCATGTCAGCAGCAGCCGTGGGCAAAGGCGCACGTGTATCGGTCCAGAATCTTTGCAAGTGGTATGAGCACGGTGGTTCAACCTTGTCCGTCCTCAAAGGCGTTGATCTGGAACTCACCCCAGGCGATATGGTTGCCGTCGTTGGCGCGTCCGGCGTTGGCAAGTCCACGTTTTTGCAAATCCTCGGCACCCTCGATT
>JAKQOD010000095.1 GCA_029565465.1 Deltaproteobacteria bacterium
CCCGCGGATAGGCCAGCAACACCCCGCTCACCGTCGCAATAATCACCTTGGCGCCACGTTGTGCCGGTGGGCGGGCAGGCCACGCGCCAAGCGCAGGTGCGTCATCGGCCAGCACATCGCGGAACATCCACGCCAACACACCGTATGTCGTGACCCAGCCAATCAGCGCGACCGGAATCATCACGGCCGAGTATTCGTTGAAGCCGATGCCGACATGCTCGGCAAAAATCAAGTTCATAGGATTGGACACCACGAGCGGCGCAACCCCGGCTGCAGCAAATACCGCAACCACAAAGGGCAGCAAGAACTTGGGGTGCCGCTTGGGGTACACCGCACGCAACAACGCAATCACCGTTGGTGTCAGCACAAGGATCGCGGCGTCGTTCGAGAGCACCGCGGCCACCGCAGCAGAAATGATGAACGTGACGCGAAATGCGTAGCGGACCGGCCCCCGCGTCCGGGGTTCAATGAACTCGGCCAAGCGGTCCAGCCAGCCCATCGATTCGGCGGTGCTGGTCATAATCATGACCGAGGCTAACGTGGCAAAGGCGCGCCATTGCGCGCGGAGCGCCGTGGTGACGTCGTCGTATGCCACCATGCCGGCAGCCATGGCGAACCCGACTGCAACGGCGGCGGCGACCGCGGGGCCCCAGCCGTGCGGCCGCCATGCAACGATGCCAACCAACGCCAGACACGCACAACCGAGCAGCGCAGTCGTCACATGTGCTCTATGAGTAAGCTACCCGGCCGAGTTCGCCGAGCAGGACGTCAAGCGCAACCCGATTATCGCCACCTTCAGGCACAATCAAGTCAGCAAAGCGCATGGAGGGTTGCACAAACTCAATGTGCATCGGGCGCACCGTGCTGTAGTACTGGTCACGCACCGAAGCAAACGTGCGGCCACGTTGCTCAAGGTCGCGGCGAATTCGGCGCATCAAGCGGATATCGGAATCGGTATCGACGAAAATCTTGATGTCCATCTGTTCGCGCAACGCTGGTTCAACGAACACCAGGATGCCCTCGACGATGACGACGCGCGAGGCTTCGACCGTGCGGGTTTCGGCACGGCGGGTGTGGGTCACAAAATCGTAGATCGGCACTTCGACCGTGCGGCCGGCACGCAGGTCGCGCAGGTGCTCGGCCATCAAGCTGCTTTCGAGCGCGCTCGGATGGTCGTAGTTGATCGCGGCGCGTTCTTCCGCGGTCAGGTGCCGCTGGTCCCGGTAATAGGCGTCGTGTTCGATCACCGCGCAGCGCCCTGGCGGCATGGCTGCGGCCAGCTTGTGTGCAATCGTGGTCTTGCCAGATCCGGTACCTCCGGCAATGCCAATTACCAAACGCTCGGGGCTAGGCGGAGGAATAGTGGTCACGGCAAAGCGAGCTATCGCACGCAGAGCGACCGCTTGGCAACGCTTGGCGCCGTTACTGCCATGCCTTTGGCGGTTTCGCTGGCCTGGACAGCGGCGGCACGACAAGGTAGGAATAGCCCGGTCGTGGCCGTCTAGGGCCATAGCCGGTCCTGCGTAGGTTCTTATGAGCGAAAAATATCCAATGACTCCATCGGGCTACGCGTCAATGCGGGCCCATCTCAAGCGCCTCAAGGACGTTGATCGTCCTGCCAACTCGAAGGCAATTGAGATTGCGCGTGGCCACGGCGACTTGTCAGAAAACGCTGACTACAGTGCCGCCAAAGAAGAACAAGGCATGATCGAAGCC
>JAKQOD010000109.1 GCA_029565465.1 Deltaproteobacteria bacterium
GCAGCGGCGTCACCGTTGGTTTGGTATCGACCGCATTCACCGGAGGCGGTGCCACGTCTTTAACTGGAGCAGGTGCGATCGCCGCCGCAGGCGCAGGCGCAGCCGATGGTGCTGGCGCGTCTTTCGCCATCATCTTGCTAACCCCAAACATCGCTGCCAAACCGCCAACAAAGGCGCCGCCGATTGCAAGAATCGGTGGCTTTTTCGCAGGCGCGGCTTCGTATGCCGATTGCACTGGCAATGCGGTTGCAATTTTCGATAGGTCGTCTTCGGAAACGGTCAAGCCAGCAGCGGCAGCGCGTGCGGCTGCGATGGCTTTGGTAGCGCGTGCATCAGCAATCTTGGCGCGTTGTTCGGCTGCTTCCGCTGCCGCCCGAAGTTCCGCGTCGCCGCCGCTAACCACAACCGGTGCGGCAGCGGGTTTAACCGTTGCGGCTTCGGCTGCCATTTCATTGATCTTAGCTTGCGATGCTTTTGCTGCGGCTTCGGCCGATTTGGCTCGTTCTTCCGCTTTGGCCAGCTGGGTTTGTAGCTGTGCCATCGCTGCAGTTGCAGCAGCACCATCGTCGGTGTCGGCAGCTACAGCAGCACGGGCTTCGGCCGCCGCAAGTTTGCCTTGCAGGGTATCCAGTTGCTTTTTTAACGCGTTTTCGCGGACTTCAGCTTCGGACTTGAGTTGTGCTTCGGCCGCTTTCCAGCGGGCCTGATCTTGTTGCCGACGGCGGTCTGCTTCGGCTTCGATTTGCGCGATTTCTGCGGCTCGTTGCTCTTGCGTCGCCGAGTCAGCTGCGATCCCCCAACCGCCTGCGTCGGGCGTTGAGTTGGCGCGCGAGATAAAATCTTCGAGCGAGGATTCAACTGATGGCAAGGCCGCTGCAACAGACATCAATGATGAGGTCCGTTTGCGGCGTGCTGCGCCATTTGCCACTGGCACGACGGCGTGGCCGTTGGCAGCGGTACCATTAGCAAAAGGGGTAGCAGGCGATTTGGTTTGCAAGGACATGTGTTCTCCCAAAACTGGCGTTCAGCCTAAAACTAGCGCTGCGGCGCAGAGCGAAATGTGACGCAGGAAATTTTGGATCGGATTTCGGTCACTTACCAGGGAATAATGAATTTCAATTACGATTCCGTGCGACCGGCATGGGGACCGTTTGTCGCTCGGTACGTGGCAACACTTCAATAACATCAAGATCGGCATCCACTTCGTCATCGTGGAAAACCCGGGCTTGCGATTCGACAACTGCCGATGCCAAAAAGCCCTTGGCAACGATAGTGGCGCCGATGCTTTGGCGGGCCCGCGCACTCCAGTGATCTGCCAATGCGGCAAGCCATTGCTCGTCGGAGATTAGTTTGCGCTCCAACAGAAATTCGCCGAAGCGAACTTGTTCCAGCGTTGCTGGTGCCCCGGCCCGCGTAGTCTTCGAAAGCATCATTCCTGTTACACCCGTGTTAAGCAAATGAACGGCGCGCACAATAGCTCACTGGTAGGTGGCGTTGTCTACGAGAATCGTGTAAGCCAGTAAGAATTGGCGTAAGTTATCGTAATTAAACAGCTAGGTCGTCTTTGAGTCACTGTGATCTTCCGCCTTTCGGGATCTGCGCGACGAAAAACGGCCTAACCGGCAAAGCTGCCCATCTGAATTGATTCAATGCGGTTGGGCGCTTCGCAAAATGCAACTGATTCGGGTAGTGTCCGCGCCGTATGGCCAGAGATTCGGACTATCCACCGCCGCGCCGTCGTTCGCAGCAAGGCGCGCCCATCGTGCGCAAAAATACGATTCGCCTCAATCATGATATCGCGCACCGCGTACGCGTTGGCCATCCGTGGGTATACCGCGAAGCGCTGGGCCCGCGGCCGTTGTCGATGGATGCGGGAACTCAGATTGATCTCATCGATGAAGAAGGCGAATTCGTCGGGCGCGGGCTGCTCGACAACGATAGTTCGATCGCGGTGCGCGTGTTCACACGGCGTCAAGATGCCGCGATTGATGCGGCCTTGATCGCCGATCGGGTTCGCGCTGCGATTGCGTTGCGCGGCCGCTTGGTCGATGGCAATGCTTTGCAAGCGATCCGCTTGATCAATGCAGAGTCTGATGGCTTGCCTGGCATCGTCGTCGAAAAGTACAATCAGTATTTGGTCGTCCAGCTGTTTTCGTCGGCGATCGTTGGCCTGCGCGATGCCTTGTATGACGCACTCGTTGCGGAACTTTCACCTGCTGCGATCTATGAACAGCGGCGCTATCGTTCGCTCGGCGGCGAAGCACCGCGGCAAACCGCCGCCGAACTAGTGCGCGGCAATCCTGCACCAGTCGAATTTGAAGTCCAAGAAGACGACCTCAAGTTCTGGGTTGATGTGACGTCGCCGCTATCAACGGGGTTGTTTGCCGATTTGCGGGAAGGCCGTCGTGCTGTTCGCAAGTACGCCAAGGGTCGTCGGGTCTTGAACTTATTCAGCTACACGGGCGCCATCTCGGTCTACGCTCAGGCCGGTGGAGCCACCGAAGTCTGTGCGGTTGACGTTGCCCCGAAAGCGCATGCGCGTGCGCGGCGCAACTTTACCTCGTCGGGTTTCGACGGCGAAAAACCGGAATTGATCGTCGGCGACGCGCTCAAAGTGTTGTCGAAGTTTGCCGAACGCAAACGCATGTTCGACATGGTCGTCATTGATCCGCCTGCGTTCGCAAGTGCAACCGCACGCGGTGGCAAGCCGTGGAGTGCGATTCGCGACTATTCTGATCTGGTAACGGCGTGTTTGCGCGTGACCGTGCCGGGCGGGTTGTTGGTGGCGGCATCGTCAACGCACAAAGTGACTGCCGCGGAATATGAACTGGCATTGGCCGATGGTGCCTACGGTGCACAAACTCAGCTGCAGATCATCGAACGCTGTGGCTTGCCACCAGACTTCCCAACAATTCCAGGCTTTCCTGAAGCAGCGTACTTGAAGTTCGTCGTTGCCACGCGCCGATAGCTTACGGCTGATAGTGGTCGCGCAATGTCCGCAGGGCCTCGCGTAGGGGCGTTTGTGCGATGCGTTGTGCTCGCTGGCGCTGCATCGCGGTGCGCGGATCTTCCGGCGGGACATCGGCGCGACGCAACAACGTACTCGCTGCGATCACGGGGCGCGACGGTGGTGGCGCCGATGGCAGTGGCAGCAAGGTGTCGAGCTCAAAGCGCGCGGCTTCGAGTGCATTCGCCATCGACGGCGCTGGCGCCTTCATTACCGCGTGCAGCTGGTCGGCCGCGGCACACAAGCTCGGCAAACTAATGCCAACCGCAACCCGTCCGGCCGCAAGCTCGTCGCAGATGCGTTCGATGGCAAAGGCAAGTTTGGCAGCAGCAGCGTTGTCACAAGCAGCGGCACACTGCAATGCGAGCCGCGCGACGGTATCGCAATCGGCGGGCCGCAACAGCTCGGCGCGTTGCAGCAAGCCGACAGATGCTTCGAGCAACGCTTGGCTGGTGGCGCTAGGCATCAGCGAAAATCGCTAGCCGCAAGTTCTTGTTGTAAGCGTTCAATACTCGCTTGCTGTTTGTCGAGCGCTTCGCGCAATTGTCTTTGTGTCATCTCTTCGCGCAACCGCGCTGCCCGATCGCGGCCGCCACGGTGGACCGCATGCATTGCAACGACGCGGGCGACGCTGGATGCAACTTGGGTGGCCGCTTCCACGACTAACAATTG
>JAKQOD010000116.1 GCA_029565465.1 Deltaproteobacteria bacterium
TGGACTTGTGCTTGCGCGTGCGCCTTGCGCCTTAACCGCAGCTACAAGACGCGCGCAGTTGGCAACGGCTGCGTCGGTTGCTCACCCGCGTCGCGAGCGCGGTTAAACACGCGCATCAACGTGATAACTGCAAACAAGCCGCAGCCCGCCGCAATCGCCAACGCCAACAGTGCTTCACTTTTGGTTTTGACACGGCCCAAGCCGTACTGAGCCACGATGGTTGCAACGTTGAGAATGCCAACGATGATGGCGCTCGCGAGAGTCGATTCGGCTAGTTCGAATTGACCTGCACGCACAGCTGCACGCTGCACCGCCGAAACCAACAACAGCAAGCCCACCGCGTTGACGATCGGCACAGCGTACTGAAAGTTGCTCAGGCCCTCGCGATCGAAATATCCGGCTTGGCCCAGCACCGTATGCCAAAGCATAACCAGCGTCGGAATTTGCACCACCACGGCCCACAGCATGGCACCAGCGCCAACGGCGACGCGGCCGCTATACCCAGTGTCCGCAAAAACCAATCGGGTCGCGCCGATGATGCCCCACAGGTTAGCGAGCCAAGCGCCACCAAGGGAAATCGGCAACAGCCATTTGAGTTGGCGACCGTCAGGGCCAAACGCAGTGAACACCACTAAACACGACACCACGGCAACCACAACCCGCAGCGCCATCGACACCGAAAGTTGATCATAGCTTGCACGCAGCAACGGTTTGCTATCACAGCGGGTCTCGCCGGCGATGGTGCGCAGCTGGCCAACGTTGGCAATGGCGACGACCACCGCCAACCCGAAGTACAGCAGGCGCATGGTGTTGCCGTGGTTCCACGAGGCAGGCAATACGTTCCACGCTGCGTCCATCCAAAAAAACGCTTCCAGCACAAGCGCGACTACAGTTGCGGTGCGTGCGCCACGCCAAGCGACCACGGCAATGGCAACCACGGCAGCAAGCCGGACCGTTGTCACAATTCGGGTCGTCCACTCCCAGACCGCGAGGCTACCGCCATCGCGTTGCACGTACGCGGCGACGCCGAAGCGCATCAACAACGCGGCGAGAAAAAATGCCCCCGCGATCGACAACAGCCGGCGCGCAAGCGGTGAACGTTGTCGCGCTGCCAAGAACCACAGCACGCCCGTGAGCAGCACAGTGCAGGCAGCACGAACCCCACCACCCGCATAATTAACCCACATCAAGGTCGAAAAACTGCGCTTCGAATCCCAGCCAACCACCAAGCCCACGGCATGCCAGAGCACTGGTAGCACAATGATTGCAACTGCGAGCTGCCCTACCTTCGTCGCGGGACGTTCACCTTGGGAGTCCATGCCGGCAACCATAACCAGCGACCGCCGTCGATGCAATCAATACCCAAGCGACTTCGCAATCACCTCATTCATGATTTCGCGGGTGCCACCGCCAATGGGATACAAGCGGGCATCGCGATAGAGCCGTTCGACCAAGGTTTCGCGCATGTAGCCGTAGCCACCGAACAGTTGCACTGCAGCGTCGCACACGAACGAGCACATATCGGTTGCCGTGTTCTTCGTCATCGCCGCCAGCGCGAAGATTTGCTCGCCACGCGTTTGCCGCATCACAGCTTCGCTGGTGAGCGCCCGCGCCGCAGCAAGGCGCGAAGCCATATCCGCCAAGCGATGGCGGGTCACTTGAAAACCACTAAGGCTCTTGCCAAACGCTTGGCGGTTGCGGCTGTACGTCAATGCTTCGTCGTAAGCCAATTGCGCGATGGCAACGCACTGCACTGCAAGCATGAGACGTTCGTTTGCAAAGTTCATCATGATCATCGCGAACGCTGCGTTTTCAGCGCCAATGCGATTGGCAACTGGTACCCGGCAATCGTCGAAATGCAACTCCGCCGTGTCGCTCGCCCACCAACCAGTTTTTTTCAGCTTGCGCGCGACGGTGAAACCCGGCGTGCCACGTTCGATCACCAACAGCGAAACGCCACCGTGTCCAGGGCCACCGGTGCGTACGGCAGTGGTCACAAAATCGGCTCGGGTACCCGAGGTTATAAACGTTTTGCTGCCGTTGACGACGTAGTACTCGCCATCCCTTTCGGCGCGCGTGCGTAGTGCCGCCACATCACTGCCGCCGTCGGGCTCGGTCACCGCGAGTGCAGCGATGCGACCGTCGCGCAGGCACGGTGTCACAAACTGCGCTTGTTGTGCTGGGCTGCCAAACTTCACAATCGGCGGCAAAGCGATGCCATGACTGCCGAGGCCAACCACCGTGCCAACGGTTTGGCCACTCATGATCAGTTCATCTGCCGCAACCAAGAGATGACTCAGGTCGCCACCTTGGCCGCCCAGCGCTTCTGGATAACCAATGCCAGCAATCCCCGCTTGCGCCGCTTGTGCATACAATTCGATCGGAAACGCTTCGGCTTCTTCCCATGCGGCACCGTGGTCGCGCAGCTGGGCGAGCGCAAAGCGACGCGCGCTTGCACGAATCGCGGCGTGTTCTTCGGTTTCAAAGAAATAGCGTGGCTGCATACCCAAAGTGTGCGCGTAGGCCAGCGTCGACGCCAGCCTCAACAAACCCAAACCGCCGCCACCAAAATCAACCCCTGCCACACGCGCCGTAACCAGTCACAACGTGTTACCAACTCGGCATGTCGGGTCAACCGCCAACGCCAACCCACCTGCATCGTTCGCATCACTTGTCCTATTTTGCCCATATGGGCGCCGTCTATTTGTTTCACGACATCTACGGCTTCTTGATGGAAATGAGTCCCGACATCGTCGAGCTCATCGACGCGTTTGCTGGCGGCGCCGATACCGCAACCACGCTAACGCGCTTTGCCGGTCGCTTTGGCGATGCCGATCCAGCGCAGTTCGTCGATGTATTGGCCGCCCATTTCGTCTTGGTTGATGTCGATGCGGGCGTGACCGACGTCGCTGGCGACGAAACCGATGGCATCTGGCCGATGTGTGTTTACAAAGGCAAATGGAATGTGTGGCAGCGGCGCCCAGAAACCCTGACGCTATGGACCGCGTGGGGCGATCGTCCAGTGCAACGCATTGTGCTCGACGCTGATGAAACCAAAATGTGGGACGCCTTCGATGGTGAAAAGCGTTTGGCCGAACTGCGCGGCAAGTTCGATGCAGCCAAACTCAAAGCCTTGGTGTTGCGGCTAACCCACAGCAGCGTGCAGGCCTGCAAGCTGTCATTAATGCCGGCGTCGACGTACGCCAAGCGGCCAGGCCTGGCGCCCAAGTATTTATCGTCGACGATGCCGTATCCAGCGTGGCGCGCTGGCCAACCGGTGCCAGGCGAACGCAGCGGCAACATGTCGCCGACCGACTATTATCGCAATGATGTCGCCGATGCCCCAGCGCAGTTTGACCATCAAGAAACCACGCTGTCGCACTTACTGCGAGTGCCCCACCCTGCGTTGGCCGGCCGCACCTACGGCCAAGCCTTGGTCGACACCTTGTTGCAGCGCGATTTGATCGCAGTTGCACCCGGCAGCCGAGCCGTCCGCATCGCCGAAATCGGTGCGGGCTTGGGCTATGTCGCGCGCGATGTGATGGCGCGCTTGCGTGAACACGGCTTCACCGTCGACTACACGATCGTCGAACTTTCGCAAACGTTAGCCAACGCGCAAGCCGAACGTATTGGCAACGCAGCGCGGTGGATCATTGGCGATGTGCTTGCAACCGAGCTGCCAGCCCACAGCTTCGACCTCATTTTGAGCAACGAAATGATTGGCGACTTGCCGGCCGAGCAGCACGTGCGAGCCGACCTCGGCTTGGCCGAAGACAGCGGCAGCGTCGACAAAGACAAGTTGCGCCTGTTTGGCAAAGGCGCCGAATTGGCGGCGGACTGGAACGTCAACCTCGATGACGCACCCGAGCCATTCTACTTGCTCACGGGTAGCTTCGAACTGATCGAAAAGGTCAGTCGCTGGTTAGCTCCGGGCGGCTGTGCAGTGATCACCGAGTTCGGCGAATATTCGATGTGGCCGAAACTTTCGACCCATTTGGACCATCCCGAATTGTCGATTCACTTTGGTCACCTTGCCCAAGCGGCAACCGCGGCGGGCCTTACCGCCAAGCTCGAGTTCGTCATCGACTTGCTGGATTTTGATCGTAACGTGCGTGGCCTTGCCACTACGCGCAGCCATTTCCGCGCATTGGCAGCCATGTGTGAAGCAGCCGGCGCGGCCTTGCCGAAAATCGGCTATACGCCCGACCTGCTCGACGACGCACTCGGCAAGCACCTCAAGGTTGCCGACATAGGAGAAATTCGCTGGGACCGCGTCGAAGATCGGCTCATGGGCTTGGTTCCCCACGAATTTAAAGCGCTGATCGCCCGTCGGCCAGCGTAACGATGGAACCGCGGCTTCGCCGATGCGTGCATTCTATGGTGTAATGCGCCAACCACTCGCGAAACTATCGAGGACACCATGTTGGTAAGACAGTTATTGTTATTTGTATTGGCAGCGTGGTCACTGACCGCCTGCTCGCTCATCTCGGTGAAACAAGATCCGTTTCCGCCATTGCAGATTCGCGCCGACCGGCCGCCGCCCGGCCCTGCCCGCGTCGTGCTGACCGCCTCGTCGATCGAGATCAAAGACAAAGTGCAATTCGAATTCGGCAAAGCCGAACTGTTGGAAGTGTCGTTTCCATTGCTCAACGATGTAGCGGCCATGCTCAAGGACAACCCGCAAATCGAATCGCTCCAAGTCGAAGGCCATACCGATGCGGTCGGAAGTGCTGCATCAAATCGCAAGCTGTCGACGGAACGTGCCGAAGCTGTACGCACCTATTTGACCAAGCAAGGCATCGCCAAGGGCCGCTTGGTTGCCAAAGGCTTCGGCCCTGACAAGCCAATCGCTTCGAACGACGATGATGCTGGCCGCGAACAGAATCGCCGCGTCGAGTTCAACATTCTCAAACAAGGCCCCAAAAAGACGGTGGTGCAAGATGAATAAGTTCAACTGCTTGATTGCCGCTTCAATGTTGGCGGGTTGTGCAAGTGCTGGCACTGGTGCCGGTGTGCGCACGGATATCACGACCCAAATGCAAACTGCAGCGTCGCCGATTGCGGCTTGCTATAAGTCCGCGTTGCAAAGCAATCGCAAACTGCGCGGCTTTATGGTGCTGTCGTTCGCAGCGGAGCCGTCGAGCGGCAAATTCGTCGACGGTTATGTCGTGCGCGACGATCTCAACAACGCCACCGTCCGGCAGTGCGTGTTAAGCGAAGTTGCCAAGCTCAAGCTCAGCAAACCGCAGCGCACCAAAGTGCTGGTTAACTACCCAATCGATTTTCAGCCGAATCAATAGCCGGTCGTTTCGGGTATGGCCGCAACGTGAACGGGTGTGCACGCTAGGTGTGCACTATATGCGCAATCGTTACAGTTTTTCGCAAGCCAGAAACTGCCCAAGCATCATGCGTTCAGCGTCGCTCGGCTTGGCGCCGCTTTCCGGCATGCTGGTGTTGGTGCCGCCTGGACCACTGGCAGCCTCAGCATCGATATCATCGAGATGAGCCTTGATGCCCTCTTCGGTCTTATATTCGCTGTGGCAGCGCGTGCAGTAGTTGGCAAAAAACGTTTGGCCAAATCCAGCATAGGTGATGGCCGGCGTTGGGCAGGTCGAATTGGTCGCCGTGCCACCACCGCATGCAGTTAGTGCCAGCATCGCGGCGAATATCGAACCAGAAACAATACTACGGATCTTGGACATAGTTTTCATGGTGGGACTACCTTGGCTAAAGTTTACGTAGCAGCGTTAGTATTTTGCAATCGTGATGCCAGGCTTACACGAGGTCTTCGTGTGATTCTTAGCAATATTCAGTAACATATACGTACCGTTAGTCGGCGCTAACGCCGCGGTTTGGCGAACAACTCGTGACGAGCCGCATTGCAGATGGCAACCGCAGCAGGATTCACAATGCGGCGCTCAATCGAAATCGCATAGAATCGCTCTTCGACTGATGTCGCAGGGCCCAACACCTTGACGTTGTATTGCGCTTTGATTGCTTCGGCCACCACAGTTGGCGCAGGAAACAGGCCAACCCCTTCACTGCCAAAGACTTTGAGCAATGCCGAGTCTTCAAACTCGCCGATGATACGGGGTCGAATGCGATGTTTTTCAAACCAGTAGTTTAGCCCTCGGCGCAGCGCCAGATTTTCCAGCGGCAGCAACATAGGCGCACCATCAAGTGAATTCGGAAAGCCTCGCTTGTAGCGAGTGACCAGGCTAGCGGTGCCGAAGAAGCTCACGCCGGTTTCGCCCAAGACGTGAGAAAACGCGCGCACCGGCCCGCCGGATGCCACCGGTGCGTCGGAGATAACTAACTCCAGTTGATGCAGCGCGAGGTTCGCAAGCAATTGGTCGTGCGGGGCTTCGTGGCAGACCAAGCGCACAGGCTCCGGCATCTGCAACGCAGGGTCGAGCAAGCGCCGTACCACCAGCTTCGGCACGGCATCGGCAATACCCA
>JAKQOD010000123.1 GCA_029565465.1 Deltaproteobacteria bacterium
GTTGGCCGATTCGGCCAAGACGGCGGCGGCAACCTCGACCCGGATGGCGATGGTGTGCTTGGCGCGGCGGATCAATGTCCGACCGCCGCCGAAGATGTCGATGGCTTCAAAGACACCGATGGGTGTCCGGATCTCGACAACGACGAGGACCAAGTCGCTGATGCTGCGGACAAGTGTCCAACCGAAGCCGAAGATCGTGATGCATTCGAAGACGATGACGGTTGCCCTGACGCCGACAACGACAAAGATGGCATTGCGGACGCAACGGACAAGTGCCCAACCGAAGCCGAGACCGTTAACGGCTTCCAAGACGACGATGGTTGCGCGGACGTGGCCGATGCCGACGGCGATGGCATTGCCGACGCTGCGGACAAGTGCCCAGCCGAAGCCGAAACCGTCAACGGCTTCCAAGACGACGATGGTTGCGCAGATGTGGCCGATCGCGATAGCGACGGCATAGGTGACGCAACTGACAAATGTCCAACGGAAGCGGGCCCTGCGGCTAACGGTGGCTGCCCGGATGTTGATCGCGACGGCGACGGCATCGTTGACCGCTTGGATACCTGTCCAACGGAAAAGGGTGACGCGAAGTTTGATGGTTGCAAACGCAAACAGACAACGACGATTACTTCGACCGGAATTCAGATTGTTGATGTCGTGTACTTCCAAACCGACAAAGACGTGATCCTGAAGAAGTCGTTCAAGTTGCTCGACAACGTTGCAGCGGTCATCTCGTCTCACCCAGACCTGCCAGCGATTGTGGTTGAAGGCCATACCGACGACCGTGGCGATGAAGCTCATAATATGGACTTGTCGCAACGCCGTGCGGAAGCGGTTAAAGCCTACTTGGTCACCAAAGGCATTGACGCTGCGAAGCTCGAAGCCAAGGGTTTCGGCCCAACCAAGCCAATCGCAAGCAACGCAACGAACAAGGGTCGCTCGACCAACCGTCGCGTTGAATTCAAGATTGCAGGTGTCGAGTCGCTGCGTACCGGGCCATCCGATACGCTCGATAAGACGAAGTAACGAAAGCGCCGCCCTCGCGGCTGCGTAGAAGTACCCACGGCGCGGCGTTTACAACGTCGCGCCGTTTGTCGTTTCGGAACGCTGCAGGCAAACCACGGTTTCGATTTGTGCGGTATGGGGCATAAGGTCAAACGGTTGCACGCTCACGACCACGTAGCCTGCATTAAGCAGCTCAACCAAGTCAGCCGCCAACGACTGCGGCCCACAACTTACATAGACCAACGTTGCGGGGGCTAACGCAATCAACGCTGCGCGGGTTGCAGCGTCGAGCCCTTTGCGTGGCGGATTCACCACGATGGCGTCCGGCAACGGCGTGACCCGTTGAACGGTTGCGGCCGACCCAACCCGCGCATCAATATCGCGCCCGGCGGCAGTCGCGGCTTGCCGTAGCGCTGCGATGGCCGCCGATTCAACTTCGATCGCGGTAACATCAGCCCCACGCGCCGCCAGATGCAGGGAAATACCACCCAACCCTGCATAAAGATCAACGACGCGACGCCCCGCCGCGGGTTCGATACAGTCGGCGACATAGCTATACATCGCGTCGGCCTGGGCCAAATTCACTTGTAAAAACTCAACCGCGCCGAGCTGGATAACCGCATCGGCCAACGTTTCCGATAGCGTGCCATCACCAAAGAGCACCTCGGTTGGCGCGCCCAACGGCAAGATGGCGCCGTCGCGGCGATCGTTGCGCACTGCAACGATGGTGCGAATCGCTGGATGATTACGCAACGCAGCTGCGACGCGTTCGAGCTTAGCAACCGGGCATTGCTGGGTAACGACGAGCGCAACCAGCACGTCGTGTAGGCGATTGGCGCGAATCACCACGTAGCGCAGCTCACCTTGGTGGGTGGCTTCGCTGTACGGGACCAGCGCTGCAGCGTCGGCTGCGCCACGAGTCCACTCGGCAACTTCGTCGATCACAGGTGCTACTACCTGACATCCGGTCGTGGCGACGATGCTGTGGGTCCGCGGCGCAAACGCCCCCAAGATCACGCGCTCGCCATCAGTGCCAACGACGTATTTGCCTTTGTTGCGATAGCCCAGCACGGCCGGCGACGGGCGTACCGCTGGAACCAACAGCTGTGCGGTGGCAGCGTGCGCGGCGAACGCATGCACAACCCGTTGCCGCTTTTGCTCAAGCTGGGCAGGGTACGACAAGTGCTGCCACGCGCAGCCGCCGCATGCACCAAATGCGGGGCAGGCGGTTGGCACGCGGTCACGGCTAGGGGCGCCAACCAGCCGCAGCAGGGTTCCCCACGCTTCGTTGCGATGTGGGCTGCGGTGTTGCAGTTGCACCAACCCGCGTTCGCCTGGCAGCAATTCGGGCACATGCACCCGCAGATCGCCCGTGCTGCCTACGCCAGCGCCATACTCATCGAGCTCGGTAGCGAGCAGTTCACAGCGATTGCGATCCATGGTTGACTTTGGTTGCCAAGCGGTGGCAAGTCGGGCATTGCTATCACATGTTGGCTTCGCTGTTTACCCCTCCGCCTGACCCTAACCGCTTAATTGTGGTCGCCATGTCTGGTGGCGTCGACAGCTCCGTGGTTGCAGGCCTCCTTGCCGAAGCCGGTCATCGTGTGGTTGGCATGACGATGCGGCTGTATGACGCGCGTGGTTCGGCCAACGCAAGCGGTGGCCGCTGCTGCGGACCGCGCGACATTGAAGATGCGCGTGCGGTTGCCGAACACTTGGGCATTCCGTACTACGTGGTGGACCTCGAAGCCGAATTTAGCCAACAAGTCGTCGAAGAATTCGTCGAGGCCTACCTCGCGGGCGAAACGCCAAACCCGTGTGTGAAGTGCAACCAGTACATCAAGTTCACCCCGCTGCTTGAGCGTGCTCGTGCGATGGGGGCTGATGTGTTGGCGACGGGACACTACGCACGTATTGAAAACAGCGCCAGTGGCCTGCCAACCCTCCGACGTGGCGTCGATGCCAACAAAGATCAATCGTACTTTCTATTCTCGATGCCGGGCGAAGAACTGAACTCGGTTTGGTTTCCGCTTGGGGGCATGACCAAAGATGACGTCCGGCATCATGCAACGCGGCTAGGCTTGCCCAATGCGTGCAAAAACGAATCGCAAGAAATCTGCTTTGTGCCCGACGGCAACTACGCCGGTTTTGTGGCAGCGTCAGCGCTGCGCCGCGGCCGTCCGATGCCAAAATCTGGGGCGATTGTCAATGCGCAAACCGGTGCCGAGTTGGGCCAACACAGCGGCGTGCATCGCTACACGATTGGCCAACATCGTGGCTTGGGGAATCTAACCACCAAAGACAAGCTGTACGTGACCGCGATTGATCCTGCGGCTGGGCGCGTTGAAGTAGGGCCCTATGATGCGGCGGTGCGCAAACAATTAGCGGTGCGCGATTTCCGTTGGTTGTCGCCGCCAGTCGATGGTGACTTTACTGCGGCCGTGCAAGTTCGGCATCGTGGCGTGCCGATGCCAGCTACGGTGAATGTGGTTGGCGGCGTGGCCCATGTAACGGTCGACGGCGAAGGCCAAGTTGCTGCGCCTGGGCAGGCTGCGGTGCTATATGCCGATGATCGAGTCATCGGCGGCGGCTGGGTTGCCAAACCGGCCTAGCCGGGCAGCTCACTGTCAAACCTGGCAGCTCGACTGCCAACCCCGGCAACCCGTCGTCACGGCCTGCCACAAAACGCGCGCTGCAAGCGTAGCAACCGTGGCACGCACCGTGCAAAACACGGTGCATGACCAAATTCCAATTCATCTTCTGTGCATCGCTCCTCGCGGCTTGCAGCAAATCCGGCGACAAGACCGAACCAAGTGGCACTGCAGCAAAAGCCGGTGCGACCACCGGCACGCCGGCGGGCGCGGCGCCCGATCCGAGCAAGTTCGGCGGTGCTTGCAAAAAATCTTTCGATTGTCCACGTGCAGACTTTCATGCAGCGTGCCGCGTCGAATGCGAGCGGCCAGCTGGCACCGCCGACGAACAGCCGGGCTATTGCCAATTACGCGATGTTGTGGCGCAGGTTGGCGCCCAAAACTGCTACGGCAATCGGCGCGGGGTTGAGACCGAAGGATCAACGCCGTCGACTAAAACACCGGTCATCAATTACTGCGACATCAATGCAGGCGTGTACTGCAACATGGGCACCCATGCATGCGAAGCGGTCAAAGCGCTTGGCGCCGCGTGCTCATCGAGCGATGAATGCGGCAAAGATGGTGCGTGCCAAGCCAAGGTTTGCGTGGCGGCCGGCGCCCCCGGCGCTGCGCCAGTTGAACGCCGCTGCGCGTCGAGCGCTTATCGGGAGGGCGAGCAATGCATTGCACGCAAACCATCGGGTCAAGCTTGCAAAGAATCCGATGAATGCCAGTCGTTCAATTGCGTGATGGACGGCTCAAGTCAGACCTGCAAAGACGCGCAACCCTCCGCTTGCGTAGTGAAATAATTAGCGCCGACGCCGGCGGCCGGCACTGAGCCCAACAAAGCCCAACGTCGCAAACGCCAAAAGCGCTGGGCCGGTTGCATCGCTGCCGCTTGCCGAACAGCAACCACCATCGGCGTCGCCTGGCAGCTGGCAGGTCGCGGTACATTGGTCGTCGTCCATCGTGTTGCCGTCGTCGCAGGCTTCGGCGGCGTCGACGATGCCATCGCCGCAAACGCTCGCAACCCCGACGATGCAGAGGTGGTCGACGTTCCAGCCGCCGAGTTCGTTGCTGTTATCGCTCTTGAGTTCAAGCGCAATCTGGCTGGTATCGAGCCCATTGGCTGGGTCGCCGAGATCGAAATCAACTTCGCGCCATTCGCGATCGCGAAAGACCCGCGGCGCGACCAGCGCTTTTTCAAGTTCCGTGGTGGCGTTGCGCGCAGGATTGGTGAATGCAGCGGTACCTTTGATTCGTACAAGCGCTTGATCGAACGATGCGTCATCGACGTTGAGCCAGCGGCGAAACTGAAGACGTACATTGCGATACCCTGCAACATCGATCAGTGGCAGGGTTGCAACCGCCGTCGTGCCCGACGCGTGCAGGCCGCCACCTTGCAGGTTATTGCCCAAGACGCCCGTGCCTACGAACGCAGCCGCGGGGTCACCGCCAACATTGCCGGCACCTGGCCCCATCGGTTTGCCAATCATCCAGTCGCCGGTCATCATCACCGCCGGCGTGTCGGCGCCTTCGAATTCAGCGCACCAGATCGGCTTGGCATCGCCAACATAGAATTCATAAAAAGGATCCGCGGCATTGTCTGGAAAACGCAACGTCGTGCCATCGTCGAGCGCGACCCGCATTTGGTACTGCACCACGGTGCCGGCCGGTTGCGTCGGCAAGGTTGCCGACCCCGTCGTGCCGTTCGCCATGGCAGTAACGGGGACTGTGCCTTGGCTACCATCGCCGGTCTTGCCACGCACTTTCCAGGTGACTTCGCCGTCGACAACCTTGGCATCGCCACAACCAAGTGCCGCGGCGCTACCCGGGGTCAGCGTAGTTTCGACCACGAAACCATTGCGGGTTGGCGGCGGCGCTGTCGGCAATGCTAACGGCTGGCCATTGGTCAAGCCGTGGTGCGCAAATGCTGCCGTGATGGCGCATTGATTTGGTGTGCCGTCGGCAAGATTACCGTTGTCATCATCGGCGACCAACGCTTCGTTGTACGATGTAAAAATGCCGATGCCGCGTTCCATGATGCCGTAATAAATCTTGAGCGCACGTGCAACGCCGGCTTCTTTTCCTAATCGGGCGATCAAGGCCTTGCGCAGATCCCACAGCGCACCAACCAAGATTTCGCCGTCAGCGTGGGGCTCACCGGTGACGTCTTCGGGGGCACGTTTTTCGAGATACGCCGGATCAAGGTCACGCACGGCAATGTCGGGCCGCGTGACAAAGAAACCTAATCCCAACACAGGATCTTCCGACATCGAGAGCGCCAGAAAATCAGCAAGCGCTTCACTCGCTGCGCTATCAAAGTCGCCGACCAACTCGGTGATCGAGTTAATATGTAGCGAATGTCCGAATTCATGGTGCACAACATCGGCCAACAAGGCGGTGTTTTCGCAGCGCTCGCTGCGTGGCAAAAAGTGGATATCGTCGCCGGTCGAATAAGCGTTGCAGTCTTCGCCGGCCCCGCCGTTGCCTTCGTTCACCACAACCGACAACACCTGATCAAGGTACGGCAACGATGGATTGAGGAATTGTTTGGCAAAAAGCTTAGCATGCGTGGCTGCGACGTACCCAGCGAGCTGGGCCTGGTCGGCCTCAATGGTCGAAGTCCAAACCGTGGTGCCCGCATCAGCCAACGGCAGCGAAGCCGTCGCAGGTACGCCTTGAAAATTGCTCACGCTAACGAGTGAACCGTTAACACTTGGCATTAGCGTGCCAGTACCGCCGGTCCACATGATGCTCCCCATCAGATTCGAAACCACGGGCTGGCCATTGACCACAAAGTTGGCCAACGGTGCTGGCTGCGGCTGATAGCCAAAGATTGGCGAGCGTTTCGGGACGTCAAAAGCGACGATGCCTTGGCCGCTGAGGCGCAATGATCGCCGCGCCACCGGCGCCCCAGTGCGAGGATCGGACCAGACCCGCCATCGTGCACCAAGCGCACCCATGGCGACCTGTTCGTCGGCGACGACGTACTCGATCGTCCCACTAACAGCGATCAAAGGCAGCACCACTCGGCGCGACGGTGCAGCCACCGTTGTTCGCACGCCACTGCTTGACATCAGCCAAGCTGCAATTGCGTTCGGATCGCGATTCGATGTGGCGGTACGGGCCACGCTCGCATCAATGCCACGAATATTCGGCGACGCCGTCGACCCCGCGGTAAACAGCCGATCCGCTTTGAAGCTCACAAATACCGCGCCGCCAACAACCGGCAACCCTGCTGCGGACTGCGCAAACGCAACGGTGCGCAAATCGCCAGCGCCGTTGAGACTATTCGTTAGCAGCGTAAAGTCATCGATGCTTGCACCGGGCGCTAATACCGTCAGGTGACGCTGCAAAAACGCACGTGCGGCAGTTTCAGCCACCTGGGCATCACGCATGGCACTAACGACCGGCACGCCAGCACCGACGATGCGCAACGGCACGCCGGTGGTTTCGTCCCACAGAATTGTTGTCGCGCCCATGGCTTGCTCAAACGTTTGCAGCGCATGTAGCCGTGGCCCGCCAAGCTGCCGCGCTGACGCCATCGTGAGTGTTGATAACGACGCGAGCGGCACCGCCGACCGTAACGCCCGCCCATCAGCCGCGATGAGTCGCCCGTCATCTGGAGGCAACGCCGAACGTGCGCCCGAAGGATTGGGGGCACGCACAGCATGGCCAGCGGCCGGTGCCACAAACAACAGCAAGGCCGTGAGGGCCGTGCGGAATTGAGCCGAAGTTCGCATGGCGGCTAGGGTATCGCGAACCGGCGATTGGCGGCTGGCAAAACGCTGGCAGTAACTGACAGTCGCTAACCGTGACCGTGATCGCGGGCACAGTCGTGGCCCGCGGCGCGTCGAACGAGCGTGCCTACGCGACTGGGCTCAGCCCTTTGCGTGCGCGAATATCGCGGATTAACTGCGCTTGACCATCGGCGTGGTAGCTGGACCGTACCAACGGCCCACTCTCGACGTGTGCAATGCCCTGCGCCAATGCAAATACCTTGAGCTCCGCGAACTCATCGGGATGCACGTAACGCTCAATCTGGAGGTGGCTTTTGCTGGGTGCCAGGTATTGCCCGAGCGTGACAATATCGACGCCAAGCCCTGCGACTTCGCGCAGCACATCTTCGATCTCGGCGCGGGTTTCGCCCAAGCCCAGCATTAAACCGGTCTTGACGATCGCACCGCGCTTGCGCGCGTGTTCGAGAATTTTATAGCTACGCGGATAGCTGGCTTGCACGCGTACTTGCCGCGACAACCGCGGCACAGTTTCAAGATTGTGCGCGAATACGTCCGGTTGCGCATCGATGACGATATCGGCGTGTTCGGTGCGGCCTTTAAAATCACCAACGAGCACTTCGAGTGACATAGCCGGACACGCTTGCTTTACCCGCGTGATGGTTTCGGCCCAATGTGCGCTGCCGAAGTCGGACAGATCGTCGCGATCGACACAGGTAATGACGGTGTGTTCGAGGTTTAACTGGCTCAGCATTTCCGCGACGCGCCGCGGCTCGTCGGCATCGGGGGGCAAAGGGCGACCAGTGGTGACGTCACAGAAGCGACACGACCGAGTGCAGATGTTGCCAAGGATCATGATCGTGAGCGCACGACGGGTCCAGCACTCGCCGATATTGGGACAGCTTGCGCTTTCGCACACGGTGTTGAGCTTGAGCTCTTTGACCATTTGTTTGGTCTCGAAGTACGCTGGCTTGTTAGGCAGTTGCCCGCGAATCCACTCTGGGTGGCGCCGTTTGACGGCGGGCGCTGCAGCGGCCGCATCGGTTGCGGCCTCGGGCGTCACCGGCGGTGCACCGGTGTTGATAACCGGCAAATGAACTCGTTCGCTCATGCCGGGCTTGTAGCACAAGTTGGCGGCTGTGGCGGGTGGGAAAACGGGGGCAGGGGCGCGCCCGTGGGCTGGCCGTGTTGCCTCGGCG
>JAKQOD010000166.1 GCA_029565465.1 Deltaproteobacteria bacterium
CCTGCGGCGCCCCGGTCGCCAGCCCAGGCTGCTGCCCAGGGAAGCGACGCGCGCACGCGCGGCCAACCGCTGCATATCGACGATGACCTGCACGAAGCGCCAACCATGATTATCAACCTGGACCGGATTCGTCGACGCTAACGGCCGGCCCAGGAGCGGCACCAGGTGGCCCCCCTCGAAGCCGCCCACCGCGCGCAAGTCGCAAGCGCCGCTTGCGTTCAGTGGTCGCTTGGGAGTAACAAGCGGCCATGGCTCTTTCCGTCGGTATTGTTGGCTTGCCCAATGTGGGTAAAAGCACGGTTTTTAACGCTCTTACAGCTGGCAAAGCAGAAGCGGCGAACTACCCGTTTTGCACCATCGACCCCAATGTTGGCGTCGTGCCGGTGCCAGATGATCGCCTTGAGCGCATCCAAAAACACGTCAAGACTCAAAAAGTCATTCCGGCCATCGTCGAAATCGTCGATATCGCAGGCCTGGTCAAAGGCGCCTCAACCGGTGAAGGCCTCGGCAATAAGTTTTTGGCGAACATCCGCGAAACTCAAGCCATCCTGATGATGGTGCGTTGCTTCGACGATCCTAACGTGATTCACGTCGCTGGCTCGGTCGATCCGATGCGCGATATTGATATCATTGAGCTTGAGTTGGCGTTATCCGACGTTGATTCGGCAGAGCGCCGGGTCAAAAAAGCCGGCGGGCTCGCCAAAACTGGCAACAAAGACGCCAAGGTTGAGCTCGCGTTGGCTGAAAAAGTGTTGGCGCAACTGTCGGCGGGCAAGCCAGCTCGCACGCTCGAACTAAGCGACGACGAACGGGCGCAGCTCAACACGTTTGGCTTACTCACCGCCAAGCCAGTGCTGTACTGCTGTAACGTTGGCGAAGAAGATTTGCCCAAGGGCAATGCGTGGAGCGACTCGGTTAAAGCGCGGGCCGCGACCGAAGGCGCCGGCGTGGTTATCCTTTGCGGCAAAATCGAATCGGAACTCGCCGAAGTTGATCCAGCGGAAAAACTCGATCTGCTCAGCTCATACGGCTTGGTTGAACCAGCGCTGGCATCGCTTGCCCGCGAATGTTACCGCTTGCTTGGCCTGCAGTCGTATTTCACCGCTGGCGAAAAAGAAGTGCGCGCGTGGACGATCAAAAAAGGCGCGACTGCACCGCAAGCGGCTGGCGTGATTCATACCGATTTCGAAAAGGGCTTTATTCGCGCGCAAGTGTACGGCTTGGCCGACTTGGAAGCGAACCACAGCGAAGCCGCAATTAAAGCCGCTGGTAAATTGCGCATCGAAGGTAAAGAATACGTGGTGCAGGACGGCGACATCATGCACTTCTTGTTCAACGTGTAAGCCCAAAAGAGCGTAGCCATGGAAGCAGCAGTACAATTCACGACGGCGTTTGCTTCGCTTGAATACGAAGTGATGGTGCAATTGCGCACGGATGCAAACGCGCCGCAGATCGAAAACAATCTGACCAAGCTCAACGCGATGTTTCATGGCTTGGCGTCGGGGCTGCACTTATCGGAGCAGCGTAAGCTGGAAGACAAAGCCACGGTGGAAGGCTTGCTGCAGCCGCGCATCATCTTTTCCATCAAGCAATACAGCCACGCCACCCTTGGCGATTTGTATCGCGTTTACACCAGCTCGCATTTTCGTGGCGACAATACCTGTTTTAGCAATTACTACGTGGCAACGATGGAAGGCGGCCTCAAGATCATCGCCCGCTACAACATCTGCAACGAATGCAATGGCAGCGGCAAACACGGCAGCGAAGTTTGCGATGAATGCGATGGCATTGGCTGGAACTTGCGCGGCGGTACCAAGCTGGAATCAATCGGCGACGTCGTGGCCGAGCGCACGTTTGCAACGCCGGTTGAACGCCCGCGGCTGTGACGCCCAGCGTTTAGCTCGTTAGCGCAGCAACGATCATGCGGCCAACGTAGTGTGCGGTGAGGCTGTATAGGGCCGCCACTGCCACCAAGGCGGCTAAGGGCAACGCGCCTGCAACCACCGGCGACACGTTGGCGTGGCCAGCAACACGAGCGCTGACGTGACCAGCCACGTTCAACGTCAGGACAGTTAACAAGACCGGTAGCGCCATTGGTAGTGCGAGCACGAACATTGAGCTCAAGCTGCCAAGCACCGTGGCCGTGAAATTGCCGATCGGTGCCACCGTTGCAAGCTGGCTGCCTGCCACCGGCAACGCTTGGTAGCTGTGTGCGAGCTGGCCAAATACTAGTGAGGGGCCGTGGCTGGCGAAGAAGATCATCGCAGCACAGAGGCTCCACAACATTTGGTATGAACGCGTACCATTGCCGCCGCTGCGCGCTGCGGCCAGCGCCGAATCAACGCCGGCGCCAGCGGTGCGCACCGCCCACAGCGGCATGCTGGCAACGATGCCTATGGTTGCCCCGATGGCGAGTTCGCGGCTTGCGGCCATCAGCCATTGCCAGGGTTGCAGCGCCGTGGCGTCGACGGTTGCCATCGGTGCCGTGAGTAATGCCGCCGCAACCGCCAGTGTGAACGTGATGAAGCGCGGCAGCTGCAGCGCGAAGCCAAGCAAGCCAATGGCCACCAACGGGCGCAAGGCCAGCAACAGCCACGACAACTCCTCCGGCATGTGGGAACTAGCTTCCGCCCTGAGTCGCAATAAGCGTGATCATCTGCTGCCCAAAGTGCTGCACTTGGGCGGCCACTGCCGGGCCGAAAATCGCAGCAGCGATCACAAAGCCGCCCAAGCGAGCCAGTAGCGTTATGGCACTGTCTTGCAATTGAGTAACTGCGCCAAGCAGCGCTGCAATGGCGCCACCGATCGCAACCGCGATGAGGAATGGCAATGCCAGCCACATGGCCAGCACGGCCACGTCGCGTAGGGCCTGGCCAAGCAAGGCGACGGTCACAAGTAGCCTCGCAACAGGCCCTCGACCAACAAGCGCCAGCCGTCGACGGCCACAAACAATAGTAGTTTGAGCGGTAGCGCCACCGATTGCGGAGTTAAGCCAGGCAGGCCAACGGCGCCAAGCCCCACCGCAACCAGCACATCGATTAGCATGAACGGCAGCAGCAGCAAAACGGCGATCGCGAACGCAGCTTTGAGTTCGCTGGTGACAAACGCAGGTGCTAGCACCCATAACTCGTCGCTGCGAGCTGCCGCTGCGGCGGCGTCGCCTTTGCTTGCCAGTTCGCGAAACGACGCAAGCTCGGCGGCACCGCTATGCGTTCGCAAAAAGGTCCGCAACGGTTCGAGCGCGCGCTCAAGCTTGCCTGCCGTCGCACGGTATTCTGCTGGCACGGCGGCCATCCAAGGTGTCATCACGGGCGGCGCAGCGCTTGCGGCTGGCGGAGCATCGGCATTCATCGCCGTGCCGATTTGCAGTGCCACCGGCGCCATCACAAAAAGCGTCAGCACAAATGCCATGGCGGTAACCACCAGGCCCGACGGCATTTCTTGCGCGCCGAGCGCGTTGCGCACCGCTGACAGCACAACGGAAATCTTCACAAAACTGGTCAACGTGAGCAGCAACATCGGGCCCACCGTCAGCACCACCAACCACCCTATGCCGCCACCATTCATTGTTTGTCGCTCGGTGCAAGGCTGCCACTGGTTTGCGTTTCGTTGCGTTCGGTGGCAGCCGTGGTGGCCTTTGGCCGTTGCCACGCGCTGCGCACCATCGCAGCAAACGAAGGCGCCGCTACATCTTCGGGTAATTGTTCTGATGAAATATCGGCCAGCGTGCTGATGCCTTGCTCGCTGGTGCCAATGAGTAACGTTTTTTCCCCAACGGTAACGACGTACAGCGTCCTTCGCGGTTCAAGTGTTAACCGCGCTCGCACCTTCATCGTCCCCGTGCCGTCTTGGCCAAGCCGTGCGACACCCTTCCAGCGGGTTAGCGCCCACACCACGGCTCCGAGCAATACCAGCACCACCAGCGAGCTGATCAACAGCGCTGTGTAGTTGCCCACGTCTGCAGGAGCCGACGAACCGCCCATGCGACCGTTCGTACCATGAACTTGGACCTATCCGCGAGGGCTAGCGGTGTGGTGCTTGGAACAGGAAAGCCCGATCCATCACAGCCAGGTTCGTTGGCGGCTCCGCTTCCGGTCCTCGCGTACCCCAAGTACGCTCCGGTCCGGTTCTCGCGCCGCCTTCCTGGCTGTGCGCCTCGGGCTTTTTGCC
>JAKQOD010000190.1 GCA_029565465.1 Deltaproteobacteria bacterium
GGGCATCCTGGGCGCAAGCGCGGGGCAGGAGTTGCATGCACAGCTATTGTCGACGAGAAAGCTGGCCTGTTTCGGTTTGTCGCTATCACGCACGTCTTCAAGTGCTTCATGCTTCGCCACCACAAGTTGGTCGCCATTGACCATCAGATCGATGGATTCATAGCCACCGCGGTGATTTTGCTGGTGATGAAACAAGACATCTTTGCTGGTTGCCCACGCAGGGTCAGTTCCGCTTTTTGCATCGGGGTCAAAAGCTTCCGGTAACACTGTGCGGCCGTCGATCGGCACTGTCATGGCCACTAACTTATGGTCGGCTACTTCAAAAATGTAGCTAACCGTTTGCCGCTCGGCCGAGGACAACATGGCAACATTGCCAGCAACGCTTGCGGCCGCTGCGGGTGGTTGCGGCTTGCAGTCGGGGCCGTTGACCTTCTCTTTGCTCACGAACATTGGCCGTGTACCCCACGCTGCAATGACGGAGCCGTCAGCTTTGGCAACCGCGCGCACGCGTTGTTGAAAATCGGCGACATCCGCAGGCAACGTGCCGCTGTCAACAGCACTACCGCTCCCAGCGCTGCTGCCGCTACCGCTGCCCGCTGCGACGGCGCTGCCGCTGCCACTGCCACTGCCACTGCCGCTGCCCGCCGCGCTACCCTGTAACGCTGCGCTGCCTGGGGTTGGTTCTTTTTGGGCGTTCGACTTACAACCGAGCACTGCCAGGGCGCTGATCAGCACGATACGAAATTGTTTCATTGCGGCCAGCGTACATCGAATTAGTCACGGCGTCGACGGCGTTGCAGCGCTGCAAGATACGCTCGATTGGCAGCAATAAACGCTGCATCGTTGCCACCGCGGTCCGGGTGCGCATCGAGCGCAATACGCCGATACGCTGCTTTGATGGTGGCTAGATCGGCATCCGCTTTAATACCTAGAATCTTAAATGGATTGGTAACCACGGGAGCTGGCTTGGCCACTTTGGGCGCTCGCTCGATAAACGGCGGCAAGCCATCGCGCACCCGCACCCATGCTCCGGCCCAGCGGCCCTCGATGCGGGTCAAGGTCATGCCTGCTGCGGCTTCGGCTGCAGCGATCGCTGCTGCTTCGGTGCGTTGGCCTGCACCCCACGCGTCGGGCGGTGTGAACGGATCGGCGCTGGGCGTGCTTTTCCACCAAGCGCACCACAACAAGCGGCGGCGCTTGGTATGCGACAAAGCGTAAACGCCTTGAGCCAACGCAGTCATGCGCGCAGTGTAACCGATCTCCGCCGACGAAAAAGATGCGCTGTGCTAAAGCGCACGGGCGGTGATCATGGCACATACGCTGCCATGCCCGGCGCCGATCCAACCTGGACGATGGAACTCGAAGCTGCGTTGGTGCGTGAGCTGGCAGCGAATTTCGCATGGGAAAACGATGCGCGCTTTGCACGCAAGTTGATGGCGCCTGTCGTTGTGCTGTCGGATTCGCCAGCGCGGCTTGGCCGCTGGATTCATGCAACCCGCACGCTGGAGCTGTCGCGCAAGCTGGTGCTTGAGCGGCCATGGGCTGAAGTTGTCAGCGTGTTGCAACACGAAATGGCCCATCAGTTTGTCGACGAAGTACTGCGCGTTCACGACGAAACTGCGCACGGCGAAACTTTTCAGCGCGTGTGCGCTGAGCGCGGCATCGACGGCAAAGCTGCAGGCGCGCCAGTGCCGGTCACGGATGTCGCTGGCGGCATTGGCGTGGGCGAAGCCGACCGCGTGTTGGATCGCATTCGCAAATTGTTGGCCCTCGCAGGCAGCCCGGAAGTGCACGAAGCCGAAGCGGCCATGCGTAAAGCCCACGCCTTGATGCTGCGCTACAACGTCGACGTCACGGCAGCCAATGAAAAGCAGTTCTACGCCGTCGCACAATTGGGTGATCCCGAAAAGCGCAGCAATCGCGTCGAAGCCGCCGTCGTCGGCCTGCTTGCGCAATTGTTCTTCGTTAAAGTGATTCAAGTGCCGGTCTATCTGCCACGCGCTGGCAAGCGGGGCAGCGTGTACGAAATCGCTGGCACGCCGCCCAACGTTTCGATGGCCAGCCACGTTTACGCTTTTTTGCTAGCTACCGCCGAGCGCCTTTGGCAAACCAACCGCACCGACGCTCGCGTGCGCAGCGGCCGCGATCGCCTTGCGTATCAAGCTGGCGTGATTCGCGGCTTTCACGAAAAGCTACTCGAAGAGCGCAAAACCCTAAGCGTTGAAGCTGCGCCCGACGGTGGCACCGCGTTGATCTGGCGTGGCGATCGCGCACTCGATAAGTTTTATCACGCAAGGCACCCGCGCATCGCGTCGCGTCGCAGTCGCGTCCGCACCAATGCAGCCCACTCGGCCGGTGCCGAAGCTGGCCGCACGATCGTGTTGCATCGGCCAGTCTCCGACGGAGGCAGCAGTCGCGGCCGCTTGCTTGGCTCAGGATCGTAGCTGCCGCGAGCAGTCCACTCCGCGTTGCGTGAGGGCCGGTATCATCTCGCGGTATGCCGCTCGCGTCGCGTGCACCGGAATGTTGGGATAGAGGTGGTGCACTAGATGATAGTCGATGCCCATCGACAAGTAGTAGCCAAACGGATGCCGCGTAACGCGGGTGTTTTGGTAGCGGCCGGTTTGGCCATGCGGGTGGTGAGGCGACCAGCTCAGCACCGCGTGGATATAGCTCAGCCCGATATGCCGCGGCAGCCACCACAACAGTGCAACTTCGAGCGCATAGCCGCGCCAAGCGAATGTAAAAAAGCACGTCATCGCGGTGACCTGCAACAACATCGTTTCGACCAGCGCTCGTTTGGCGTCAGGCGTGCCGAGCTCGTCGATATGGCGGCGCCAACGCGCAGCAGTACCGCCGGCGCCTGGCTGCCGGTTCAGCCACGAAACCACCAACGCCTTCCACAGGTTCGGTGCTGCATGAATGGCATCGGGATCTTTGACTACATCGTTGCAGTACTTGTGATGCAACAGATGCATCGCGCGCAGCATGCGAAACGACTGGAACATCGGAATCACCGCAACGTAGCCCGTCAGCTCGTTCCAAAACCGAGCTCTGGTGCCAGCGCGGCCAAGATTGGAATGCATAGCTTCGTGCGACACCACGTAGCCGCCAGCGACGAATACCGACGACAACGCGCAGCCAAGCCACAGTGGCAGGATCTTTAAGACCGCAAGCGGAAAGAACGCCACCCAAGCTGCAAAACAAGTCAACGCGATGACGGTGTACGGCCATGTTCGCATTCGTTCGGCTGCAAACTTGCGCGCGACTGCGTATTCCGTGGTCACAACCACCGGCCTCGGCGCATGGCGTACAGCCCCCACGGTGCACCGACCAAGCAACCCAGCGCGCTGCGGCTGAGACCCCAAGGCGCCGCAACGCCGAGCGCCGCCATGGTTTGGGCTAACAGTGGTGCAACAAAGCCGATCCCAAACAGCAACGGCATCGTGCTGAGCAGCTTTTTGGCTAGGTGCATGGCTCCATGCCCGTGAGTGGGCGGTTTGGCAGCAATGTCACAAACTTTTTGCAGAATGTCGCCAACTCGCATTCGCACAAAAATCTTCGTGGCGCCGCAAATCAAGTGTGACATTGGGCCGCACGCGCCCACGTAGTGGATAGCGCGATGAAAATAGGCATTATTTCTGTATTCACTGATTACCACCGACGCGGCGAGCACCATCGTGGCGTGTTGCAGCCGCAGATCGGGCCGCTCATTGCTGCGTTGTTGCCATCCGATGCGGACATCCATATCGTCAATGACGCATGGGACGACCCCGATTGGACGCGCGAGTACGATTTGCTGTTCATTTCCGGGCTCCATTCAGACTTTGATCGAGCGCGGCAAATTTCGCACTACTGGCGGCGGCGCGGCGCCAAGACCGTGTTTGGCGGCACAATGGCTAGTACCTATCCCGCGTTGTGTGAGCCGTATTTCGATGTCATCGCGATTGGTGATCCAGAAACCATTGTGCCTCGCATCGTCGACGATTTTCGAACAGGGCGCTTAGCCAGCCGCTACCATGCGGATCCGTACGATGCCCGCAACGCGGTGTTTCCAAGGCTGGAGTTGGTGGCGAAGCAACAAGTGCTACCGTTGGCGATCGAAGCGACCCGAGGTTGCCCGTTTAGCTGCGAATTTTGTGCGCTTACGGGCATCGGTACGCGATTTCAAACCCGGCCGCCAGCTCACATCGCTGCCGAACTTCGCGCCGGTCAACGCGTTCTCACTGAGCACGCTTCGTGGCTGCACCGCAAGATCGCGATTTTCTACGACAACAATGTCGGTGGTAACCCGGCGCATTTGCGTGAGCTGTGCAACCAGCTCGCGCCGCTCGGCATTCGTTGGGGTGCTTGCGTAACGTCCAATGTAATCCGCGACGAGCGCAACGTCGCGGCGCTAGCGCACGGTGGTTGCCGGTGCGTGTTTGTTGGCCTCGAAAGCTTCAATCCAGCGACTGTCAGCAACATGGGCAAACACCAAAATGTGTTGGCCGAAACCGCTGCCGCGATCAAACGTTGCCATGATCACGGCATCTTGGTGATGGCTGGGTTGATGCTGAGTCCATCGACTGACAGCGTCGAATATATTGAGTCGATTCCGCAACACCTTGCTGCCATTGGGCTGCATGTACCCACCTACATTTGCTTTGAAACGCCGTTTCCTGGCACGCCGCACTTTGAGCGCTTAGCTGCCGCAGGCGAGGGCGCCCTGTTGCCCAATACCCTGTTGCGTGACCTCAATGGCTACACGTTGGCGGTGCCGCCGCAGCTCACGACGGTTGCGGGGTTTGTTGCAGCATTTAAGCGGGTCACCAAGCGCGTGTATTCGCGGCGCACCCGTGCCGCCAAGTTGATGTCGGACATGCGGCGGATGGCAGCCAAGGGTGTAGGCGCACCGCTGCTGTTCAATCTGCATGAATTGTTTTTTACTAATGGTGAGTTAAACCCGGCACGCAACTTTGTTGCCGGGCTTGATATTGCGCCGCCGGAACAAGGTCGGGTTCCGTTCACCGACGAAGATTTTGATTCGGCAGAACACCGGGCAGCTATCGTCGAGCCCTGGCGCGTCAGCGACGCAACCGGCCGCGTGTTGCCGATGTGGCGCAGCTCGCAGGCGTTGTATCGTAAGCGTGCACGCAAGCTGGAGGTGTTGACGTCATCGCCATCAGCAAAACCGACGGGCCTTGCTAGCTAGCGGTGATGCGCGACCACGATCCCATTTTCCCGCTGCGCCGACTCGCCCGCACTGCGCAGTGCAGCGCGATGGCTGACCTGTTTGCCGAGCTCGACGACACCTCGGTGGCGTCGGCGCAGTACGCCAGCCTTGTGGTCATCTTTGTTCACGGCGGTTTGTCGTGCTGCTTTGACTCGTTTGCTGACCTGTTCACATGCATCCAACGCAGCGCCACGCTGGCGAGCGTTAACCACGGCGCTGGCTCGCCGGTCCGTTTTTTGCGCTTCGAACACGACACATATCAACCAATTCGTAGCAACGCCGAGCAGTTGTGCTGCTTGCTCAGCAGGCTTGGCGCCAACGCAGAGCTCGTGCTGCTTGGCCACTCACGCGGCGGGTTGGTGGCGCGGTTGGCCTCGGATCTTTTGCTCGACCGCGAACCTCGGCGCGACGATCGCTTGGAGGTGTTCACGTTTGGTGCACCGCACGGCGGCACCGCATTCTTCGACAGCAATGTCACCTTCGTGGTCGAACGTGCGTTGCAATGGCAAGGTGCCATAACACACGGCTTGGTGTTTTCACGCGCTCGCATGCGTCACCGTGGTTGGTTGCCAGCGCTTGCAGCGCAGTATCGTTTTTGGCGCCGCGCGCGCGCCCAGGAACGTAAGCGCTCCATGCGTTGGCCGGCCGGCATCGAAGATGTGCGCATGCGCGCTCGCTATTTCGATGATCACCGCGAAGCACCGCGCTGTCGTCGGTTTTGGACCTTTGGCAGCGAGTACGATGTTGCGCGCAACTCCCAAGCGTTGCCATGGCTGCCACGCACAATGTTAAGGCTGGTGCAGGCAACGGTGCCAAGCAACGCACCCGGCGACCTGGTGGTTGCGCTTGATTCGGCAACAGCTATCGGGCGCCCGCAAGCGGTGCCCGACGTGTGGCACTGTGGCTACTTTCGCAGCGCCCTCGGCGCCAAGCTCGTGCATCATGTGGAAGCGTTGAGCACCTACGTTTGCGAACGCATCGGCCCGCGGCCGACGTTCGATCAGCTTGCAGCGGGCTAAGCCCGGCCTACGTTATGGGTTGGCTGCGCCGGGCGTTTTGGTGGCGGTGAAGTGCCAGTCAAACAAGGCGTCGCCGGTATCGCTGCCGTTGCCGCGGCGGGCCAAGGCGCCTTCGGCGGAATTGCTGTCGGTCATCACCAAGGCGTTGCCTTCAACCAAGCTAACCCCTGCCGCATTGCCGATGCCAAAGCTCGACAAGTTTGCGTTCATTGCACCGCCATATGCCAGTGCATCGACCACCACATTGTTGGTGTCGTCGATCAACACGACGCCATCGGGGTTGCCGTTTTGCACATTGTTGCTTGCGACTGCAAACGCGATTTCAGCATTGGCAGTGATCGTCGCCAGCAAGGTTGTCGAGCCAACCACGAGGTAGCCACCGTCGGGCAATGTGCCTGCCGTGCTCAGATCAATGGTGAGATAGCCGAGTCCCGGTGTGGTTGAGCCGTTGACCAAAATCAACTTGAGGCCAGCGAGGCTAACCGCTGCGCCAGTGCCATTGTAGATTTCGATGTACTCGTTGTTGTCGGTGCCAACTTGATCACAATCAACTTCGTTGATCACCAGATGGTCGATATGGCACGTGGCGGAGCAGCCGTTGCCATCGGCGGTGGTGTTGCCATCGTCGCAGGTTTCGTTGCCAGCCACGATACCGTTGCCACATGCGCTCACGGTGCAGTTGCCGTTGCTGCCATCGTCGCAACCATCGCCGTTCACATGGTTGCCGTCGTCGCAAACCTCGTTACCGGCGCGTACGCCGTTGCCACAGGCACTCACGGTACAGTTGGCACCGGTGCCGTCATCGCAGCCATCACCGTTGGCTTGATTGCTATCATCGCAAACTTCAGTGCCGGTTTTGACGCCGTTGCCGCATCCAGTCGGCCGACAGGTGCCGTTGCTGCCATCGTCGCAGCCATCGCCGTTGGTCGCATTGCCATCGTCACAAACTTCGTTGCCACGCACGACGCCGTCACCACAGCGTGAGGCTTGGCAGCGCATGCTGGTGCAGACGCCGCTGGTGCAATCGCTTGGTGCAGCGCAGCTATTGCCATCGGCACAAAGCGCGCAGCCACCACCGCAATCAACATCGGTTTCCATCGCGTTGCGAACATTGTCGGTGCAAGTAAACGCCACGCAAATGCCTGCTGCTGTACACGTGCCCATGGTTGAATCAAGCACGCACGCCGTGCCAGCTGCCATAACTGGATGCGCTGGTAACCCTTTGGTGCAAACATCGTTAGTGCACGGATTGTTGTCATCCGTGGGCATGCATGCTGCGTCTGGAGTCTCCAATTGCGCTTTGCCGCAACTCGCCAACGCCGCGAGGACACCGACGACGAGGGCGCCAATCATTGCCGTTTTCATGGCGCGACTCTGCCGCAAGGCGGCGATGAAAACCAGTCAATTGAGCCGACAACCGCGTGCCGGGTTCGTGACAAAACAACTACTTAGGGTCTGGCACGGCTTCCATTGTTGCCCGCCAACCCGAGCCAACCCCTACATGGCCTTCAGCATCGTAGCCCCAACACCACAACGTCAAATCCTTTTTGCGTGCGCAGGTAGCCAGGTCGCCGGCATCAAGCGCCTCCCAATCAGCATCGGTACCTACCTGCACGGGTTCGCGTGCTAGGCGTTCGCTAAACGCACCTAGCTGGCCCAACGTATTGTCGCCCCAACAATAGAGTTTGCTGTCCGTGGTCACGCCGCACGTATGAAAAACACCGAGCGCGAGCTGGCGCCAAACCAATCCGCCTTTGACCAGGATTGGCTTCGCTTGCATGGTCGTGGTGCCATCGCCAACTTCACCACGCACATTGCGCCCCCAGCAGTAAGCGGCGCCGTTGCTTGCGATCGCGCAAGTGTGAATCGTCCCCGCGCTGAGCTCACGCAGGGGCAGGGCGCTTGGTTGCAGACTGGACACGTCAACGTTGACAATCGCGCTGGTATCGCTTGGGTTACCTAGTTGAGCGGACGTGTTGTCGCCCCAACATTTCCAAACCGTGCCGATTAGCCCACACGAATGGGCGGCACCGACGGTGATCTTCTTGAAGCTGGTCAGCAGCTTTGGGGCTAGTTGATTCATGCCTGCGATTTGGGTCGCTTGGCCTTTGTTGTTATTGCCCCAACAGTAGGTGTCGGCACCCAAGGTGCCGCAGCCGTGCTGGGTCATTGTAATGCTGGAGTAGGCAAGCGGCACAGTCACTTGGGGCGTTTGAAACACCTGCGTGCCGGTTGCTGCATTGCCGAACTCGCCGCTAGATGCCGTACCCCAACAATGCAAAACGCCGCCAGCGACGGCGCAGGTTACGCGATTCCCAACTGCAATGGCGCTTGCGGCTGCGGCGTTTGGCAGGGTTACTTTCTGCGGAGTTTGCTGTGATGCAGAAATGTTGTTGCCGATCTGAAACATACGACCGTTACCCCAGCATTTGAGATCGGCACCTTGGTTGCCACAAGCAGTACTTGAATTGACCGAAAAGGCGCCCCACGGGCCACCTAACGATTGCGGTGCACGCACAGGCAGCCGCAGGCCAAGCTGGCCTTCGTGATCACCACCCATACAATACATGTGGTGATTCGTATCGATCGCACAGGTGTGTTTTGAACCTAGTGCGATGCTGAGCCATTGCCGCTCAGCGTCGGTGGCCATTTGTAGCGGCGAGCGCTCTTGCGGCTGCGTCGAGAACTGACCGAGCTGGCCATAACCATTGTTGCCCCAGCACCACCACTCTTGGCTGTCGCGCTTGATTCCGCAGGTGTGTTCGGCCCCAAGCACAATCGAACTCCAGTCGGCGCCGCTGCCCGCTGCGACCGTGCGCATGCCTACTGCGGTAGTTTGTCCATTGCCGAATTCGCCACTTGGATTTTGGCCCCAACATGATGCCGTGCCGTTGGCTTTTAGGCCGCACGTGGTTTTTTCAAATGTGGCTATTGCGGCCCAGTCGTCGCTTGGAAAAATCGCTTTTGGTGCCGTGACCAGCACCGAATCAACCACGCCGTCGAGCTGCCCGACCCGGTTGCTGCCCCAACACCACAGGCGATTGTCGGCTTGCAGGCCGCACACATGCGAATCACCAACTGCGACGCTGAGCCAAACGCTCTGCGCGTTGACGAGCACAGGTACTTTGGCATCGCCGTTTTGTTGTGGAGCGCCAACTTGCCGCGACAGATTTTCGCCCCAGCAATACAGCCGACCGCTGTCATCGATAGCGCACGTGTTGGCGCGCGAAGTTTCGACAAACGTAAACAAGTTATCGCTCACGCGTTGCGGCACGCCATCGGTGACGGTTGAGTTGACGCCGGCTTGACCGTTGGAGTTGTAGCCCCAGCACCACAACGTTTTGTCGCTGCGAATTGCACAGGTGTGAAAACCGC
>JAKQOD010000178.1 GCA_029565465.1 Deltaproteobacteria bacterium
CAAAGCGGGATGGGGGCCGCACTCCAACGCAGTGCCAGCACAACGCGCGGCCCGCTGCATCGCGGCGGCGGTGGCCAACGCAAACAGTTCGCCGAAAGCCAACCGTTGGTGCCATACCGATACGCCAGTCAACATGTCATCGAGTTGGTCAGCCTGTAGCGTTGGGGGCGGCACATGCAGGGTTTGCACAGCTTCGATCAGCGACGGCAGATGCAATTGGCTCGCCACGGCGGGCGGGATTTCGTCAGCGATGTTGGCAACGTGGGTCAGTGCCGCCAAACAGGCACTCTTCACTCGTGCACCTGGCACGCCCGTGATACGCGGATAGTATGTCACGATCGGCGAACCATCACCGACGAGCACATCTGGGTTGGCCATCTCGGGCCGGCCACCACGGAAACGCACTGCCCCAGCGACACAAACAGTGGTCGCAACTAGGAATTTCTTTTCAACGCCAGCCCAGGCATTAAAAAATCGGATTTGCAGTTCGGCCCCGTCGGGGTCGACCAGTTTTACGTCGGCCCAACGCCGGCCGCGCGCAAACACCATGCGCGCGGAAACGACTTCGCCCACCACCACGACGCGCTCACCATCATCAGCCTGCTCGTCGAGGCTAGCGATGGTTCGCGCCCGGCGTGCATCGTCATAGCGGCTTGGCACCAGCCACAACAGATCTTCGACGGTATGCACGCCGCCTTCGGCCAGTAATTGTGAAAAGGCTGGGCCGATGCCGCGGATGGCGCTGGTCGGCGCGGCCAACGGATCCGTTGTCGCGGGGGTCGTGCTTTCTAGTGGAAAGCCCGATCCATCGCGGCCACGTTCGTTGGCGCTGCGCTTCCGGTCCTCACGTAGAGCAACTACGCTCCGGTCCGGTTCTCGCGCCGCCTTCGTGGCCGCGCGCCTCGGGCTTTTTACCTCAGCATCGGCGCTCTGCTCCGACCGAGATGGAGCGATTTGTGTTGCTGACGGTGGCGGTGGCTCGGCCCGTACCGGTGGCTCTGCCCGTGGTTGTGTCGCTGTCCGTGCCGGTGGCGCTGGCTGTGGTTGTGGCGCTGTCCGTACCGGTGGCTCAGTCCGTGCCAGTGGCGCCGGTGGCGCTGTCTGTGGTTGTGTCGCTGCCCGTGCCGGTGGCGCTGTCCGTGCCGTTGGCTGCACCGCAACAGGTGCGCGGGGCAACGACGGCAAGCTGCGGACAACGCGCATGCCGCGCGCAACTAGCACCTGCCGTTGGCTATCGGTGCAGGTCTCGAAACTCGTTAGCTCGCCGCGCCACGTTTGCAATTCCGGCAGCGCATTTGGGGCAAGCGCCAACACACCGTCTGTTGCGATGCGCAAAGCGCCCCCTAGGCCGCCGATCTTAGATACGCCCGCGAAGTTGTCGCGCGCAGCCAACGCTAGGCGATCACGTAAATCGCCGAGCGGATCAAATCTCGCCATGCCGCCTAGTCACCGCGATAGGTGAATCGCAGCTCGTAGTCACACAGGTGAAAGATGTCGCCTTCGTCGATGCGTTTATTGTCGATCCGCATGCCCTTGTAGTCGATGCCGTTGGTCGACCCGAGGTCTTTAATATAAAACGTGCCATTGCGGCGAATCACCGCAGCATGCTTACGTGAGATATTGCCGTCTTTGATCGCCAAGTCAGATGACTTGCTGCCACGACCGATAATGAATTGGTCTTTGGTAACCGGAAAGCGTTGGCCGTTGTAAACCAAGAACAGCGTTGGGCCGCTGCCATTGGTCACCGGCGGTGGCGGCGCGATTGGTGCTGCCGAAGGCGGCATGCTTGGCCCAACACCAGGGTTGGCATATCCAGGCGTTGGTGCAGGCGGCTTCCGCGGCGGTGCCAGTGTCGCTGGCTGTGGCCGATTGTCAGGCCGGGAACCGCTGCTTAAGGTGTTTGGCTTCGCACCAGCACTTGGGCCTTGTGAAATCCCGGTTGGCGGTTTGGCATCTGCGCCGCCGTAATTTTTCGACCGTGCGTAGTAACGCATCGATTCGTTGACT
>JAKQOD010000181.1 GCA_029565465.1 Deltaproteobacteria bacterium
GCTGCGGCACCTGCCACACCCTCTGCGGCCGCAACGCAGAGCGTCGCGAAACCTGTTGCGCCCGCCAAGCAGTAAGGATGCAACGCAATGATTAACGTTTCATCTTGGTCGATCAAAAATCCGATTCCGTCGGTGATGATCTTTGTGCTGCTGACGCTGGCGGGCCTGTTCTCGTTCCAGTCGATGAAGGTGCAAAACTTTCCCGATCTTGATTTGCCAACGGTTACGGTGGCGGCATCGCTGCCAGGCGCGGCACCGGGGCAACTCGAAAACGAAGTCGCTCGTAAGATCGAGAATTCCATCGCCACGTTGCAGGGCGTCAAGCACATTTACACCAAGGTACAAGACGGAGGTGTCACGATCACCGCTGAGTTCCGTCTCGAAAAACCTGTGCAGGAAGCCGTTGATGATGTGCGCTCCGCAGTCTCACGTGTGCGCGGCGATTTGCCTGGCGATTTGCGTGATCCGATTATTTCGAAGGTAGACATCGCCGGCGGCGCAGTGCTCGCGTACACCATCGCCTCCAAGCGCATGGACGACGAAGCGCTTTCGTGGTTCGTCGACAACACACTAACGCGCAAACTGCTGTCGGTGCGCGGCGTCGGCGCGGTCACACGCGTTGGTGGCGTCGATCGGCAGATCCAGGTGCAACTTGACGCCCCGCGTATGCAGTCGCTCAAGGTCAGCGCGGCAGATGTATCGCGCCAATTGCGACAAGTGCAAACGGAAGCGGGTGGTGGTCGCACGGATTTGGGCGGTGCAGAGCAATCCATTCGTGTGTTGGCGAACGTGGGCTCGGCTGAAGAAATCGCTGCAATTCAGATCGCATTGAACGACGGACGGCGTATTCGTCTCGATCAGGTCGCCACCATCAAAGACACCATCGCCGAACAACGTTCGGCAGCGTTTCTCAACGGAAAATCGGTGGTCGGATTCGAAGTTTCACGCAGCAAAGGCGCGAGCGAAGTCGAAGTCGGCGCGGGCATTCGAAAGTCGCTTGACGAGCTCAAGCTCGCTAATCCAGACCTTGAACTCACCGAGTCGTTTGACTTCGTAACACCTGTCGAAGAGGAATACAACGCGTCGCTGCGGCTTCTGATTGAAGGCGGCTTGCTCGCGGTGTTGGTTGTGTTCTTGTTTTTGCGCGAATGGCGCGCGACGTTTGTGTCGGCGGTGGCGTTGCCGTTATCGGTGATTCCAGCCTTCATCGGCATGCACTATCTAGGCTTTTCTATCAACGTGGTCACGCTCTTAGCGCTGTCCCTCGTGATTGGTATTTTGGTCGACGACGCCATTGTTGAGGTGGAAAACATCGTGCGCCATTTGCGCATGGGTAAGACGCCTTACGAGGCCGCGATGGAAGCCGCCGACGAGATTGGCCTCGCGGTGATCGCGACGACGTTTACGCTGATCGCGGTGTTTCTGCCGACGGCGTTCATGAGCGGCATTCCGGGGAAATTCTTCAAGCAATTTGGATGGACGGCCTCGCTCGCGGTGTTCGCTTCATTAGTTGTAGCTCGCTTGCTCACGCCAATGATGGCTGCTTACATCATGAAGCCGATTGTCGGCGCGCACAAAGATCCGAAATGGCTTTCGATTTACATGCGCTGGGCCGGCTGGTGCTTGAAGCATCGGTGGGCGACCTTGATCGCTGCGGCTGCGTTTTTTGTCGGCTCGATCATGTTGATTCCGTTGCTACCCACCGGTTTCATTCCGCCCGACGACAATTCGCAAACACAGGTTTATCTTGAGTTGCCGCCGGGCTCGACACTTGCCGAAACCAAGGCGGCGTCCGAGCAAGCGCGCCTTTTGCTGATGGGCGTGGGGCATGTGAAATCGGTGTACACGACGATTGGTGGTGGCACCGCTGGCACCGATCCGTTTGCGCCACAAGGTTTGGCAGAAGTGCGCAAATCTACGCTCACCGTGTTGCTGACTGAACGGGTTAAGCGCCCCGTGAAGAAGCAGCCGATTGAAGCCAAAATCCGCACCGCGCTAGAACAATTGCCCGGCGTGCGCAGCAAAGTTGGGCTTGGCGGTTCGGGCGAAAAGTATGTGCTGGTCTTGACAGGTGAAGATGCCAACGCGATG
>JAKQOD010000184.1 GCA_029565465.1 Deltaproteobacteria bacterium
AACCGCTGGTTGCAAGCGGCGCATTTGAACCACCGCTGCCGTCGGCCGCTGCCGCAGGAGGACGCGCGCCCCACGGATCTTTGGCGGGCGGCAGCATGTCAACAGTGCTGGCACGCACGGCGGTGGCTCCAGTGTCGCCTCGTGCGCTGGCCGGCCGATCGCGCAATTGCCACCAAATGCCACCGGCACCTGCCACCGCGACCGTGGCAGTCGCGGCCGCTAACCATGTGCGTTTTGATCTTCGCGGTGTTGATGGCAACGTTGGTTCGGTCGGCTTTACCAAGGTCGCTGTTGGTGGCCGACGTTCGAACCACGGATTGCTGGTGCCGGCGCGTGGCAAGCTCGCAGCGTCGGGATGGGCAGGCTCCGTGGCTTGCTGCCCTAGGGCTTGCCGCCCGTTGGCTTGCCGGCGAAGCGTTTGGTTGGCTGTCGTGCTTTGCGCCGGCATTGGCTGGGTTTCGTGCGGTTGCCCATCGGCGATGTCAGCACCTTGAATGCACGCTCGCAGCGAAGCGGCAAATTCCGCGACCGAGGCCGGACGATTCGACGCACGCGTCGACATCGCGATTCGCAACAATGTATCAAGTGCTGCGGGCGCTTCCGCCGACGCCAACGGGCTTGGATCCAACCGCGCGGCCGGATCCGTCAGCGATTCCCATGGCAAGCGTGCCGCAATCATGGCGTACACCACGACCGCGAGTTCGTAGACATCGGTCGTTACCCCGGCGGCTTGGCCAAAGAAACGTTCGGGTGCCATGTATGCAGGGGTGCCGCGAATGCCGCCGTCTTGGGTCGTGGTGGATGGCGCCGCAAACAAATCTTTGGCAATACCAAAATCGAGTAACACGACATGGCGCTCGTCGACCAGAAAAACATTCTCGGGCTTCAGATCACGATGCACCAAGTTCCGCGCATGCATCGCCGCGACCGCGTCGGCGAGCTGTTGTGCTAGTTCGAGCGCAAGCGGCAATTTGATCGGCCCGCGAGCCAAGCGTTCCGCCAAGGTTTCGCCAGGCAAGCGCTCCATCACCAAATAAGGGCGCGCTTCAACCAAGCCGACGGCGAGGACTTTGACCACGCCGGGATGATTGAGGTCCGCCAAGCGCCGGGCTTCAAGCAGAAACTGGTCCCGCGCCTTTTCAGTTGCGGCCTGTTCGGGGTGCAGTACTTTGAGGGCAACTTCGCGATGGCCCCATAGTGCTGCGTACACAACACCACTGCCGCCTCGTCCGAGCTCGGACTGCAACGTAAAATCACCTAGCTTGCGCGGGAATTCCGCTGCAATTGCGCCGCTCTCAGCGCCGTCGGTAATGTTCGGTGATGCGTCAGGCGCCATGGCGGGCTCCTGCGATGGTACCCGAACCATCTTGGTTTGCCAGCGTTTGCGACGCCGTGCGCATCCCCGCAACCTGGCCCGCAACCCAAGCGCCTGGGCTAAGGAGATCGGCTTTATCGTAAGAATTCCTAAGAAATCCCTTACCTGCGTACCCTGGCCTTACCCCATTGCTAGCCGATTCACCGCCCGCCTCTACCCGACGGGATTAGGAAATAGGCCTACAACGAAAAGCGAGGCGCATGCTGCGGCTCGAACCAGGAGCTTCCCGTGATTCGCATAGTTATTTTTCAAGATTCTGCACTCCATGGCTGGGCTTTTCGCGAAGCGCTTGCACCACGTAAGGCCATCACTGTTGCAGGCGTTGCTCATACGCCCGAGCAAGCCTTAAAGATGTTGCGCAATGAAAACGCCGACGTGTTGCTTACTGACATCATGATGGTCGAACGCTCTGACTTTGCGTTGCTCACTGGCTTGGCAAACAGCGACGTCACAACGCGAGTGTTGGCATTGGTTGGCAACGATGACGACCACCGGGCGGCACGTGCCTTGCGCTTGGGCTGCAATGGATTTGTTGACCGCGACGCCAGCGCTGAAACCTTGATCGATGCGTTGACCCAAGTTGCCAACGGAAAAACGGTTGCGTCATCCAAAGTAAGTCGGTTGGCCGAATCCAACGCCGACTCGCCAACCTCGGCGTTGTCACAACGTGAAGTGCAAGTGATGGAAATGCTCGCGATGGGCCATACCAATCGTGAGATTGCCGATTCGCTATCGATCAGCGTTAAGACGGTCGATACGCATCGTGGTCATGTCTTGAAGAAATTACAGCTACGCAATAACTCCGACTTGACCCGCTTTGCGGTTAAGCACGGCTTGGTCCGCGCGTAACGCACCGAGCACCACCCAGCGCGACGGCGCTTAGCGTCCAGCCGCGGCTTACGAGGTGCGCACCTTCGATCGTATTGTGCAGTAGCGTTAGCGCTTACGGCCGAACAGGCCTTTTTTGCCTTCTTTGACGTCTTCACCCATGTCGGTCGCTAGTTCGCGCAGCAATTCCTGCTGTTTGCTCGACAGTTTTTTCGGAATCTCGACGACGAATTGCACAACGTGGTCGCCGCGGCCACCTTCGCCAATATTCGGCACGCCTTGGCCACGGCGCACGAATGCATCACCCGGCTGAGTGCCAGCTTTGACTTCAATGGTGGCTGAGCCGGTGCAGTTGTCATCGAGGGTAGAGATTTCAACTTCGCCGCCCAAAGCCGCTTTGACAAAGCTGATTGGCACTTCGGTGAGAATATCTTGGCCATCACGACGGAAGCGTTCGTCGCCTTGCACGTGCAGCACGACATAGAGGTGGCCGGGTTGACCACCGCCAGGGGCCGCTTCGCCTTTGCCTGCCAACCGCAACGTCTGGCCATCATCGACGCCCGACGGCACGGTCACTGTCAGCGTCGAAGTTTCGGCTTTGGCACCACGGCCACGACAGTCGTCGCATTGCTCACGGATCACTTTGCCGGCACCGCGACATTGCGGACAGGTGGTTTGCACCATGAAAAAGCCCTGGGAGTGCACCACTTGGCCTTTGCCACCACAGCCACGGCAAACATCGGGTTTGCTCCCCGGCTTGGCACCAGAGCCACTGCACGTACCACACGCAACGTCGCGGCTGACTTTGACTTCTTTGCTGGTGCCCCACACCGCTTCTGGAAACGACAAATTGATATCGACCCGAACGTCGGCGCCACGGCCACGTTGCCGACCACCACGTCCGCCAAACATGTCACCGAACATGTCGCCGAACGCTGAGAAAATATCTTCCACGCCGCCGAAGCCACCACCACCGCCGCCGCCACCCCCACGCAACCCGTCAAATCCAAAGCGGTCGTAACGTGCCCGTTGATCTTCGTCCGACAACACTTGATAGGCGTTGGCGGCTTCTTTGAACTTATCTTCGGCTTCTTTATCACCCGGGTTCACGTCAGGGTGATGCTGTTTGGCGAGCTTGTAATACGCCTTCTTTAGGTCAGAGGCCGAAGCATCTTTGGCCACACCTAACACTTCATACAGATCGCGCATTGGGACAATATTCCTTGGCCGCCTGGGTAATCTCGTTGGGTTGCGCTGTCAAGCCCGGACCGGCCGCAGACGGCAGTTCGAATTGGCGCTGTACTTGCCAGCGAGGCGGGCTTGTAATCAACCGGCCGGCACCTTGCCGTCGGCGCACCGTATTGGTATCCAGGGGCCATATGGGCATACAAAAAGTTGAATCGATTTGGCTCGATGGGTCCCTCGTGCCCTGGGACTCAGCCTCCGATCACATGCTTGCTCACACCCTCCACTATGGGGTTGGCGCGTTTGAAGGCATCCGCGCATATCAGCGCACCGACGGCCGCACCGCCATCTTTCGGCTGCGTGAGCATATGGTTCGCCTGCTGGACTCATGTCACATCTGCACGATGGATTGTCCATATACGCTTGAGCAACTAATGCAGGCGTGCATTGATGTCGTCAAAGCCAACAAGATGACATCAGCGTATCTGCGTCCGCTGGTTTACCTAGGCTCGGGTGCACTCGGCCTGGGGTCGCTTGAGCCACCCGTGCGTACGATGGTTGCGTGTTATGAGTGGGGCTCGTACCTCGGCGAAGATGGCCTGAAAAACGGCATCCGCTGCATGATCTCGGGCTTCACGCGCGGCAATTCCAACTCGACCATGAACAAAGGCAAGATCTGTGGCCAATACGTGACCTCGGTGTTGGCGAAGCGGATGGCGCTCAAAAGCGGCTTCAATGAAGCGCTGATGCTCGATCCGCAAGGCTACGTCGCTGAAGGCACCGGTGAAAACATCTTCGTTGTGAAAAACGGAGTCGTGCGCACGCCGTCCACCGCAGCTGCGGTGTTGGCAGGCATTACACGCGACTCGGTGATCACGCTGCTGCGCGAACAAGGCATCGAAGTGCGTGAAGAGCCGCTGGCTCGCGACGAGCTCTACATCGCCGACGAAGTATTCTTGACCGGCACGGCAGCTGAAATTACCCCAGTGCGTGAGATCGATCATCGCGCAGTCGGTAAAGGCGTCACAGGTCCGATCACGCGGGCGGTGCAAGATGCGTATTTCGCAATCGTAAAGGGTAGCGACACCAAACATGATGCGTGGCTGACCTACGTCTAATGCGCTTCGGCGGTTTGCTCGTTTCAATCGTTGCGTTAGCACCTGCGTTGAGCTGGGCCGATGCACCGGCCGATCCACCGGCCGCCTCACCGGCGCCATCCGTGTGGACGCAGCTAGGCTGGCCAACGACGAGTAAATCCGGCGCGCTGGCCCGAGCGGCGCATGTCGTGGAAAGCCCAACCAACCCTGTCTACATCGGCAAAGTGGCGGCGGGTACGCGGGTGGCGGTGGTTGCAGTGGTCGATGATGTACCGACCAAGAAAAAGAATGCATGCAGCCGTTGGGTGCAAATCGCGCCGCGCGGCTTTATCTGCGCATCAAGCGTAGGGCCAAGCGATGCTGCTCCGTTTGGCGCGCACTTGCCGGTGGTAGCGGCCGGCGAGCTGGTGCCAGGCGAGTATTTCACCGTCGACGAAGCTGGGGTTGATCTTTATAAGACCCAAGCCGACGCAGCCGCTGGCATGCCAACCGGCGAACTCACTGGCCACGTGATGTTGCGCAGCCTTGAAACCGTGTGGTTCGAAAGCACGGGGTTCTACCGAACCGACAAAGGTTTTGTGCCAGTGACGGGGGTACATGCGTTGCATCCGTCCGATTTTCGCGGCGTCCGGTTGGGTGGTGCGGTGCAGCTCCCCATCTCGTGGGCGATCGCGCCATCGGAAAAAGAACGCCGGGTGTTCGATGCGCCCAAGCGGCGGGCGCTGCTAGTGCGCACGGTTGAGCGGTATCAGCAACTGGTTGTGCGGAGCGTGAACAACGGCTACGCCGATATTGGCGATGCGCGGCACGGCAGCGAGTGGGTGGCTCAAGCCAGCGTGGCGACGGCGAGCGTGAGCACGCGCCCCACCGGCGTTGCCGACAATGACGTTTGGATCGACATCGATCTGACGCAGCAAACGCTGGTGTTGTATCGCGGTGATACGCCGTTGTTTGCAACACTCGTGTCAACCGGCAAAAAGCGCACGCCGACGCCGACGGGCGAATTTCGCGTGTTTGCCAAAGCCGCGGTTACCGCGATGACGTCAGAAGCCGGTGAAGGATCACAATACGACGTATCTGCAGTCCCGTGGGCGATGCGCTTTGCCAAGGGCGTTTACCTGCATGCCGCGTATTGGCACGATGGCTTCGGCCGCAAGCGCAGCCACGGCTGCGTGAACCTGTCGCCAGCCGACGCTCGCTGGTTGTACGATTTTTTGCCACCGAAGGTGCCAGACGGTTGGTCGGAACTCGAAATCGTCGACGGGCCGGTGGTGCGAGTAAGGTAGGAGGCGCGGGCTGGTTCACGGGCACGGGCTGGTTCACGGGCACGGGCTGGTTCACGGGCACGGACAGGTACGGGTTCACGGGCACGGGCTGGTTCACGGACACCGACGGGTGCACGGGCACGGGCTGGTTCACGGGCACGGACGGGTTCACGGGCACGGACGGGTTCACGGGCACGGGCTGGTTCACGGGCACGGGCTGGTTCACGGGCACGGGCTGGTTCACGGGCACGGGCGGGTTCACGGGCACGGGCTGGTTCACGGGCACGGACAGATACGGATTCACGGACAGGGACAGTCACGATCAGGGTCACGGTCGCAGCCACAGCTAGCCACGGTCACGGCAGTGCCGCGAATTCTGCACTTGCAACGGTGAACGCAACAACTGGGCATAGTAAAACATCAGCCCAATCAAGATCCGAAACGTTCCAGATCAAGAAACTCCGCTCGTAAAACTTGCGCGTATGTTTGCGCAGAATCCGCAAGCGAACCGCTGCTACTCGTTACTGCGCACCGGCACCACAGACTGGTTGCCCGCAAAAACGTCCGCGGCCGCGCTGCCAACCGCAGCGCGCTCGCTCGAAGCGCCACCTTCTTTCGTTTGAAGCATCCGTGAGGTGGCAGTTCACCCGCCCCGCCCTTGAGCGTGTGAACAGCATCGAAATTCAAAAGCAGTTCACCACCCCCGCCCCGCTCGCATGTGAACAGTCGCCATATTCAAGTAGCGCGCCGCCAAGGTCCCATGCTCGCAACATCAGCGTGGCCAACGCGACGGCCCGTGCAGCGCCGTGCCCGCTTAGCGCGGCGGAGCGCCGGAACCCGAGCCGCCGGAACCCGAACCGCGGCCGCCGCCAGGAGCTTCGCCGATCATCGCCGGAATTTCGACGCTGACATCGACCGCTTGCGTCGCCGGCGCAGCGGCAACTGCGATTTGTTTGCAGTACGTAGGCAAAACATCGCCGTGTTTTTCCATGTAATCCATCGAGCCCATCCCGCGGATTTCCGCCGGTAGTGGCACCACACAAACCGTGTACGGCCCTGGCACGAGTTCAGGAAAGGTCGCGGCGCCGCCACGGGCCAGAATCTGCCATTGCGACGCACCCGCGCCCGCGCCGGCCATTCGATAGCTCAATTCGCGCGACGTGGTTGCAGCCAGCACCCCTGACACCAGCCAAACGCTGCCGACACCAAACGTGCCATTTTTCGCCACTGGGGTCGCTTGCAACGTTACGGTGCCAACCGCAACCGTCAGGTCGACGGTGGTTTCGCCGCCAGATTTCACCACCACCACCTTCGAATAGAACCGCATCCCCATCATTGGCATGCCCAGTGTCGCCGACACTTTGTATTCATCGGGTGCGAGCTTGTCGAAGCGATATGCGCCATCGGCGCCCGACGCAACCGAATACAACGAGCCCGGAATCGTCGTCGATTGGGCGGTGACGAACACGCCTTCCGCAGGCTTGCCGCCTTGGCGCAACACGCCAGCAAGCGAGCCGTACGGCACGATGATCACCTTGAGTTCTTCTTGGCCCGGCGCACCGTTAGCCAAGACCAGCGCTTTGCTGCGACCAAACGTTGGATGCTCGGCTACCACGGTGATATCGCCGGCACCAAAGCCGCTCAATGCAAACGTGCCGTCGTCGCCCGTGGTTGCTTGTTTTACCCCGCGGTTCATGGGCCCGAACTGCGCGTTACTCGATGAACCGCTGCCAAAGATTTGGCGCCCTGCATAGACCGTAACGCCAGCCGCCGGTTTGTCGTCAATCAACACCACGCCTGCGACGCGTCGCCCAGCTTCCACGGTGATCGCACCAACATCTAACGTCTGGCCCGCTTGTGGCTCAACATCGACGATGCGCGTTTCAAACTCTGGCCCACGAATCGACAGCGTGTATTTTTGCGGCGCGACGTTCTCAAGCAAAAATGTGCCGTCGCCGCTGATGAACGTTTGGCCGCCCATGCCGACCCCTGCAGTGAACGTTTTTGGAAAACGCCCGTCGGCGAATGCGATCTTGCCTTTGATAGACGCTTCGGCCGGCAGCACCACCCGCAGATTTTGATTGCCGGTTTCGGCTTCAACGCCATCGGCCATGCCGCGTCCGCGCATGCCGCCGCCGCTGCGGCTGCGAGTTGCGCGCACTACATAGCTGCCAGGTGCCAATCCAGTTAATGTGAAGCGCCCCGCCGAATCGGTGAGCTCCTCGGGAAAGCCGCGCAAGCGCCAGTTGGCCATATCGCCGCGGTTGCCACCGCCGCGAAAATTCGGGCCTGCCGAAACTTGCACACCTTCGAGTGGCTCACCTTTGTCGTCGACAACAACGCCAGCGATCGTACCGTTGAGATCGAGTACTAAGGTCAGTTCTTTCACATCGCCACTGGTAGTGTCGATCTTGGCGTTCGGTGACGCCCCGGTTTCCGCGATGGCAACCGCGGCAAGTTCGCGCCGTGGCAACCCGCGAATTTCAAATTCGCCTTTGCTATCGGAAAAAGCTTGGCGAGGCGCATCGGCAATCATCATGTTGCGGCCAGCCACGCCAATGCGCACGCGCGCCGATGCCACTGGCTGTTTGCTTTGATCGACGACACGGCCTTTGACCACGGCACCCTTCGGCAACACCACGTCAACTCCTGATTTTTCATGCACGCCGTCGAGCGTCACCAGCGCTGAACTGGCCGATGCGTAGTCGCCACCCGAGGCAACCACACGGAACGAACCGGCCGGTAGCGCTTCGATGCGATACGTGCCATCAGCACCCGACGTGACAGTATCGCGCCGATCGTCAGCCTGCATGCTCCAATCGGAAGCGCCCGAGTAGCGCACCCGAGCAGCAGCCACTGGTT
>JAKQOD010000214.1 GCA_029565465.1 Deltaproteobacteria bacterium
GTTGCTCGATGCAAGCGAGGCCACGTACTGCGTGCCGCTCAATCGCGCGATGAGCATTCTTGGCGGCGTGGTCGCAGCGACAGGGCTGGCGTTGTGGTTCGGCATCAGCCCGCCGTCACTTGGCGAGTTGGTCGGCGCAGGGTTGTTGGTAACCGCCATTGGCGTGCTGTGGGTTGGCCCACGCGTGACGCATGCGCGGCGCACACAAAGCGGCTAAATCGCGCCAAACGCACAATAGTTTCGGCCACATCCCCCACTCTTACCCTTTGGGTCGCTAGCGTAGTAGGTGGATTGTCTGATACCGATCGGCCATGGCTTCAATTGTTCGCAACGCTATCTTAGTTGCCAGTGCCGCATGTGCTTTGGTCGCCGCCGAAAATGCTGCGCATGCACAAGCATGTTCGCCGCTGAACACCTCCAATTTCGCAGGTCTCAAAGCCGGCGGTTGTATCCAAGGTGGCGTGTCCACCGACGCCACAGGTGTTGCGACCACGCGCCTCAACGGCAACGGCAATACCGATGATCCACCTAAGACGCCCGCTGAATTCGAGCCAGCTAGCAAAGACCTTGAAGTCAAAATTCCAGCTGGCGCTCAAGTCGTTAAGGTATACCTGACGTTGTATTCTAAATTCCTCGCTGGTTTCGCCAGCGATCCGGCGCAAGCGGTCAAGCTCAATCACGTGTTGCTTTCGAGCGCGCCACAAGTCGACGGTGATCCGGCATCGAGCCGGTACTTGGTGTACGACGTCACCAACGGGTTTGGCATTACAGGTTCGGGCAAGTACTCAATCGAAGAGCGCGGCGATGCGGATCCGTTCTATCGTGGCTCAACCAACGCTCGCTTGGCTGGCCTTGCCGGCGAACAGATCGTCGTGGTGTATCGCGACCTCAACCATCCGCAGTTTCGTCACATTTCGTATCAGCCAACGTTTGCAGTTACGTCGCCAGCTTCGCCGACGGTGCTGTTTGATGTTACGGGCATTCCTACCTGCGGCGGCGCGCCGAAAAACGCAGTGATTTCATTTTCCGAGATGTTCGAATGTTCGAATGAGCAAAACGGCAAGCTCGAGTTTAAGCCTGGCAATGCTGCTTCGTTCACCACGTTGTCGACGACAGTCGGTGGCCGTGACGACGGCGCACCAGGCTTTGTTTCGGCAGGCACCACAGTTGGCACAGTGCAGTCGTGTGGTCCGAACACCGACTTTAACTCGTTGATCACCAGCGGCTCGTTCGGCTACGACAATGATAACAAGCTGGTTGGGCTTTCGGGCGATAGTCCAACCGCTGAGCCAACCACGGGCATCAGCGACGACAGCCGCTTATCCGACGAGTTGTTCGCAACCGGCATGCTCGATACGTCCGGCAAGTTGAACGTGCGCTTCACGGGCGACGGCGATCAGATCATTACGGCAACGTTGATCGCGATCGACATCAACGACGCCGATTGTGATGGGATCTTGGATGCGGTCGATAACTGCCCAACGACGGTTAATCCAAACCAAGAAGATGGCAACGTCAACCAAATTGGTGATGCGTGCGACTGCGGTGATGGCATGCGCGTCACTGGCGAAGCGTGCGACGACGGCAATACTGCCAATGGCGATGGCTGCTCGAACACGTGCCGCATCGATAACGGTTTCACCTGTGATGGTGCGATGCCCGACGTGTGCACCCCGATCTGTGGGGACGGCATGGTACGGGGTGGCGAACCATGCGACGACGGCAATACTGCAAACGGTGATGGCTGTTCGTCCCAGTGTGATGTGGAACCTGGTTACACCTGCATCGGCTCGCCAAGCGTGTGCACCGGTGAAGGCGTATTTGCTGCGGATACCAGTGTATCGGGCGGTGGTTGCACCACAGGTACGCCAGGTGCAGGCAGCCTGTTGTGTTTGTTGGCCGGCTTGGTTGGCTTGGTGATGCTGAAAAAAAAAAGGCCAAGTAGCATAACTCGCACGTTGCTTGCCCTCACGTTGTGGCTGGCAGCTGGAACGAAACTCGCAGACGCACAAGGCATTCAATCTGAATTTCCCGCCGAGCGATTTGAGTTGTCACCAAATCGCTTGGGCATTTTAGACGTCGATAGCGGCCAGGTGCTCGGCCACCTCAATCTGGATGTGGGCCTGTGGGCCGGCTACGCCGATGATCCGTTAGTGTTGAACAACAGCACGGGTCGCATCGGCTCGTTGGTGCACTCGCGGATTGGCGGTGCATTGGTCGGCAGCATCGGGTTGGGCTCGCGGTTCGAACTTGGCCTGTCAGCACCTTTGGTGTTTTCGCAGTCGCAACGTGCGCTAGGTGTGCAAGGCGCGCCAGCGTCGATCGATAGCTTTGGCTTCGCGGACATTACGGCAATTCCAAAGTTACAATTGTTGCGTGGCAAGGTCGCCTTGGCACTCGGCGTAGCGGTGAGTCTGCCGTCGGCAACGTCGGCTGATTATTTTGGCAACAAAGGTGTGGCGGTTAGTCCACAACTGGCACTTTCTGGCACCGGGCGGCGCTTCCGTGCCGCGCTCAATCTGGGCTACACCGCGCGCAAGCGCCAAGTGGTGGCTGACCTCGATGTTGACGACGAACTCTACGGCCATGTTGGCGTTGGGTTCAAGCTAACCCCTGAGCTTGAACTGATGGGCACGTTTGGCTTGGCAACGTTGGCCAAAGCGCCGCTGCGCCCGTACAACAATAATTACAGCGAAGCGAAGCTGGGCCTTGGCTTTGCAGTTTCAAATCGTGTGCAACTATTTGCCGCTGGCGGCATTGGCACCAGCGAAGGCTTCGGTACGCCGGATTGGCGTGCGTTGGGTGGGGTGTGGATTGGTACCGACCGTGGCATGCGCGCTCGCACCGATGGCGACCGCGATCACGATGGCATTCGCGATTCGGTCGACAAATGCCCGGACGTCGCCGAGACGGTCAACGGCATTGAAGACGAAGACGGCTGTCCCGAAGTTGACACCGACGGTGATGGGCTGATCGATCCACAAGACAAGTGTCCAAACGAACCGGGCCCGAAATCGAATCAAGGCTGTCCGGTGCCGCCGGAAGGCGACAAAGACGGCGACGGCTTGGTCGATTCGATCGACAAGTGTCCCGATGATCCAGAAGACAAAGATGGCTTCCAAGACGACGACGGCTGCCCAGATCCAGACAATGATGGCGATGGCGTCGTCGATGCTTCCGACAAGTGCCGCGACCTTGCGGGGCCTGTGGAGAACCGTGGCTGCCCAGATTCGGATCGCGACAAAGACAGCGTGGTTGATCGCCTCGACAATTGCCCAGACGAATTCGGCACCGTGGCAAACCATGGCTGCAAAGAAAAACAATCCGTCACGATCACGGCTACGGGTTTTGAAATTACCGATTCGGTGTATTTCAAAACCGACAAGGCCGTTATCGAAAGCCGCTCGTTTGGGCTTTTGCGCAACGTGGCAGCAGTCATCAAGAATCACCCCGAAGTGACGGCTGTCGTAGTGGAAGGCCACACCGACAATCAAGGCAGCGCCGCGCATAACAAAGACTTGTCGCAACGCCGGGCAGAAGCCGTGATGTTGTTCTTGACCCAAAACGGGGTCGATCGTGCGCGGCTACGCGCTGCAGGATTTGGCCCGGATCGCCCAATCATGGACAACCGGACCAAGGCTGGCCGTGCCGCCAATCGTCGGGTCGAATTCCGCATCGACGGCGCTAAGGGCGACATCCGCGACGGTGGCGCGCCGCCGCCAGCAGAATAGTGCCGGTTCCCGCCGAACGGCTCGCCTTTTCGGGCAAAAGCTAGGTAAGAATCTAGCTATGAAAAAACTCGGCCTGGTGACTGCAGTTGCGTTGATGGCCTCGTTCGGCAGCGCGCAAGCGCACATCCGTTTGGATTATCCGATGCCACGGACGTTGGAACTGAAAACTGGACCTTGTGGTGCTGCAGGTTCAACCCGCGGTTCCAATGTCACGGTGCTTGCGCCGGGCGCGACGATTGAAGTGAAATGGACCGAAACCGTCAATCACCCAGGTCATTACCGTGTGAGCTTCGATCCTGATGGCCAAGATTTTACCGTACCGCTCGACTTCAACGATTTCTCGCAGACCATGAACGTGTTGGTCGACAATATTCCAGATAGGGCTGGCAGCCAGCTGGTGTACAAACAAATGATCACGCTGCCGAACATGACGTGCGAAAACTGCACGCTGCAAGTCATCCAAATGATGACCGACAAGACACCGTACGGTGACGGCAACGATCTGTATTTCCAGTGTGCCGACATTGCGCTGCGCACCAACGCGCCAACGCCCGATGCACCACTTGCGGTCACTGACGCCAACGGCGCTGGTGGTGATGCTGGCAGCACGCCGGCTGCCAAGAGCGGCTGTCAAACCAGCTCAGGCGCAACCTCGTGGTTTCCGATGCTGGGGATGGTAGGGTTCGGCGCATGGGTAACGCGTCGCCGTCGCACCAGCAACGCGCTGTGATCGACGCCATCGTCGAAGATCTCGGACAACGCAGCTATCGCGAAGTCTGGGACCTGCAGATCGAACGAGTCAATCAACGCCAAGTTGATGCGTGCCCAGACACCATCTTCCTGGTTGAGCACCCGCATGTGATTACGCTGGGCCGAGCGCAAAAAGCGCAAGGCAATGTGCTTGCCGCAGGCGATGTTGAAGTTGTTGCGGTTGAGCGCGGCGGTGATGTGACGTATCACGGCCCAGGCCAGCTGGTGGTCTATCCGATTTTGAAGCTGGTTGACGGCGAAAAAGACTTGCATCGCTTTTTGCGCAATCTTGAAGAAGCGGTGATCCTGACCTGCACCGAAGTTGGGCTCAGCGTCGGACGCGAACCTGGCAAGACCGGCGTGTGGACAGCGAGTGAACCGGCGCGCAAGCTGTGTTCGATCGGCATTGCCTGCCGCAAATGGGTGACGTTTCATGGGCTGGCGCTCAACGTGACCACCGATTTGTCGTATTTCTTTCGCATCAACCCATGTGGTTTTGACAGCGCCGTGATGAGCACAATGGCGCAAGAGCTTGGGGTTGGGCTAGCAATGGCGGATGTCAAAGCTGCGTTAGTGCGCCACCTCGGCGTCACGCTGGGCCGCACCATCGTGCGCTCGTGAGCGAGCCAGCGACTACGTCGGCGGTCGACCGGCGGATCTTCACACTTGCATCGGCACGGTCGCTCAATACGTTGGGCCGGCAAATTTTGTCGGCGGGCGTAAGTTGGGAATTGTACGCTCGCACCGGCAGCGCGCTCACGCTCGGCTTGGTTGGCCTGGTGCAAGTGGTGCCTGTGGTGTTGCTGTTTCTAGCGTCGGGCAATGCGGCAGATCGGTTCAATCGGCGCAACTTGGCCGCGGCCGCAGTCGCACTCACCGGGCTGTGCGGCGTTGGCTTGGCCGTGGCATCTGCGCTTGATGCGCCGGTACCGGCATACTTGGCACTTTTGCTGGTGATGGGCGTGGCAACGTCGTTTCATGCGCCGGCCAGCGCTGCGGTCGTCACCAGCGTGATTCCTCGTCCGAATCTCGGACGTTACAACACGATCGGCTCGTCGATGTACGAAGTCGCCGCCATCGCTGGGCCTGGCCTGGCTGGCGTGTTGCTCGCGCTGATTGTGCCTTGGCAGGTGTATGGGCTCACCGCATTGACCGCGTTTGGATCGGTGGCTTGTTATCTGGCGTTGCCGACGACACCGCCGCTGCGCGACAACAGCGATCCCAAAACCAGCGATCGCCGTGACTGGCGGGTTGGCCTGCGCTTCATTTTTAGCTCACCGCTGTTGTTGCCAGCGCTCACCCTTGATTTGTTTGCGGTGCTGTTCGCTGGGGTGACCGCACTATTGCCGGTGGTTGCCAAAGATGTGCTGCATACTGACTCGTTAGGCTTCGGTATTTTGCGCGCAGCACCGTCGGTGGGCGCGATTATGATGGCGTTGGTGGCTACCAAAATGTCGCCATGGCGACGGCCTGGTCACGTGTTGCTGATCGTGGTTGCAGCCTACGGCGCGGTTACCATCGGCTTTGGTTACGCGCGCTCGCTGCCGGTAGCCGTTGCGTTGTTGTTTCTCGGCGGTGCACTCGACAACATCAGCGTAGTTATCCGTATCACGCTTGAACAAATGGTGGTGCCCGATGCAATTCGAGGCCGAGTCAGCGCGGTGCATCATGTGTTTATCGGCATGTCGAACGAACTCGGTGAGCTCGAATCGGGGCTGGCTACCCACTTGTTGGGCCTTGCTCCAACCATCATCGGTGGCGGCATGTTGGCGATGGGTGTCGTCGGTTTTGTAGCGTGGCGATGGCCCGGCTTGCGCGCGATGCCACCACTGGCCGAACTCAAACCTGCCTCAGCCAGTACGAACTGAAAAGTCACGGGCAGCAATAACTTTGCGATCTTCCAGATCGACGAGGAAGCTGCGGCCCGAACCAATGCGGCCATCGAACGCCATCAAAAACCAAACATCGAGCGTCCAGCGCGCATGCTCGGCTTCGCACGGTGGCGTCCACGAGACTGCTTCCAAATCGCCAAGGTAGCCAGGCCGCTGCGGCGTGGTTGCGATCAAGCGTTGGTATTCTTCGCTGGCTTGGACCAAGGCAATCGCTTTGCCGGCGTCGTCGGAGCCAATCGTGCGGCGCCACGCCGAGGTGAGTCGGCAGCGGCCAACTTTGCCATCAAGTGACAACTCAATTTCGTACGCTTCGTCGGCTGCAATGCCTTCAAAATCCGGCACGTCGAATTCAGGGTATTTGTCGCGCTCGGCGATGTCTTCGACGCGGTCGTCGTAGGCTTCCAAGCCTCCGTCCAAGGCATCTTCGGTGTAGTAACCGTACACGCGCAAAATTAGATTTTGCGTCGGCAGCTTGTGGTCCCAATCGATGACAGTAATTGCACCGGCGTAGGTTTTGCGAAAGCTAATCAGTGGGGGCAACGCGCCAGCAACACGGACCGCATCACCTTCGCCCGAAAAGACACCTTGGTATGCCACCCGCGGGTGCAACCGAATATCTTCTGCAATGAAGGTGCGAAGGTCTGTCTCCACGGGAGCCGACTGTACACGGACGAGCGCCGCAGTGTCAGCAATGGCCCAAAAGATTATGCGGCTTCGCCGTCGGCAGGCTCGATCGGCAGCTCGGTGGGCTCGGCATTGCCGTTGGCGATGCACTCGGCAAAGAAAGATTCGACCAATTGGGCTGCGTCAGCGACCGTTTTGGCGGCCCATACGGAGATGCGCAGCGCGTTACAGCCCTCGATCCCTCGAGCGTACCAGGCACAGGCTTTGCGTACTTCGTTGAGCATGCGAGGGCCATTTTTGAGCTGGTCGATGAGGGCTACGTGGCGCCGAAACACCGCGATGCGCTGTTCCAGCGTTGGTGGCCCCGGATCGGGTTGGCCAGCGTTGAGTGCAGCTAAACGCGCAAACAGCCAAGGATTGCCCATCGCGCCGCGTCCGATCATCACAGCATCACAGCCGGTGTTTTCGCGCATCCGCATGAAGCCTTCGACATCGACGACGTCGCCGTTGCCAACCACGGGAATGTGGCGTGGCACCGCAGCGCGGACTTCCGCAATAATGCCGTGGTCACTTTTGCCTGCAAAACCTTGGGTACGCGTCCGGCCATGCACGGTGATCATTTGTGCACCGGCTTCGACCATGGCACACGCAAATTCCGGCGCATTGCGGTTTGCAGGGTTCCAGCCAGCGCGATGTTTCACGGTTACTGGAATATGTGCAGGCACGGCAGCGACCACCGCGCGAACCAGTTGTTGTGCAATCGCGGGTTCACGCATCAGCGCCGAACCGCATTCGCCAGCGACCACGCGTTTGGCTGGGCAACCCATGTTTATGTCGACCAGCGACGCGCCGATATCAACCGCCATTTGGGCGGCTTTTTGCATCGGCGCTTCTTCGCGGCCGAAAATCTGCACGCCGAATTGGCGGCCGTTGAGACTGGCCGTCATTTTTCCTGCGGTTTTGGGATCGCCCGCGGCGAGCGCATGCGCCGACAAAAACTCGGTGATGGTGAAGCCCACGCCAAACTCTTCGCACACCGTGCGAAACGGCAAATCGGTCACGGCAGCCATCGGCGCCAAAATGACCGGTGACGTAATAGTGATGGGGCCAACCTTCATAGCGTGGCCCGTATACCGATTTTTAGCCGGCGGGTCATCTCCAAAACGCGGGGTTGTGGGGCAATGCGGTGGCGGCCGCGCTAGCGTAACACTATGAGCATCTGGGGCCGCCGGCCACTCGAAAATGACGATGCCGCCGATTGGTTCAGCGAGTTCGTCGACGCGCCAACGGTGGCCCGGGTGCGTGCTGCGTTGCGACTGCGCAAAGGCTATATCGAGGTGGATCGCGGCGCCGAAGTAGTGATTGCTGCGGAGATCCTCGCGCAGTTGCGTGGCCATCCGGGTAAGCCACGCGCCACACTGACCAAGGCGCAGTTCGGCTTGGTCGCTCCTGGGTTTGCCAAGGTATCTGCCGACCAATGGCAAACGCTCACGGGTGCAGCGCTTGCGGCGGTTGCGCGCGTTGCCGATGGCAAGCAATCCGAGTTGCAACAACTGCTCAGTGAACGCAAAGCTTGGCTTACCCGATGGGCCGCCGCCATGCGCGATCTTGCAAAGCGCCTGATGCGGCCCATGCGCGCAACGGCACTAGCATCGGTGCGTGCCACGCCGCCGGTTCCACCCAAGCGAATTCCATATAGAGTTGGGCAAATCGTTGCGATCAAATTGCCGGATTCACGGTTTGCGTACGGCAAGGTGTTTCGTGATTTTGATATGGGTGTCTACGATTTTGTATCGCAGACCATCGCGCCAATGGCGCACGTCGTTGCTAAGCCGTTCCTGTATTACAATGCCGTGACCGACCGAGCGATCAAAGACGGCACGTTTGTGGTTATCGGCGAAGATCCATTCCTCGACGACGAAGCGGCCTGGGCGCCTGCGATGGCGGGCGGCATTTTCCCCCATGACCAAGACATCGGAAGCCTACACCTTGAGCACAAAGGCGAAATGCTACATGTCACGCCTGCGGCCGCGGCCGGCCTGGATATTCGAAGCTTGGCTTGGAATGCCGAACTGTTCATCGAGGAAATCGTCGATCGGCTGGTGGCCGGCAACAACGCAAAATACAAATATCACGCAGCGGTGTGAGCGACGCGCGCCACCGGCGGCGCTTATCTGAGTGGCGTTGCCGCGCCGCCTGGACAAATGCCAAACAAGTCAATGTGCAACGTAGCGTTGCGAATTTGGAAGTCGGTGCTGTCGTCGGAGGCGGCTTTGAGCATGCCGGACTTATCGAGGGAAAATCCGCCCCGTTGCCAAGTGCAACCTGCCGTTAGGCAATATCGCCCGGCCGGCAAAAACAGTGTTGCTTGGCCATTTGCATCCGTGCTCGTGCTTGCGACTGCACGTCCATTTTCGGCAAATAGTTGCACACTGTAACGCGCGACCGGCGCGCCCGCTGGTGACGGCGGTGTGCTTGTGGTGGTGTTCTTTAGTGGCTCCTCACCACGCGCAGCGCATGGAGTTGACGTCACTTGAAAACGTACCGCGGTGCCGACGGTGGCTTGGTTCGTTGCCGGCACATCGGGCGCCGCGCTGCAATCGGGGGCTGGCAACGTGACGATTTTGGTGTCGTGCACGGCCTGCGCGACCCGGTATACCGAGGCTTGATAATATTCGGTGCGCCCGATACCACCAGGGCAAGGCGGGCGCTGCAGCGTGGCGACAAACGTGGTCCCCTCGATCGCGAAATTGGCGATGGCGTTTTCGCGCGCCACTACCACGACCCATTTTTCCGCCAACGGCGGCATCGTCCAATCCACAATTTCCGGTGCGATTGCGCCGGCACACGCCGCTGCGTCTGAGCACAGCGTCGCGCGAGGCAGGTCGCCGTTGGCGGTTGCGCTTTGCTTGGGCCAGAGGCCGACGGTGGTTACCCATTGCGGCGAGGGTAGGGGGCTGATGGCGCCGGATGCGGCCGGCGCTGGCAAATGCGGTGCGGTAGCCGGGACCGCATGCGTTGTACATGCGACACACAGCAGAAACGAAAATCGAACAATCCACATTGTGCTTGCAACGTACTACTGTTCGAAAAGGCTTGCGGCACGAAAAACTATTGGCAAGCGCCCAATAAGAGGTGCCGGATGTCACGCTACGCCGGCATATCCGCTGGCGAATTAACATTGTGAAAACTCGCCAAGGTTGGGTCAACCGCGCGCACCGCGGCTTCGCGCACGAAGTGCGTGGCCATCGCCGGGTCGAGCAGGGCGGCGGCAACTTTGCCTTGGCCCGCGGCCAGCCGGCGTTCGAGCACGGCCAAGGCGCTGACATGAAACAGGGTACACAACGGCTGCGGCCGGCCGTCGAGTTCAAATGCGATGGCGCTTGCCGCTGGTTGTTCACCGTCACGCGCAGGGGCGCCGGCTTCGCGCTGCGTTAGCAACAAGCGCAATACATCGGCTCGCAGATGCGGCATGTCACCAGCAACGACCAGGCACCATGGCTCGCCAGCGTCATGGGTATAGCGCACGCCGGCATGCACACCAGCGAGCGGCCCACCGTCGGGAAAGCGATCTTGGACCACGGGCACAGCGGCCCATGGCGCTGGCTGCTGCGCTGCGACGATGATGGCGCTGCACAGCCCGCGCAGTACTTCGCATTGCCGATCAAAAATCGTGCGGCGTTCCACTTCGAGCAGCGGCTTGACCGCCCCAGCGTAGCGCCGCGCTTGGCCACCAGCGAGGATAACGCCAATCACTTCAGCAGCAGTTCAATGTTGTCTTGCGGCGCGGTGGTGACCTGAATGCCCGTTGCCGTCATGAAAACTGACACTTCGGTGCGCACGCCAAATTCTTGTTCGCCATGAAAGTACAAACCTGGCCCAACCGCAAAACCGGTGCCAGTTAAGATCGTTCGGTTGTCATGCATCAGCGTGTCTTCGAGATCGGTGCCGTGACCGGACACGCTGGTGTCGAGTGAATGGCCACAAGCATGTTCGATGTTTTTGCTAAGACCGGTTTGATCAAGCAACGTGCGCACGCGCGCGTCGACTTCAAAACCTTTGAGTCCCGATCGGCTGTTTTTGCGGTCAGCCAATGCTGCTAAGGCTTCATCGCGGGCTGCGGTCGCGGCGTTGAACGCACGTGCAATTGCCGGCGCTACTTTGTCATCGGCCACCGCAACGCCGGTTAGTGCAGCGTAAACCGTTTCGGGTTTATCGACGCGTGCGGCCAACGTCAGCAATATCAAGTCGCCACGTTGGAGTGTGGCCGAACTCTGCGGCGTTACCCGGTAGGTTGGATACGCGGTATGTGCCGCGAATGCCACGACTGGCGCTGGCCCCACGATGCCGCGCACCTTCATGCTGCGCAGCAACTGCTGTTGCAACTCGAGTTCGGTCAGGGTTAGGCCCGCCCGCATCCGGCCGCTGATGGTCGCGAACGCTTCTTTGCGCAGCTCTTGCAAGTGGTGCGCAGCGACGAGATGCGAAGCCAAGCCTTCTGGCCCCCACATCGCACGCGTATATTGCACCAACGTTTCTGACGAGCGCAGGGTAATGCCCATGCTGCGCAGCAGTTCTGCACTGCCAGCATCAAGGCGGGAAATCGTTGGCAGCATGGCATTCGGCGAGTATTCGGTGGCGATGGTGAGCTTGCCTTTTAGGGTGGCTTTGAGCGCCGTCGCAACTTCGCGGTACCCGATGTAAGGCAAGCGCTTGCCGATCACGGTGAACAGATTGCAGTCCGCCGCATAACAAATCAGGGATGGTTCGCCTTTTTGTGGCACATAGTAGAACCAAGGTTGCGTCGGCACCGCGGTTGGGCTGGTGCCAAATACCAGCTCCTGTGCGATTGGATTCTGACCGAGATTGTCGGTCAGCAACCAACCATCGAGATGGGCAACTGCCATCAAGCCTTGCACCGAGCTGAGATTGGTAAGCGCGATACGCGGCGGCACGACCGCGCCGGTTGTTTCCACAGGCGCAGGCAATGCGTAAGGGTTCCGCATCGGCGCGGTGGTGCCGGCGGAAACGGCGTACGGGTCGATCGTTTTGCCAGTGGTCTTGGCGGGCTTGCTTGGCGCTGTGCCCGAAGCCGTTGCAAACGGATCGACGCGCGGCGCGACCTCAACGATGGGCATCGCCGCCGGCGCTTCGGGTGCAACTGGAGCGGTTGGGCTTGCGTAGGGATTAAGCGGTGAGGTCGGCGCCGTTGGGCTAGCGTACGGATTGATAGGTTTGGTGCCAGTTTTGACCGGCGCAACCGGCGCATACGGATCAATCAGACCGCGCTTGGGCGCTGCGAGGGCAGGCACACTGATACACAATGCAAGTGCTGTAATTGTGAAGCGCGTAGCGGGGGACATCAAGTTACCTTTCGCGTTGCTCTGGTACCAACCCTAGCTGTTCGATCAGCGCAGTATGAATAGCACTATTTGCCGCCACAATTTCGCCTTTGTGAATGTCGGCTGGCCCGCCCGTTATGTTGGTCACACGGCCGCCAGCTTCTTGCACCATTACGACGCCAGCTGCGATGTCCCAAGGCTTGAGTTTGCGCTCCCAATAGCCATCGAACCAGCCCATGGCCACCATACACAAGTCGAGCGCCGCCGAGCCAACGCGGCGACACGCGCCCGCCGTGCGCTGCATGTGCTCCCATGCTGCAAAATTATTTACGGGTGAGGTTGCGCGGTCGTAGGGAAAGCCGGTGGCGAGTAATGCCTGTTCAAACCGCACTATGCTGCTCACCGCCATGGTGCTTGGTACGCCTCGCACCACTGCGTGTGCGCCGCCCCCTTGGCGCGCGCTGAACCACCAGCCGAGGGCTGGCGCCGCCACCACGCCAACGACAGGCGTGCGCCCATGCATCAAGCCGATCGAAATCGACCACATG
>JAKQOD010000224.1 GCA_029565465.1 Deltaproteobacteria bacterium
CGCTGCTGCAATTCCAACGGCGTTTCAGCGTACTCTCCGCGCGGCCTATGAACACGCAAGAAATCGTCGCGAAGCTGTGGAACTTGTGCAATGTGCTGCGGGACGACGGGATTACGTATCACCAGTACGTGACGGAGCTGACGTATCTGCTGTTTTTGAAGATGGTGAAGGAAACGGATCGGGAAGATAAGCAGATTCCCAAGGGGATGCGGTGGGACGACCTGGCGAAGCTAGACGGCACGGAGCTGCTAGAGTTTTACAAAGAGCTGCTGCTCAAGCTGGGGGCGTCGAATTCGAAAACGTCGAACTTGGTGAAAAACATTTACGCCAACGCGTCGACGACGCTGCGGGTTCCCAAGAATTTGCGCACGGTGGTGCAAGCGATCGACGCACTGGATTGGTACAGCGCCAAGACCGAAGGGCTGGGCGATTTGTACGAGGGCCTGCTGGCCAAGAACGCCGAAGAAACCAAAAGCGGCGCGGGCCAGTACTTTACGCCGCGGCCGCTGATCGAAAGCATGGTGGCGATGGTGCAGCCGCAACCAGGCGAGCGGGTGCAAGACCCATCGGTTGGCACCGCGGGCTTTTTGATCGCAGCAAGTCAGTACGTGCGCCGGCACAATGGCGACAACTTTGAGTTGCCAACGAAGCTGCAAGAATTTCAGCGGCGCGAAGCCTTTTACGGCATGGAACTGGTGCCCGATGTGCAGCGTTTGGCGCTGATGAACTGCATGCTGCATGATATCGACGGCGAAATTCTCGTCGCTGATACGCTCGGGCCTTCAGGCGCCAAGCTGCCGCCTGCCGATGTGATCTTGGCCAATCCACCGTTTGGCACCAAAAAGGGCGGCGGCGCTAGCACGCGCGATGACATCATGTTTCCCACCAGCAACAAGCAGCTGGTGTTTTTGCAGCACATCTATCGCAGCCTCAAACCCGGCGGCCGGGCGGCTGTGGTGCTGCCCGACAACGTGCTGTTTGAAGAAGGCACTGGCCAACGCGTGCGCGCCGACTTGATGGACAAGTGCGATTTGCACACCATCTTGCGGCTGCCGACGGGGATTTTCTACGCACAAGGCGTGAAGACCAATGTCTTGTTCTTTACTCGCGGCGGGGCCGCTGGTGCGGCCCCAAATGGAGCGAACCAGCGAACGCTGGGGAGCGAGGTAGTCAAAGCCGCGAAAAATCCTGATAAGGATCAAACCAAAGCCGTGTGGATTTACGACATGCGCACCAACGCACCGTCGTTTGGCAAACGCACACCGTTTACCCGCGCGCACTTTGCTGATTTTGAAAAATGCTACGGCAACGATCCGCTTGGCCACGCCAAGCGCAAGGATTTGGGCGAAACCGGCAAGTTTCGCAAATTCACCCGCGCTGAGATTGCCGCCCGCGGCGACAACTTGGATATCTCATGGCTCAAGGACGACAGCGTCACTGACCACGCCGACTTGCCCGAGCCGAGCGTGCTTGCGGCTGAGATTGTCGCGTTGCTACAGACTGCGATGGATGAGATGCAGGGCTTGCAGGAGGAGTTGGGGGAATGAGCGCGGCAACTGAGCTACCTACAGGATGGGTTACATGCTCGCTCGGGGAGGTGGTTGATATCTCGACGGGAAAACTTGACGCAAACGCTGCCACCGAAGGGGGTGAATTTCCATTTTTTACGTGTGCGGATGAAGTTGCGCGTATCGATACGTTCGCATTTGACACTGAAGCTATTCTCCTAGCTGGGAACGGCACTTTTCGCGCCAAGTATTTTTGTGGAAAATTTAATGCCTATCAGCGAACCTACGTACTGCAACCCCGGAAACACGTTGATCCAAAGTTTGTATTCAATTGTGTTGAGCACGGCATTCCTCGTATTAGCGCGAACAATCGAGGGTCAACGATCCGATATCTGCGACTTGGAGATATCGCAACTTGCGCAATTCAGCTGCCGCCCCTGAACGAACAGAAGCGGATAGTTGCGAAGCTGGAATCGTTGCAAGGGCGGAGTCGGCGGGCGCGGG
>JAKQOD010000142.1 GCA_029565465.1 Deltaproteobacteria bacterium
TGCGTCCAGCCGATCAGCAGGTTGTCGTAATACCGCGCGCCGTAATACGCGAGGCCGCCGAGTTCGTCGACGTATTTGTCGTTCATGCGGCGGCGGTGAGCGGCAATGCCGACAGCAGCGGTGCCGCCTTCCTTGGCTTCAATGAGCTCACCGTACGGCGCATACGCCATGTTGGCGTTCACCGTACCATCGGCGCCGACGGCAGCGAGGGTGTTGCTGGCCAAGCCGTGGAATTGATATTCGACGTTGGTAGCAGTGTTGGCGTTGCCGGTGCGCTCGACGCGCGCAATCGGTGTGCCGAGCGACAAGTGTGAATACACTTTGGTCACCACACCCGCGCCATCGTAGTGGGCTTGGGTGTCGCCGATAAACCAGCGCAACTCCTCTTTCGTGCCAGTTGGGCCGCGCTTCAACACACCGACGCGCGCACCTTGTTCGTCGTACCAATATTCTTCGCTGCCCGTCACGACGCCGGCGACCTTCTTGGTCACGCGGCGCAACCGGTCTTCGCCGTCGTATACATACAAAAACGTTTCGCTGCTGGCGCCGCTGCCCGACGCTGGTGAGCCGGCGGGGTAATAGCGCTCAGTCTGATTGCCCGCGGCATCATAGCGATAGCTTGCATACGTCGGACTCGCGGCCGTTTGATTCGGCGGCAGTTCGCCCGGCTCCACCGCATCGTGCGGGTCGCGAATCGCCGGATCACAATGCGTCGAGGTGCCCGTCGTGATCAGCCGCGCACGAGCCGTTTACCGCCGGCGCGAATGCGGCCGAGTTGCAGGCGCAATTTGATGTGATCACGAGTGACAACGACAGCTGTGGCAACGCCGCCGATGACGAGCGCAGCGAATGCGATATGGGTCAGATGCGCAAACGCCAAAACCAACGCGGCCCAACAAATGAAGTCGCGGCGAATGATGTACGGCATGTACGTTGCCAAAAATTTAATCGGTGCAGGCAAATGATCTGCAGCAATCGCTTGGGTCGCGGCTGGCTGCAAGCGGACGGTCCCCGGCTCGCTCGATGGCCCAGGCACAACTTCGAACTCGCCAACATAGTCTTGGCTATTGGCTGAGCCGACGACGACGATAATGTTGAAATACACGCAGTAGATCGAAACCAAATACGTGACGGCGCTGATCACAATCGCGAGCTGCCACAAATCCATGCCGGCAACCCTCACACCGTTGCCAAAATAATCAGGCCCGAAATACAAATGGCAATGCCAGCCGATGGCGATCATGTAACCCACCGACGAGAACTCATCGATAATCGTATCGAGCCACGCACCCAAGCGCGACGATAACAGCTTGAGCCGCGCGATTTCGCCATCGCAACAATCGACATACGACGCAGCCAAAATGATGCCGGTGCCCAAAATCGCCGAGCGCATCGTGCCTTGCGCAGAAAAGTAACAACCGATCGCAACCAAGACTGCCGTGATGTACGAAATCTGATTCGGCGTGATCGGCGTTTTCGAAAACATCACCGTGAGCGGAAACGAAATCGGCCGATACATGTATTTGGTGATGGCGTTATCTTGTGCCTTCACCAAGATCTTATAGAGCAAGCGATGCGCCGCAGCACGCTCAGCTGGCGTGCCGACGGGATGCCGCGCAATTTCACCGTGTGGTGCAAGCCCAGCACCGTCGGCGCGCAGGGTCGCCGCAACGGTTTTGTCGTCGGCGCCGTCAGCGAACTGCTGCAGCACACGAACGACG
>JAKQOD010000247.1 GCA_029565465.1 Deltaproteobacteria bacterium
CCGTGTCCGTGTCTGTGTCTGTGTCCGTGACCCTGTCCGTGTCCGTGGACCCATGTTGATGCGTGTCTGTGTCCGTGCCCGTGTCACTCGCAACCGTCACGCCAAAACAAAAGCGCGGCTGATGTTCATTCGGATACTGCCTGCCGATGTACCGCGTCGGTACAGTGCCATAGTGCGCAGCGAGGCTGCGCGCGGTTGCGAACGCGCGAATCTCCTTGTCGCTGCCTTCTGCCGCGGTGAGCCACGCGGCGTTGTCCGACTCCGCAAGAGTAAACGTGGGCTCACCACCAATGGTGATTTCGATGCCGCGCCGTTCAAGCAATGCATCGTGGAGTTGCAATTCGCCGTCGATGTCGTCGGCCTCACGATGGCGCACACTCATTCGGCGTTGTCCTCCGCGGGCAGCCAACGCGCAAGTTCAACTGGTGCGGCGTCCACGTCAGTCAAGCGCAGATCCAAGGTGAACTTGGTAGATGGTGTCGCCCGCGCCCGCGCTGGCCACAGCGAAGGCCCTTCGTGGGTGAACCGTTGCGCTCGGCGAGCGGCCGCTTCGGTCCGCGTCAAGGGCTCAGCATCAAACGCTCGGCCTTCGGGATGCCACACGTGATACGCCGCTGCTGCAACACCTCGCTCAGCGCGGCGATCGATCAATTCGAGGCGTAACGGATGATGCACGCCGAAATGGGGATGCATCGCGTGCGGCGGGCTCCAGGCTCGGAACTTCACACCCGCCACCATCGTGCCAGGCTCGGCTCCGGCGTGCATGTGTACGGCAACGCCATCACTATCGCGGTGGCCGCCGACGGCGATAATATGCCGTGCGGGGTCATAGCCGTGCGCCACTAGTTCGATGCGTTCCATCGACGAATCGACATAGCGCACGGTGCCTGCAGCCCCGGCTTCTTCGCCGAGCACAGCCCACGGTTCAATGGCGTTGCGCACATCGATGGTGACGCCTTCGCCACCGAATTGTCCGACAACCGGACAACGCAAATCAACGAACGGCCGAAACGCTGCGGCTGGCAGCGCTAACCCTTGCTGGCGCAGGTGTGCCAAGACGCGCTCGAAATCGGCCCACAGCCAATGCGGCAACAAGAAGCGGTCATGTAGCTCACCGTCCCAGTGCTTCACGGGGCTTGTCACAGGTAGTTTGGCAAACGCTGCCAGCAGGCTGCGCACCAACACAACTTGCGCGCTGATCATGCGTGGATGGGGCGGCATTTCAAATGCGCGTAACTCAACCAACCCTTGCCGGCCAAACGGTGTTTGTGGATCGCACAGTTTGTCGATGGAGATCTCTGCGCGATGGGTTGAGCCGGTTGGATCGACCAACAGATGTCGGAAAATTCCGTCGAGCATCCACGGTGGCGGTGCTTGTTTGAACACTCGTGGCAACGCGAGTGCCAAGTCATCCACGGCGCTCGAGCGGGTTTCATCCAGCCGCGGTGCTTGCGACGTAGCACCCACAAACAAGCCACTGAACATGTACGACAGCGACGGATGTTGTTGCGCAAACGATACCAAGCTCGCAAGCAAGTCAGGCCGCTGAAAAAAAGGCGAACTCGCCGGCGTTGGGCCGCCGATCGTGATGTGATTGCCGCCACCGCTACCCGCGACGCGGCCGTCGAGCAAATACTTTTCGCTGTGCAATTCGGTGCGCAACGCGGCCTCAAAAACGGTATCGACCAACGCTGCACTCGCGCGACACGAATCGGTTGGCGGCAGATTTACTTCGAGCACCCCAGGATCCGGCGTCACCGCGAAACGCGCCAAATTGCTCGACGGCGGAGGCGGATAACCTTCGATGCGGCAATCGATGCCAGCGATCACGCGGGCTCGGTCGATGGCATCGAGCAACGCGATAAAATCATCGAAGCCCGCGACCGGTGGCACAAACACCCAAAGTGTATCACCACGCGGTTGCACACAAAGCGCGGTGCGAATGCCGGTGGTCATGGGCAGTGGCGCTGCCTTTGCGCTGGCGGTTTTCTGTGCTTTTGCTGCCGCATCATCGGCGCGCCGTGGATCATCGAAGCCAGGCTCATCGATCCACGCTGGCCACGCTGGTACCAACGCCGAGCCTGCAATGCTGCTCAGCGGCAACCGCACGCCCATGGGGCCATCGCCTGGCAACAGGAACAATTGCTCACGGCGCAGTGCCCAACATTCAGTCAGCCAGCCGGCTCGATCGGCGCGGCGCACGAGCGGCACAGCATAACCTACCGGCGTTGACAGGCCTCGATCGAGCTCACTCGCCAACCGGCGGCGGGTTTCATCGTCGTCGAGATCATAACGGCGCGGATCAGCATTCGGTGGCAGTGCGTGTTCGCTGCGCAACAACGGCCATGGATCTTCAAACGCTGCGTGGCCGGTCAGTTGAACCCCTGCGATGCCGAGTGCATGCGTGATCGCTTGCGCCAGCTGCGCCGCTGCCGCGATGGTTGCTAACATCGGCAGCGTCCGTTCGGGCCACAGCGCTACCCCGTCGCGCCGCGCGCAAATGTCCAACGCCCAGCGCGGCATGCTTTCACCTGGGTAATGTTTGCCCATGCGATGCACCAACACGCCGCCCGGCGCGAGCGCTGCTCGCAAGCGTTCGGCCAATGCGAGGCCGCGTTGCCATTTACTCGGCCCCAATGCTTCGCCGCACCATTCCGGCAAGTCGGCTTCGACCCGCGAGTTGAAGGTTGGTTCGCCGCCGACCGTGACGTACAGGCCTTGCGCAAGCAACGCTGCATCGGCTGCATCGCCACTGCTTAACAGCGCCTGCCAGGTGTGCTCGTCGATCGGTGCCGTCACGCGCGGCTCAAAGCCTAAGCGCGTGATAGTGGTTGCGAACTGCAATGCAATCGCTGCACGATCCGACGTGCCATCGACAGGCGCAGCGCTGCTGGGTACCGCAGTGCAGGCTAATGGAATATGACCTTCGCCGGCAAGCAGCCCCGACGTTGCGTCGAGGCCAATCCAGCCAGCGCCGGGGACATACGCTTCAACCCATGCGTGCAGGTCCACCACATCGAAGGAAACTCCGCGTGGCTCGTCGGGGATCATGCCTTCGTCAGCAAGCTGGATCAGATAGCCCGACGCAAACCGGGCCGCAATGCCGCGTTGCCGCAGCGCTGCGATCAACAGCGTTGCCGAGTCGCGACAGCTGCCACGGCCTTCGGCCAGTGTTTGCTCTGGCGTCCAAATACCCGGTTCGTTGCGAATGACATAGTTGACTCGTGCGGCGACCAAGCGATTGCATTCAACCAATACGTCCACGATATCGCCGCTAGCCGGCAGCGTGGCAAAGAACTCGTCGCACAGCGGCCCCATCGCATAGCTCGGGTGCTCGCGCAAAAACGGTGCAAGCTCGTCGTGCAGGCCGTCGGGGTAGGTGAACGGCACCGTGCGGGCACGGTCGTCGACAAAAAAATCGAACGGATTCTTAGGCGAAATATCGACGGTTAACTCGACCGTGATGGGCAGTGCATCGGGTGTGACATCGCGAGGAAACGTTACGCGAGCGATATGATTCCCGTGTGGATCGCGTTGCCAATGCAACCGATGCTCGGTCTCGATGACCAAGCGATAACTTTCGATCCGCGCTGCAGCATGGTCGGCCGGCCGCAAGCGAATCGTGTGCGGGCCAAACTTGGTTGGGCCGTCGTATTGATAGCGACTGGTATGAGTAACGAGGACGCGCACGCGTCACAGGTTAGATCCGATCGCTGGCAAAAGGCTGGTGGCCGCACCAATTCGCAAGAACTTCGGTGGCGTTGTGCTGCACCTGTGCTTCACTTTTCACCATGGAGCCAACGGACGACGAAGTTCGCACGATTCTGTCTACTAGCCCGCGCGTTGCGATCTTGGGCGGCAACGATGATACCAGCAAGCCAGCGTTTTATGTGCCGGACTATTTGCGCCAGCACGGCTACACCGTTTTTGCTGTCAATCCAAAACTTGCAGGCCAAACACTTTTCGGTGCACCGGTGTATGGCGATTTGGCTGCGCTTGCAGCAGCACAGCAACCCATTGATTTGCTCGACGTTTTCCGTCGGCCGGAGCTGTTGCCCAGCCATCTGGATGAAATGCTAATGCTACGGCCGCGCACCGTGTGGTTTCAGCAAGGTATTCGCCATGCAGACGTCGCTGCAAAGCTCCGAGCTGCTGGCATCATCGTGGTGCAAGACCGTTGCACCTTGGCCGATCATCGTCGTTTTGGACTGGGCGCACCAACCGCAACCGCCGATTCATAGGTGGGAGATGTCTCCCAGGCTACCCCACTATCCGGCAACCTGGGTGTGACTGGCGGCCCTAGACCCTAGCGTGAAGCCACCACCGCCGAACGTAAAATGTGGCATGGCGCACTGCGCTGTTAGCAAGATCAGCGACTTCGGCATAGCGATCGCACTTCATGGTGTCGGGCGCGATGTCGGTTCAGGTTGGCCCGCCGGCTGCAATGTCCTACATCATGCGCGAAACAACCCGTTCCAAACTCTCGATGGCTGCCTACGCTGTGATCATCCTGAATCTGGTCGATGCCATGTTCACGCTGGTTTACATCAAAATGGGGATGGCAACTGAAGGCAATCCTTTAATGGGGCAAGCACTGTCGCATAGCCCAGTTGGTTTTATGGCTTGCAAGTTGGCGTTGGTGTCAGGCGGCGTGTTGCTGCTGTGGCGCTTGCGGCATCGCAAGTCGGCAATGACCGGTCTTTTTGCGACGACCGCCGCGTATACCTGTTTGTTCGCGTATCACTTATCGGCGGTGCCGCATTTGATTGATGTCGCTTCGCGGTAAAGCGGAACGGGCCCAAACCAATTGAGTGTCGTCGGCCGGTAATGCATAGTGCCGGCACTATGGGGTCCAAGAAGTTTGTTGTTGCGTTACTCGGGACTGCAGTTGTCGCTGGACTGGCTAGCGGGTTATCGCTGGCGTCCGCCAAAATCGTGGAAGCGCCTGCGGCCCCGGCGCCGCCACCGGGCAGCGAAGCTAATTTCGCTGCCGAATTGCAAGCCTTGTTTGCTGTTGGTGCATGTGCCGACACGCCGGTGCCAGACACCGTTGCGGCCGATGCCCAAGCCATCATCAAGCGGCACTGCGAAAAGCTGCACGAAACGCAGACTGCATATCGGACCAAATGGTTGGCAAAAGCCGAGCCGTTCATGCGTGCCCACGTCCCGGCAAACTTGCCGAAGATCGTGGTCTATCCGTTTGCTGGCGGCGATCTGTCGACGGCCCTCACGGTGTATCCAGACGCTGACGAAATCACCACGTTGTCGCTCGAACCAGCGGGCGATCCGCGTACGATTTTGACGCTCAAAAAACAGCCACTCAAAAATGCGCTAAGCAAAATCGCGTACGAGCTCGGCTTTTTGTACAACGTCAATTTTTCAAACACGATGAACATGATTGCGGCGATGCGCGGTGGCCAATTGCCAACCCAATTGGTGTTTGGCTTGTCCGCGTTGTGGATGCATGGTTTCGAGCCGGTGGGCCTGCGCTACTTTGATGTGCTGCCCGACGGTACGCTGCAATATTTGACGACCGACGCCGTGGCGAAGGCGGGTGACCCAACTAAGGTCAGTGCTGCCAAGCGCAACACGGTATTCGCCAACGTCGAAGTCCAATTCCGCAAAAAAGGTAGCACGCGTACGCAGGTGTATCGGCACATTCAAGCCAACCTCGACGATAACCACATCGCAAAATCGCCTGGCGTGTTCAAGCATCTCGATAGCAAACCCAAAATCGCCGCCATGACCAAAGCGGCAAGCTATTTGTTGGCGTGGGATTCGTTTAGCAAGGTGCGTGGTTTTCTGTTGAACCACGCGGTGTGGATGATTTCGGATGCGACGGGCGTCGCGCCAACGTGGGGCAAAGCCGCTGGTTTTGAATACGAAACGTGGGGCACGTTCGAAGACACTCACCTTGAAGGCGGTCACGGTGTTGCCAAGTCGTGGCGCGACGAATTTAAAGCGGAGCCAACCCGGAAACTAGAATTTCGCTTTGGCTACTACGACAAGAAGCTGCGCAACCACATGATCATTATGCGCACTGCTGCCAAGTAGCAGCGACGAACCGGTTACTTAGGGGAAACTTCGCCGCCGTCGTCAGGATCCGCTTTGGTAGTGTCGTTCGGCGCGGCTGCGGCTGCGGCACCGGCTTCACCGCCTGGCGCCGCTTCGTTTTTTTCGGTAGCCGTGGCGGCTGGTGCTGGTGTGGTTGGTGCTGATTTTTTGCTGGTGCAGCCAGTGAAAAGGGTAGCGGCCAAAATGGATGCGACTGCGAATTTCGTCATGTTGCTATGGTGCTAGGAGGTAACGCCAAATGCAACCGTGCGCGCTGCACACGCATGCCGGCTGGTGAAATAGTGGCGAGCCGCGGTG
>JAKQOD010000256.1 GCA_029565465.1 Deltaproteobacteria bacterium
CAACCAATCCCAAAACCAGTGCCGCCACCGGTCATTGTCCAACCAATCCCAAAACCAGTGCCGCCTCCGGTTATTGTCCAACCAATCCCAAAACCAGTGCCGCCACCGGTCATTGTGCAGCCAATGCCAAAACCAGTGCCGCCACCGGTTATTGTGCAACCAATCCCAAAACCAGTGCCGCCTCCGCCGCCAGTCGTTGTGCCGCCAGCGCCACAACCTCAACCAATTGCACCGCCGCCACCACCACGTGCTGAAACGGTGTCGCCAAAACCTGGCTACATTTGGGTCGCTGGCAATTACAAATGGGAGAAGGGTGCGTATTCGTGGATGCCAGGCCATTGGGAACGCGCGCGCGCAAACGCGCAATGGCTTTCGGGCAAGTGGGAATTGCGAGGCAACGTGTACGTTTGGATTGAAGGCGGCTGGCGCTAAGCGCTGATCGTCACTCACGCATCACCCCAAGGAGCCGCAAGGCTCCTTGAGTCGTTTCGGCCCGGCATGGCGCACAGCAGCGAACGCAACCGCAACTTGCGCTTGTGCAATATCCAGCGCACAGTCCAGCCATGGACAAAGATTTTTTGGCGTACTTGCGCGCTGCCACCGCAGCGCAATGGTTAGTCGGTGTGGGGATTGGATTCGTAGCGTGGTTCTTCGTTCGCTACGTCATCATGGGGTTTTATACCGTTGATCAAAGCGTGCGCGCCGTGGTCACCAGCTTCGGCCGGGCGGAGCGCTTGCAAGGCACCACGGGCAGTAGTCTGCCACCGGCCGATCGCGAACGTTATGCGTATCCGCAAGTCCGCGTGGTGCCACCAGGCGGCCCGTATTTCCGCTGGCCATGGCAACAAGTGCACAAAGTTTCGATTGCAACGCGCACGGTAAATATGGCGTGGGATCCGCAATATCCGTCGGCAAATCTCAATGGCACCGTGTTGGAAGCCGTTACCAAAGACCAACTCAACGTCGCGTTGACCGGCCAAATTCGCTATCGGGTTTCGGAATCAAACTTGTACGCATACTTGTTTGGCGTCAAACGGCCCGAAGCCCATGTGATGGGCTACTTCATTTCGATCTTGCGCGAACGCATTGCCAATTTCGAAGCGCCGGCCGTTGCTGAAAAGCTCGGCTTGCTTGGCGATGGCAGCTCGAACACGCCAGGCGAAGCGCCGATCACGGCGCTTGCGTTGGCCAAAGATGGCGACATCTCGGCGATTGCCGGCGTGTCGATCAACGACTTGCGCAAGAACCTGCGCACGCTCAACGACATCATGGATCGCGACTGCGCTTCGTCGGTGGATCGCTACGGCGTGCATCTCGATGCATCGCTTATCACCGAAATCGAGCCGCCGCACGAAGTTGAATCGGCGCTCGCAGCGATCAACACGGCGCACAATAGCGTGTCGTCAGATATTAGCTTGGCGCAAGCCAGCGCCGACCAGCGCATCGTGCAATCGCGCCGCGCAGTTGAGATTGAAACGCTGCGGGCGCAAGCCGAGGTTGAGCCGATGCGTGCGTTGGCGCAGCAATTGGCGCTGCTCAAACAACACGATCCGAAAGCGATCGACATCTATTTACGCAACGTGCGCTTGGGCTTGTACGCCAAGGCCGACCGCGTGTTCGTGGAGGGCAAATAACATGTCGCCAATCATCGCTGTGGCACTGGTTGCCTTCTTTGGCTTTTTCATCATCGCACCGCTCTTTTTGGCGCTGCTCAAACGCGCTGGCTTGTACATCATCGTCGAAGAACGCCAAGCACAAGTGTTCACGTTATTCGGCAGCGTGGTTGCCACGTTTACTGAACCTGGGTTGCATTCGCTGTGGCCCCAAATGGGCCTCAAAGCCTTGTTAGTGCCATGGGTCGGCAAACGTTATGTGTTGGATCTGCGTATCGATCAAACCTATCTACGCTCGCAGCCGGTCAACTCGGAAGAAGGCGCACCGATGGGCATCGGAATTTGGTACGAAATGTACGTCTCCGATCCGATCGCGTATCTGTTCAAGAACCAAGACCCGCGCGGCTCGCTGCAAGCCAACGTCTCGAATGCCACCGTGCGCAGCTTATCGAACATGAAGCTTGCGAAGCTGCTCGAAGACCGGCACGAACTTTCGCAAACAGTGCGTGAAGAAGTATCGCCACAATCGAACGATTGGGGCTTTCGCTTGGGTTCGGTCTACATTCGCAAAGTGCATTTTCGCGACGCAGGGATGACGCGGCAGATCGAGGAGAAAGTGACCAACCGCTTGCGCCAAGTTACCTCGGCCATCAAGCAGGACGGCGTGAACCAAGTGAGCGTAATTACCGGCAGCGCCGATCGCACCGCAGCCGTGGAGTTCGCGCGTGCCGGTGCGATTCGCCCAGAAATCGTTGGGGCTGCGCTACGCGATATTGCGCAAGACCCGCAGATCGCAGATGCGATGTTCGAGATTTTCGAAGCCCATCGCGTGATCGACAGCGGCGCCAAGATTACGCTGTTACCCAAGGGCATGACGCAGACCGCAGCGATGCACCAGCTTGCAGCCCGCGCAGATCGGTAACCTCGGCCGCGACCGCTCCGTGCCCGTGCACCTGCGCGTGCCTGTGAAGCTGGCCGTGCCCGTGAAGCTGGCCGTGCCCGGGAAGCTGGCCGTGCCCGTGAATGTGTTCGTGCCCGTGTAGCTGCAGGCCTGGCCGTGCCCGAGAATCTGTTTGGGTCCGTGCACGTGAACCTGCTCCTGCCAGTGCCGCACTGCCAAAGCTGCGCATCCTCACCACGGTGGACTAGCGTTCTGACGTAAACTGCCACACATGAAGCTCGATACGCCATTGTCGAACGCGCTTGGCCTCAAATATCCAATTGTTGCAGCGCCGATGTTCCTCATCTCCAACAAAGAGATGATCGTCGCATGCGCCGAAGCCGGGATTCTCGGCTGCATGCCGTCGCTCAACGCACGCACCACCGAAGCATTCGCCGCCGACTTGGCGTGGATTCGGCAACGCACGGATAAGCCGTTTGGGATCAATTTCACGATCGGGCTAACGCCGAAAGAACGGATCGATGCCGACTTTGCTGTCTGCGTCGAGTACGGCGTGCCAGTGCTGATCACCAGCTACGGCAATCCAACCGAGTTGGCGCAGCGCGCACACGCGCACAAGATGACGGTGTTCCACGACGTAATTTCGTTGGCGCACGCAAAAAAAGCGGAAGCCGCGGGCGTCGATGCGATCATTGCCGTGGCCGCAGGCGCAGGTGGCCACGCTGGCCTGATTTCGCCGTACGTGCTGTACCCATGGTTGCGCGCCGAACTGCAAGCGCCGATCATTGCCGCTGGCTGCATCACAACGGGGCAACAAATTGTTGCGAGTTTGGCGCTTGGTGCCGAGCTCTGTTACATCGGCACGCGTTTCATTGCATCGACCGAATGTGGCGCGGACCCGGGATACAAACAAAAAGTTGTCGAGGCTGGCCCCGAAGACATCGTGTACACCAATGCGGTGTCCGGGATTCACGCCAATTTTATCAAATCAACGGTGCCGGAAAACTTCACCGCCGAGCGTGGCCCGCAAGCTGCCAAGCGTTGGAAAGATATTTGGAGCGCTGGCCACGGCGTTGGGCTGATTCACAGCGTTGCCCCAATCGGCGAAATCGTCGAAACGCTGGTGCGCGAAGCGCATGATACCTGGGCGAAATTCGCCTAGGTCCACACCGAAAGGGGCCTTACCCGGCCCTCTGCGCTGGCGAAGCCGCCGCATTCACAGCATTCACCGTGCCACGCGAACCGTGGCCGACGCAGGGGCGCTGCGAGCGGCCCATCGTCCATAAATCTAAACGACAGCGACGGTAAACGCGTGTATCATGCACTAGTTAGTGTATAATATACAACATATGAACAAAGCACCGTTGGAGCGTGCGCAACAAGCTTTGCGGGGTCTTGCGGTCGGTGACGCGTTTGGCGAAACCCTGTTTGGCGAGCCAGGCGCCATTGCCAAGCGCGTTGCTAAGCGATTGATTGCAACCCAGCGGCCGTGGCGCTGGACCGACGACACCGCGATGGCGATTTCGATCGTCGACGTGCTGGCGAAGTGCCAAACCATCGATCCGGACGAGTTGATTCTTGGCTTTGTGAAACGCTGGGCCGAAGAGCCGAACCGCGGCTACGGTCAAGGTGCGTTTACATTACTGACCCGTGTGAGTTACGGCGCACCATGGCGCAACGAGGCCCAGCGATTGTTCAACGGACAGGGCTCATTTGGCAACGGCGCAGCCATGCGGGCAGCGCCGCTTGGCGCGTATTTCGCGGCAGACTTTGAACGTGTGCGAACCGAAGCGATTCGCTCGGCCGAGACAACGCACATGCACGCCGACGGCATCGCGGGTGCCGTGGCGGTAGCGATTGCAGCAGCATGTGCGACCCGTGGCATGGCGAATACAGCGCTGCTTGCCGAAGTGCTGCGTTGGACGCCGCCTGGCCATACGTTGAAGCGCTTGCAACGCGCAGCAGCGATTGCACTGACCGAGGATGTCGTTGCCGTTGCAGCTGAGCTTGGCACCGGGCTCGATGTTGCAGCACATGACACGGTGCCGTTTTGCCTGTGGGTTGCAGCTCGACATTGGCATTCGTATGAAGATGCATTGTGGACAGCCGCGTCACAACATGGCGATCGTGACACGATGGGTGCAATCGTCGGCGGCATTGTGGCAATGGTGCCAGGCGCAACGATTCCGGTGTTGTGGCAAGCCGCAACGGAGCCAGTGCCTGGCTTGCCTGCATAGCACCGCCCTACTCTACCGAGCCTTGCCAAAACCACCGACGACGACCGCGGTCATAGTAGACCCACAAACAATCACCGCGCCGCGTTTCAGCGTAGTGATATTCGCGATGCACCTCGTTAGCACCATCACGTGCGCTGCTTGCACCGTTGGCCCACCAACCACCCGACACTACGTACGGCCCAACGATGCGCACCACGGCGCCGTGCTCTAAGCCCGACAATAACCAACCATCGTTGCGCACGCTGGTTGATTGCGGCGGCAGCATCACCGGCCGCTGATGCACCCGGCGCACCAACGGCCGCACCGCGCACGGCGTTGGAGTTGCTTGTTGCACCGCAGCGATACGTTCCCAGCCAAAACTGGCTTCTGGCAAATGGCCTTCACGCAGTACTGCACGCACCACGGCATCTTCGCCGAGCTCAGCGCGCAACCGAGCCAACGCTTCATTGGCCGCACGCAGATTGCGCCGTGGCGCTTGCGCAAACAACGCGAGTTGTTCATTGGTGGCAGCAACATCGTCGGCCCATAATCGGATTTCGTTCACTGGCGCAATCGGCGCCGCCGCACCACTCAAGCGCAGATGCAGCAAGCGTGCAAGCGCGGCACTATCGAGCGTGGCAGCCGCCGGTTTGACGCACTCGGTTTGCAACTGCGATTCCGCAACGGAAAGCTTCATGCGCAGTTCGACATACAGCGCGGTCACCGCACGTCGACGCAACACCAGTGCTGCCAACAGCCGATCAACCGTACCTTTGATCACAAACATCAGGCGTTCAACATCGAATTCTTCGTCGTCGAGCAGTACATGTTCTTGCAGTACATCGGGTGGCCGCGTCGCGACCAACGGATCCCAGCGTTGCCCGGCAGCCAATTGATACAGCGTATGCGCCGACTTGCCAAAGCGTTCTAAAATGCCACCAGCCGGCAAGCGAACCATTTGCCCTAACGTGGTGACGCCCAACCGCGCGAGTGCATCGCGCAACTTGATGTCGATATCCAAGCGCGCCAACGGCACTTCACGCGCAGCGCGCCGCTCATGTTCTTCCGATGCAAATACCGCAACCTTCGACGCTTGCGCATCCGCGACGGCAGCC
>JAKQOD010000197.1 GCA_029565465.1 Deltaproteobacteria bacterium
GTGAACCAGCCGCGGCTACCCAACCGAGCGCCAAGGCGCGCAAACACGGCACCATCCAGATGCAGGTAGCCATAGCCAAGCAGCTCGGGAGCTACGCCCCACGTGCCGTTTTCGAGGCTGTACGCCGACGGTGCGACGCCAACCGCAATCGGTTTAACGGCGGTGTCAGCGTAGGCCGCGCGAATCGCGGTTGCGACGCTGACTAGCGTGGCGACCGTCATGAAGGTACGCATTTTCATAAACAGGCTCCTCGAAATTCGGCCTTAAAGCCGGTGTCGCCAAAGTTGGCAATGAAGCGTTCACACACGCTGGCGCGATCGCTCGCTGGCAGCCCAGCGACGAACGCACCTAGAAATCCGCTGACGACCTCGTCGTCGACGGCGGTAGATAGTTCAGCGGCACAGGCTTTGTCTGGCCGCGGCCAAGTTCGTTCACGCATGTGCAGCGGCGCAGCGACCATCGCAGCAAAAACATTGCGACTAGCCGCCATGCGTTGCTGGCGATCGCTAGGTTCGCCGCTGCGGGCCAAAAAGGCTTCAAATAGCGAACGAGCGAATAATGTACCAACGCAATAGTAGTCGCCCGTGCAGCGGGCCAGCGTTTGATACGTAAACTTGGTTGCGTAAGCGAAGCGCACATCGATCGCACGTTCGCCGGGATTGCCAACCTCGGGCTCAAATGCATCAATCAATGAGTTTGTTGCGCCCGCGATGACGAACGCGGTCCAATCAGCAAAACCTTCATTGATGCCTGCGATGCCACGGTCGCTTGCGAAGCGTCCGGGATAGTTACCGCCGGGGGCGTCTTCGTCGCACACCCCATCGGCTTGGGTGAAACTTCGGTGGAACAGATGGTGGCCAAATTCGTGGGTAACCACCGGTCCCAATGCGCCGATTGGGCGACGTTCCAGTGAAGAGCTGTCGAGCAAGCCGAAGCTGTCGGTGTACGGCAAGTAGAATGCATTGGTTTCCATGCGTGTCGTTGCTGCGCCTTGGGTGAAGACGGGTTTGACCCACACTTGCAAACCACTAGCTGGAATAATCGCGCTGCGCGGCAGGCCCGTGACCTCGGGTATCGCATCCGCGGCAGTACGGAACGCCGCATAGGCCGACACGGTTTGAAGCGACATCAGATCGCGTGGTACCAGCGTGCCATCGAGATCACGCAAGCGCGGCACATAGGTCGCTGCGCTGCGCACCGACGTAAGAACTTGGTCAAGGTCGGCAAGTTTTGACAATGCGTCCAAGTCAATGTTGGGCTGTTCGACAAAGCGAAAAATGCTGTCGTACATCGGGTCCACTGACAACAAGGCCGGTAGCTCCACTGGACGCAGTGCATAATTGCCTGCTCCCGTCGTCGGGTCATTGCCAGTGAATGCCAAAACTTCGACGGTAAACGGGCGTACAGATGGTTCGATGTCGACGCACGCAGTGAGCATGTTCGCGATACACAGGGCGGCGAGCGTATTGGTTTTGCTTACCATGAGCGTGCAACTCCGATGACGGGGACAGGGATGTAAGGAGGGAGCACGACGGCGCCGAGCGTTGTGAGCCAATGCTTGCTGCGTACGTGCAGATTAAAACGGCCGCTGATGCCAGCACGCGACTTGCCGAGTTTGGTTAGGTCGATGTCGGCACCACCGCCACTGCCAGCGGCGCTGGCGTCAAGATACGGCGTGATGCCAACGCCTGCGTCGATCCCAAACCAGCGCGCTGGAAAATACGAATGTGAAAGCATGACGCCTGCACCTTGCAGCGACGTCACTTGGCGCAACATTATGTTTGATTCCGGTTTAACCGGCTGCTCTGCTGCGATGACCACCCCGCCACCGGTAAGCGTGAGGTTGGTTGCGGAACGCGGCGTCCAACGATGCTCGCCGGTGACCGTGACTTGTACACTGCGTACATCTTGGGCCGTGACGTACACCGGTTGGTTTAGCCCGGTGAGTGGGTCGATGTTTTCATCAGTCTTAATTTTTGTGCGCAGATGCATCAGCGATCCGCCGAATGTTGTCACCACCGAGTTGTTGCGTTGCTGCCAGAGCCGATATCTGAGCTCGCCGGAGACGCCGTAGCCTTTGGCAAACGCTGCGAGCTGAACGAGGCCAACGCGGATTGTTGCATCTGCATGCAAACCATAGGAGACGCCAGGGAACGGCAAAACGTCGAGCGTCCAATGGCCCGGTTCAACCATTGCCGCGTTGAAGCTGCCAGGAAATCCGTCGAGGCGTGACGGCGGGGTTACGGTGTGTGGCGCTGGCACCTCGCTGCGTTGCGCCGCAGCGAATGCTGGCCAGGCTGCAGCGACGAGTGCTGCAACCCTACTACTTCGCGGTTGCGCTCGTCGTTTCGAAATGAGAGGGTATCGCGGGGAAATTTGCATAGGTTAGTGAAGCTCCATAGGTAAGGGCTTTGATGCAAAAGCAAAACGAGTGCCGGAAATGCGGCAAAGTTTGGCAACCAATTTCTGCGATGCGCAGTGGCAGAAAGTGGCAGACTTTCAACACAGATGACGAACCATGAGTGACTACGAATTAATTCAGACTGGGCGAGTGCCAATCAAAGCGTGGATTCGCGGCGTTGGCGTCGAAGATGCAGCGCGACGCCAACTCGAAAACGTTGCCCGTTTGCCGATTGTGTTTCATCACGTGGCTGCGATGCCCGACGTGCATTGGGGCATTGGTGCAACGGTCGGCAGCGTAATTCCGACGGAGAAGGCGATCATTCCGGCCGCGGTCGGCGTTGATATCGGCTGCGGCATGATGGCGGTGGAAACGTCGTTGAATGCAGCGCAATTGCCGGATTCGTTGCACGAGCTGCGCACGGAGATCGAGCGCCGGGTGCCGCATGGCCGCACCAACAACGGCGGCAAAGGCGACCGTGGTGCGTGGCATAAGATTCCAACCGCGGCCGGCAAAGCCTGGAAAGAGTTGGAAGCTGTGTACGACCAGCTTGTCGACAAACATCCACGCATTGGCCGCGGCAACGATGTTAATCACTTGGGCACGCTTGGCGGTGGCAATCATTTTGTTGAAGTGTGCATCGACGAGCGCAACCTGGTGTGGTTCATGTTGCACTCAGGGTCGCGAGGTGTGGGCAATCGTATCGGCACATATTTCATTGAGCTTGCGCGCAAGGATATGAAGATTCATGTGCGCAACTTGCCTGATCAAGACTTGGCGTATTTCCAAGAAGGCACCAAACATTTTGCCGACTACGTCACGGCCGTAGGTTGGGGCCAGCGCTACGCGCGTATCAATCGCGACATCATGATGGCGGCGGTCATTGATGCAGCGCGGGCGATGTTGCCAGCGTTCACGCTAGGTGAGAAAGCCGTGAATTGTCACCATAACTACGTCGAGCGCGAGCATCATTTTGGTAGCGACGTGTATGTAACGCGCAAAGGTGCAGTGTCAGCTCGCATGGGCGAGCTCGGCATCATTCCAGGTTCGATGGGCGCGCGCAGCTACATCGTGCGCGGCAAAGGCAACGCCGAGTCGTTTCACTCCTGCAGCCATGGTGCGGGCCGATTAATGTCGCGTGGCGAAGCCAAACGGCGCTTTTCGGTGGCGGATCACGTGGAAGCGACAGCCGGCATTGAGTGCCGTAAAGACGCTGCCGTCGTCGATGAAACGCCGGGTGCTTACAAACCGATCGAGGCCGTGATGGCGGCCCAAGCCGAGCTTGTTGATGTGGTGCATGCGCTGCGCCAGGTGGTCTGCGTAAAAGGCTGATGCGATTTGGCGGCGTGACAGCGCCGCGGCATCGGAAGTGCTGTGTTAGCGTTTTGATATGGATCCGTTAAAGACGCTGGACGCTGCGTTGCTTGCGCTTGCATCGTGCGGGTTTGACCGCGACACACACGAAAGTTTTGTGGCGCGGGCAGCCACGGCATCCGACAATGCCGTGCGCGGTCAGCTGGCGCCGGTGCCTGATGCACAGGTTCCGGCATTGCCGCCGCTGGGCACCGCAGAGCGCGAGCGGTTGCGCTTGGTTGGTGAGCAGTTGATCCGTGAACGGCGGGTTGGCGTCGTGGTGTTGGCCGGGGGAATGGCGACCCGCTTCGGTGGCGTCGTCAAGGCCGTTGTGCCAGCGCGCGGTGCAGCGAGTTTTTTGCAGCTTAAGCATGCTGATATCGCAGCGGTTGCAACGCAAGTTGGTGCACCGATTCCGCTGTTCGTGATGTCGAGTTTTGCAACCCACGACGTAATTGCCGCCCATATTGCGCAACACGCGCTGTCGACCGCGGCTGTGCCGATGACGGTGTTTCCGCAGCTGGCAGCGTTGCGCTTAGGCGTCGACGGCAGCCTGTTTCATGACGCCAAAGGCGAATTGTCGCCATACGCCACCGGTCACGGTGATTTGACGTTTGCGTTGCGGGCGAGTGGCACCCTCAAACGCTTTCGCGATGCTGGCGGCACCACGTTGTGCATGACCAATGTCGACAATCTAGGCGCCACGCTCGACCCTGCCATGCTTGCGTTGCATCATGAATTAGGCGGCGCGGTTACCGTCGAAGTGGTGCGCAAGTTGCCTGGTGCTGTTGGCGGTGCGCCGGCATTGCTCGACGGTGTGCCGCAGATTATCGAAGGCTTTCGCTTTCCACGCGGCTATGACCAAGATCAAATCAAGGTGTTTAATACCAATACGTTGATCTTGGATGCTGCCGCAATCGATCGCGATTTCGCCTTGCCGTACTACCGGGTGGAAAAGAAAGTCGACGGCGTGACGGTGTTGCAGTTCGAACGCTTGGTGGGCGAACTCACGGCATTTTTGCCGAGCCGATTTGTGCAAGTTGAACAGTCGGGGCCGGACTGTCGGTTCTTGCCAATCAAAGAGCCGGAAGATCTCGAACGCCACCGCAGCTTGATCGATCGCGTGGTTACGTCGCCACGCGCCGTGCGTCAAATGCGCCCCGACGAAGTGTAGCTAGAACGAACTAACCCAGGCCATGCCAGCTTGGTCCGGTGCGACCATTGGCACCCACGCGCTCTCGGCAGTGTGGTGGCTACGGCTGGTAAAATACAAGTAGGTTGCAACGCCCAGCGCAACGACGCCGGTACCCACTGCCACCGTCGATAGCATCGCGCGTGACCGAGCTTTGTCGGTCTGCGCTTGGCCGGCCGAGGTGCATTCGTTGGTTTGTTGCTTGCACAAACCATCGTTGAAAGCGCCGCTCCACAGATTATTGGCCGAGATACCGAGGCCAATGCCGACACCTGTGAGGGCGATACCTGTGCCGCCAACGGCGAACGCAACAACGCGTCGCTTTGGCATTCTACTGCTTGGGTGCGTCGGCGCTTTGGTGACTAGTGCCGGGTTGGGCTTCGCGGTCGTTGGGCTCGGTGTCGCGGTGGTCGCCGTTGTGGTCACGGTTGTAAGCGGCGGCACAACAACTTCGACGCTTTCACCAACTTTCGCTTCGACCGTGGTAGTGAAGTCGACGAAGCCGGGCGCACTTGCCGTGATCACGGTGCGTCCGGGATCGACATATGTTGCCGAACCAAGCATCGCGGGTTCAATGGCTGCGCCGGAGCGCACGATCGTGAGGCCTGGCGTTGGCGGACCGTCGATGCGAATGATCAATTTCGGCAATTTGGCTTCAAGCGCGGTTGCGCGGCGGCTCGCGAGTTGTTCGCGTGGGTCGCGATTGATTTTCGCCACGTCTGCAGCAGCGCGAAACATTGCCCAAGCGCTGGCCACTTTGCCGCTGGCCTCGTAGCAGTCCGCGAGATTGAGCCGCGTGCCAAGCGCTGGATCCAACCGTAGACTCGCTTCAAATTTGGGGCAGGCTTCGACGTAATTGCCTTTGGCTGCGAGGTCACGCGCTTGGGTAAAGAGCAAGTCGGCGTTGGCGCGCGAGTCACTTGGCTGGGCTACGGCAACCGCGGCAGTTAAACTCAATGTGGCGACGATGCTCGACGTGAAGGCGGCGAGGTGAAGCGTTTTTTGTAAGATCATGTTCTAGCTCCCATTTGAGATTCATCAGTTAACGGCGCTGCGTCGGGCGTCGCGGTTGGGACGTGCTCGGGCGTTGCATCGGCGCCATTCGGTTTCGCACGGCCGTTGTTGCTGCGCGCCCTGGCGTCGGTCGGTGGCGCCAGCGGTGCGTCGGGCGGCGGGGCCAGCGGTGCGTCGGTCGGTGGCGCCAGCGGTGCGTCGGCTTTGGCAACCGGTGCGGCATCGTTGGGCACGGTCACACTGCTCGGTGGCGTCGTTGGTGTCGCGTTGTCGTGGCGGGCCAACAATTTCCAACCTAGCGCTGCAACCACCAGGGCTGCTACTGCAGCAATGATCCAACCGCGGTGCGACGCGGTGGCTGGCGTAGCGTCGGCGATAACGTCATGTTCAAGCGCCGCAGCCTTGGCGATGTTGAGGCTGTCATCGCTGCTCGGTTGCGCCAAGGCGTTGCTGACAGCACTACTCGCAAGCATTTCGGTTGCGAGTGCGGGGGCTGGGATATTTTTGCTGGAGGTTGCGAGAGCTGTCGGTTGCAGCTGTAGCTTGCTGGGCGGCTGCGCTGCCATGATCCTCGATGGCGACGGCGCTGGCGACGGCGCTGGCGGTGCGCTGGGCGGCGTCATTCCTAAAAAACGCGCCGTGCGTGCAACACTGGTCTGGGCTTGCGCTGGATTCGATGCGAACGGCGCTAGCGCAAGCGCCACTTCGTGCACATTTTGATAGCGTTGCTGAGGTTCTTTATGTAGGCAACGTTCGATAACCGCGAGCAGACCGAGCTCAGTCTGTTGTGCTGGGCGCGGCGCTTGGGTCACCACCGCCAACACCAATTCCGCAAAGCCATCACCCGCGAAGGGCTGTTCCCCTTCGAGGCACTGATACAACACCACGCCCAACGACCAGATGTCCCAACGCGGCTCGGGATGGCGGCTCGATCGCATTTGTTCGGGGCACATAAACGCCGGCGTGCCCATGATGATGCCGGTTTGGGTAATTTGGGTATTGCCCGTCGGGGCCGAGGCAACCCCGAAGTCGAGCAGCTTGATGAGTGGTTGACCGTCGACACTCTGCGTAACAAAAAGATTGGCCGGCTTAAGATCCCGATGCACGATGCCGGCGGCATGTGCTTCTGCCAAGGCTTCGCACGTTTGCAAAATAAGGTTCACGACAGCGCCGGGCGCTAACGGCGCAGCCGCCATCGTCTGCGCTAAATCTTGGCCACGCAGCAAGTCCATTACGATGTACGGCTGCCCCGTGCTTAGTTCGCCGACATCGCGGACGCGCGCCACGTGTTCGCTTTGCAGCAGCACAGCAGCGCGAGCTTCGCGTTCGAACCGGTCACGCGCTTCACGATCAAGCACCGCCGTCGACGACAAAAACTTTATCGCGACGCGTTCGCCCAAACGCACATGCTCCGCCTCGACGACGATGCCCATGCCACCTTGGCCAAGTACTTTTACAATGCGGTACTTGTCGGCAAGGATGGCACCGGTTTCTACATCTTCGAGCGCTGTAACGGTGTTGGTCATGGTGGTTTTCCTACCTGGTCGCGACGTCGGCTATTGCACAACGGAGAACGCGCCGGCATTCGCAACTGGGGAGTCTTCGCCACCAGTGCCGATGACCAAAACACCGTTGGCGAGCGCCACCGATGTGCCGAATTGATCATCCGCGGTTGACGCTTCGCCTTTGATGTAACGGGTCTGGACCCACGTCGCGCCTTGGCGGCGATACAGATACACCGCGCCGCTGCTTGATGCAGCATTCGCGTTGTCAGCATTCGCAGTGACGCCGTCGGCGGCGCCATCTTCGCCAAACGCCGATACGGCGATCAGGTCGCCGTCGATTTCGGCGCTGCGCCCAAATTCGTCGTCGGCATCGCCGTTGCTTGCGGTGAGCACAACTGGGGCTGGATTCCAGCCGCTCGCGCTGCGGGTGTAAACATACGTGGTGCCGGGCGTGTTCGACGGATCACTGCCGTCGGCTTTAACGGGTTCGGCCGCGGTAACCACAGCGGTGTCACCACTGATCGAAACGGCGCCGCCAAAGAAGTCATTGGCGCGGCCCGTCGGTGGTAAGAGTGCCCCGCCTTGGTCCAACGTCCAGGCCGTGCCAGTGCGCCGATAGATGCGCGCCATGCCGGCGCCGCCCACCGCCGTGCTGCCGTTGGTGCCACCTGCGATGATGGTATCGCCATCGATCGCAACGCTATAGCCAAGCAAATCAACCGCGCCCGTCGCTGCATCCGGCTGCAGCGTTGCTTCAAGCGACCAAACGGCGTTGTTTAAGCGATACACATACACTTGCCCACCAAGTGTTTGATTGGTGTTCGCCGTATTGTTGTACGCACCGACGACGGCGGTATCGCCATCGATCGCAACCGCGTATCCGAAAAAGCCATTGACCACAAATGAACCGGCGGGCCCTTTGAGATATTGCCGGAATACCCAGTTGGCTCCGACGCGCTCGTACATGTATGCAGCGCCAGACGATGAGACATCATTGTTGTCTTCAAACGGTGCGCCTACGATGATCCAGTTGCCGCTGATGTCGACGTCGTTGCCAAATAGATCACCGGCTTCGGCGTTAGGCGCTTTGACAAACGCTTCATACTGCCACGCGGCACCATTACGAACATAGACGTAGGCAGCGCCGGACTGCGATGCCGACGCATTGGCGGTGGTTGGATCGGCGTCGCTATCTTCATTAGGTGCGCCAACAACAATACGATTGCCGTCGGTGGCGACCGTCCAGCCAATCGCATCAAACGCTGCACCAAAAGGAGCATCGGCAAACGTGTGCTGTAGCACAAGATTGCGATCAACATTGATTGTGTACGTCGAAGTCAGAATCGGCGACGCAGGGTGGGTGACCGCGACGGTGATGGCATTGCTGCCGAAGGCCAGCTGTTGCAAGTTTGCAGCGCCGGACTGTGCTGCCGTACCATTGATCGTTAGCGTTGCAGCTGCGAATGCGGCGGTTGCTGTAACGGTGGTTGTGGTTTGCAATTCGCTTACCGGGAACGAGTAGGTAAGCGTGGCTGGGCTAAATACGAGCGCCGGGGTCCGCGCCGAACTCAGCGTCAGTGCCGATAACCGAGTAACGCCTTGGCAAAACAAATCGATGTCGACAGCAGCGCTGGCCGTGCCCACTGCATTGCTGCTAAGTGCACACGCTGGCGTACCTTCGAGGCTTACTGCGTAGTTGCCGCCAGCCGCCACTTCGGTGTCGAGGTCGATTTGCCCATCGCCAGGCACCGGCACTACTTTGTTAACGCCATTGGCGACGATGCGTATGTTGACTGCATTGATCACGCCTTGCGCATTGAGGCGCACGTGCACTGTGCTGGCATCTGAG
>JAKQOD010000271.1 GCA_029565465.1 Deltaproteobacteria bacterium
GAGCGGCTTCGATGTTTGTTTCATTCATCCCAAAGGCAACGCGGAAGCGCCGCGCGGTGGTGAAGGCGTGTTGATCGAGTTGGTCGCAGCGCCAGCGGCGTTGGTGGCTGCGATGGATGCGCTTGCCAATGGCGCGAGCTAGCGCACCCAATAGCTAACGGCAAACGCAACGCCGATGGCAATGACAACGGCGCGCAACGTCGCTTCATTGATGCGTTGACTGAGCCGTGCGCCGGCCGCTCCGCCGACGACCGCAGCGCTGCCAACGACAAGCACCACTGGCCAGCGCACCAAGCCGCTGTCGCCGTTGGTCAATAATAAATAGGCCGCGGCCGCGCCGTTGATCACCAACGCCAGCAGTTGCTTGAGCGCAGTTACCCGGACCAACGAGTCGTGCAGCATCACGCCGAGCATCGCGATAATCATGACGCTCATGCCGGCGCCAAAATAACCACCGTAGAGTGCAACGGCTGCGGTGGCCAGCGATGCAAGCGCAAGGTTGGCTGGGCCGGGGGCGGCACCAGCGCGTTGGGCCCGTCGCTTGATCCATGGGCCCGCCGCCAACAGGCCGACGGCGGCCAGCACCAAAAATGGCGCGACGCGATCAAATGCGCCGGCGGAGGTGTGGCGCAGCACGTACGCGCCAGCGATGCCTCCAACCGTAGCAATCGGCGTCAAGACCGCAACGCGACGCTGCTGGGGGGCTAAATCACGGCGCTGAGCAAGCGCAGCGCCTAAGTAGCCGGGGCACAAGGCAACGGTGTTGCTAACGTTAGCGACCAGCGATGGCAGGCCCAATGCAACCATGGTCGGAAACGTAATCAAGGTGCCACCACCAGCCAGCGCGTTGACGGCGCCCGCGGCTAGCCCGCTGAGCCAAAGCAACGCATAGTGCTGCCAGCTCACGGCTATTCGCCGAACAAAACGTCAGCGACGGTATCGTTGGCATCGCGATCGTTGAGCGCTTCGCCGAGCTCATTGGTGGTTTTGCGCAACCTTGTGCCAAGCACGGACACCAGGCTCCACAACATCTTGACGGCGGCTTGCGGCTCGCGGCGGACGATTTCAAAGAAGTCTTTACGTTCGATTTCAAGCAAGCGGGTGCTGTCACCTGCGATCGCTGTCAGCGACCGGGCCGCACGATCGACCAGCGACATTTCGCCAAAGTGTTCACCCACGCCAAGCTCCGTCACGGTGGCGGCGCCTTTGCACAAGCGCACGGAACCTGCAATGACGATGTACATCGACTGGCCCGGTTGGCCTTCGGTGAACAGCACTTGGCCAGGCTGAGCGACGATGGCGCTGGTGATGTTTGACACGCGTACCAGCTCTTTGTAGCTGAGATACTTAAACAGCTGAGAGCCTTTGAGGACTTCGAGCTTGAGCGACGCTACGGTCGTTTGATTTTCCGGCGCATCGATGCGCGTTGCCGAAGGGCCGATCCGCACCACGATGCTGGTGATGTTGTCGTGGCCACCGCCGCGGTTGGCCAATTCGATCAATCGCTTTGGTGCCTCTTTTACTTCACCTTCGGCGAGCAAGGCTGGCAACTCCTCGGGCGTCAAATATGCGTGCAGGCCATCCGAGCAAAGCATTAATGCATCGCCTGGCAAAATATCGAAGTCAATGGTGTCAACGGCGACGGAATTGTAGATGCCGACTGCTCGGGTGACAGCGTTTTTGTATTTGCGGTAGTTGGCGGATTCGGTGTCGCCGCGTTCGAGCTTGCCTTTTTTGATCAACTCGTTAATCAGCGAATGATCTTCGGTTAAAATGTGCGACTCGGCTTTGCGGCTCAAGTACACGCGCGAGTCACCCACGTGGGCAATGAAGCCACGCAAGTGGTCGCCGTGGCCGGCGATCAGCAACACCGTTGACGTGGTGCCCATGCCACGTTTTTCAGGCTCGGCTTGAGCCCGCGCATGAATCGCGGCACATGCCGCGCTTACGGCGTTTTCGAGGATTTGCAAAATCTCGTATGGTTGCACCGCTGGATTGTCGACGCGATAGCGCTCGATGATGTCGCGTTTGGCGTTGACTGCATCGCGGATTTCGTGGACTGCGATGGACGATGCAATCTCGCCAGCGGCATGGCCACCCATGCCATCGGCCACCATGAATAAGCGGAGCTTCTTGTCGATGAGGAAATTGTCCTCATTATGCGTGCGCTGCCGACCAACGTCGGTTGCGGCGGCAAATGACAACTCCATAACCCTGTAGTTACCTTGGTTTGCGGATGAAGGCTAGGCCGATGTGTAACTGCGACAAGGCTAACCCCGAGATCCGGTCGATGGTTGGGTTGCCGATCATGGAGCGCACCAGCGAACGCTGGGCGCGGGGCCACCTAGGGCGCAGCCGAACGGAGGCTAGGCAACAGGGCCTGATTGCTGGCCCAGCTCGGGCGCAGGATATCGAGCCAGCCGGCTTCGAACTGCTCGCGGACGAGCGCATCGAGATTGCTGCTGGACAAACTGCTTGCGGCAACCACACGGCCGCCCACGAGGATGGTGGGGGTAATCGTAATCCCGGTCGCTCGGATTGCGGTGGTTATGCGGGTTGCGGTGCCAGCCATCACAGCTCGACAATACGCCAGCTTGCCAGTGGGGACCCCCAACGTTGCCGCCACCGTATCAACTTCGCGTACACCGTCTTGCATGCGCAACACGTTGCGGGCGGAGCGAGCTGCTTGCTCGATAACCCAATCAAAACCGACGCCCATCTGCTGCGCACATAGCGCCGCGTCGGCAATCGTGGCCTGTGCAATCAGTTGCGGCGTGAACAACGGCGCCCACAACAAGCGCACACGGTCACTGAAATGTTTTTGGGTTTCGACGGCTACTTTTAGTTGGTCGGTGCAAGGTGCCGTCAAGTCGCACAACACCACGATGGTGACGTCGGCGCTCACGCGGCGTTCAGCGGCGCCATGGTTGGGCCGCGAGGGATTGATCGCTGGTAGTAGTTGCAGGTCAACTGGCAGCGTAACCAGGCGGCCGCGCATCGGATCGCTGGGCCGCCGCGACGGAATTGTCAACGGATTGGCGTCGCGCGCACGGCGCTCGCGCAGCCCTGCTTCGACGATGGTCGCCGCAACGCCGCGGCTTTGCCAATCGCGGA
>JAKQOD010000272.1 GCA_029565465.1 Deltaproteobacteria bacterium
GCCGCGATTGCCGGGACGAATAATCGCAAAATCGAGTGGCAGTGCCATCTCGGGGGTGACGAAGGTCGCCGAGTCGGCATCGCCCAACGTGATGGGTGCAGGCTTGGTAAGCACCACATCATGCATGACTTCATCATTCCAAACGTACGCTGCGCGCAGTTTGACTTGATTCGGCGAAACTGGTGCGCTCATAAAGCCTCGTCGTCGATAGAACGCACCATGCTAGGTACAAATGAGCGTTTTTCGAGGCTGGCTCGTTCGAGTTCTTCGTTGGCGCGTTCGAGAAAATACAACAATTGCGGCGTGCGCAAGCGGCCCGCTAGATCGAGCCCGGTGAAGTCGAAGACCTTGGGTTTGCCGTTGTTTTTGGCGGCGGCGTTGGTCGCAGCCGCAGGCGCACTCACGGTTGCAGGTTTCACCGGCTTTTTGTCGTCGCTCCAGCTTGCGCGGCTGTACAAGCAAAGCAAGGCAGCAGCAAGCGCACAACGTCCAGCGGTTCCCATGTGGTGATGGTACCTCGAAGCGGTCCGAAATGCCGGTTTTATCATTTCAGCTCCTTACGCTTTTCTTCGGCGGCGGCACGCTTGCTGTGACCGCTCGGCGCTTCGTTGATGTAGCGTTCGAGATCGGCTTTGCCACCGACGGTATCTTGCAAGAAATCGATCTTGAGCAGGGCCAAATTGAACATCGCATCGGCACGGGTCTCGCTACGTGCGCTCGCACGCTTGACTACATTCTCCCACGCAGCTTTGGCAGCGGCAAAGTCTTTAAGTCCGCGCTCGGCGATGCCTAGCGCAACCACGGCGCCGAAATCATCGGGACGTTTTTCCAGAATTTTGTCGAGTTCCACTTTTGCGCGTGCATAGTCGCCAGCATCAAGCAATACGGTGGCTTTGTTGAACCGTGCATCAGTGTATTTGGGATCGAGCGAAGCGGCATAGTCAAAGCGATCAAACGCCTCTTGAGCTTTGCCTTGGCGCAATGCGAGCAGTGCAAGCGCGTTATAGGCGGCGGGCTCTTTAGCATCCAATTCAACTGCCTTCGCCAATACCAGGGCCGCTAGTTCAAAGCGCTTTTGTTCGATGTAGATCATGCCGAGCTCGGTGTAGATCCGCGCCGACGCGCCGCTGGTGCGAATGACATCGCGCAAGCCTTCGATGGCTTCTTCAAATTTTCCGGCATCACGCAATAGCGACGCCATCCGCGCGGCAGCATCGCGGCGCAACGTGTCATCGTCGTCGGCGTTGGCAAGCACGGCTTGATAGTCCGCTCGCGCATCGCCCACTTTACCCAAGCGGCGTTCGGCTTCCGCGCGCGCCAAGCGCGAACTGGTGTTGTCACCATTGATAGCCAGCGCTTTGCCAAACGCAACCACCGCAGCGGCGTCATCGCCACCATCCACCGCCAGATACCCAATGTTATGCCACGCCTCCCAGAGTGTGCCGTCGATCGCAAGTGCTGCTTCGAATTTGGCTTTGGCTTTGGCGTTGCTGTCAGCGCCACCGAGGCGTTGGGCACGCAGGCCCGCTTCGAACTCTTTAACTGCGCCAGCTTTGACCGGCGTCCGAACTTCGGACGTTTTATCCTTGCTTGCCGTACGCCGGGTGGCGGGGCTAGCGCCGCCGCAGCCGGTTGCCATGGCCGCAAGCAACGCCAGCGCTGTGCTGGTTGAAACGCGTTTCATCGTGCCACCTCGGTGACCAAGTCGACGCCGATCGGCTTGTCCGCCACGCGGGCTTTGCCACGTGCTTCGCGATCAGGCGGAAACTTGTCAGACGCTAAGCGGCCAAGCGCTTCACGAATCTTGACCGTGTTTTGGTCATACACTTGCAGTTGAATGGCTTGCTGATAGCCCGCGGTGAACCGCTCCACGGCCCGATCTTGAAATTGCACAACGTACAAATCGAGCCCTTCGCGATACGCGGTTTGTTCGGCTTCGGATAGCCCGGCTGGCAAGGTCGCTGTCACCAAAGATTCGGCAAACCCATCGAAGACTTGGCCGACGCGGAACTACGCTGCGGTTGCCCACTTAGCATCGCCAAAT
>JAKQOD010000305.1 GCA_029565465.1 Deltaproteobacteria bacterium
ACCCGTTGTGCGCCAGCGCGGGCAAGACCACCATCGTTGAAGTCGAAGAGCTTGTCGAGATTGGCGACTTGCCACCTGACCAAGTACACACGCCGTCGATCTATGTGCAGCGCATCTTTGTTGGCACCAATTACGAAAAACCGATCGAGCAACGCACCGTCCGCAAACGCAGCTAGGGCCCTTTTCGCACACAACCACTCACGCGCTGGCGTGAGGCTACTTCGTGAGGATGTTTATGACTGCCATGACTCGTGACCAAATTGCTCGCCGCGTCGCTGCCGAACTGCGCGACGGCTACTACGTAAACCTCGGCATCGGCATGCCAACGCTGGTTGCCAACTTCGTGCCGCCTGGCATGGATGTGATTTTGCAATCGGAAAACGGCATGCTCGGCATTGGGCCTTTTCCATTTGAAGGTGATGAAGATCCAGACCTGATCAACGCTGGCAAACAAACCGTCACCGCGATTCCGGGCTCGGCGTTTTTCGACTCGGCCGAGTCCTTCGCGATGATTCGCGGCGGTCACGTTGATGTCAGCGTGCTTGGCGCCATGGAAGTCTCGGCGCAAGGTGACCTCGCCAACTGGACGATTCCAGGCAAGATGATCAAAGGCATGGGCGGCGCCATGGATTTGGTGGCTGGCTCACGTCGCGTGATCGTGATGATGGACCACAATGCCAAAGATGGCTCACCGAAGATTTTGCCGACCTGTTCGCTGCCGGTCACGGGCCTCAAGTGTGTCAACACCATCGTCACTGACTTAGCGGTTATTGATGTGACGGCTGACGGCCTGGTGCTGCGTGAACGTGCACCTGGTGTTACCGTCGAAGAAATCCGCAAAGCCACCGGCGCTCCGCTCATCGCCGGGGACAACGTGCCAGAAGTGGCGCTGTCATGAGCGACAAGCCTGATAAACCAAGCAAGGCGCCGAAGCTGCGCAAGGCTGCATTCAAAACCGACGCTGACATCGAAATCAAAGGCGCCTATCGCCCGGATGATGCCGGTGCAACCGCCGGCTCGGTGGCGCCTTCGATCAGCGAGCCTGGCACCTATCCGTTCACGCGTGGCGTGCAGCCAACCATGTATCGTGGCCAGTTCTGGACCATGCGCCAGTATGCAGGCTTCGGCTCGGCCAGCGAATCGAACCAACGCTATAAGTACTTACTTGCACAAGGCGGTAAGGGCCTGTCGGTTGCATTTGATTTGCCGACGCAAATGGGCCGCGATTCGGACCATGCGATGGCACGCGGCGAAGTTGGCCGGGTTGGCGTCGCAATCGATTCGCTCGAAGACATGCGCGTCTTATTCGACGGCATTCCCCTCGGCGAGGTATCGACGTCGATGACGATCAATGCCACCGCCGCGACGCTGTTGTGCTTGTACGTGGCAGTCGGCGAAGAGCAAGGCGTGCCAGCAAGCGAACTGCGCGGCACCATTCAAAACGATATTCTCAAAGAATATATCGCACGCGGCACCTACATTTATCCACCCACTCCGTCGATGCGCCTCATCACGGATATTTTTACGTGGTGCAGCAAAGTTGTGCCGCAGTGGAATACGGTTTCGATCAGCGGTTATCACATTCGTGAAGCCGGATCCGACGCCGTGCAAGAAGTGGCATTCACGCTAGCCGATGGCATTGCCTACGTCGAAGCCGCCAAGACAGCGGGTCTTGATGTCGACGAATTCGCACCACGGCTGTCCTTCTTCTTTAACGTGCACAACAACTTCCTTGAAGAAGTCAGCAAGTTCAGGGCAGCGCGCCGGATGTGGGCACGCATCATGAAAGAGAAATTCGGCGCCAAATCGCCGAAGAGCCAGATGCTGCGTTTCCATAGCCAAACCGCTGGCGTTACGTTGCAAGCGCAACAGCCGTTGGTCAACGTGGCCCGCGTGACGCTGCAAGCGTTGGCTTCGGTATTGGGCGGTACTCAGTCGCTGCACACCAACTCGTTCGATGAAGCGTTGGGCTTGCCAACCGAAGAAGCGGCCCGTATTGCGTTGCGCACGCAGCAAGTCATCGCCAATGAATCCGGCGTTGCCGATTTCATCGATCCACTCGGTGGCTCATGGGCGGTCGAAGCGCTGACCAACGAAATCGAAAGCAAAGCCCAAGCGTATCTCGACAAGATCGCCGAGCTTGGCGGCATGCCGGCAGCGATCGAACAAGGCTTTCCGCAGCGCGAAATTGAACGCCGCGCGTATGAGCATCAACGTGCGGTGGAGCGCGGTGAACGCATCGTCGTCGGTGTGAACCAGTTTCAGATCGAAGACGAAGCCCCGGTGCCAGTAGCAACCATCGACCCAGCGCTGGAACGCGACCAAGTTGCACGCCTCACCGCCCTGCGCGCACGCCGCAATCAAGCCGAGACCACACGCACGCTAGCCAACCTCGACGCCGCCGCCAAAGGCAACGACAACCTACTGCCAGCTATTTTGGGCGCAGTCAAAGCGTATGCCACCGTCGGCGAAATTGCTGATGTGCTGCGGGTGCGCTTCGGCGAACATCAGCCTACCCGCACGCTGTAAGCGTTACGCTGGCAACCGCAGCGGCCGGCCACCAGCTGGACTGCCGCAACGGCGTTACCCGCGTTGGCGCATCACTTCATACAAGGCCATCGCTGCAGCGACGGAAATATTGTACGAACCAACGCCCGCGTTCGCCATCGGAATGACACCGTGAAAATCACAATGCTCGGCGGTAAGCTGACGCACGCCTGAGCCTTCAGCCCCCATCACGATGCACAGCGGGCCTTTACAATCCAAGCTGGCAAGGGGCTTCGACTGTTCGCTGGCATGCACCGCCATGGTCCACACCCCATGTTTTTTGAGCGCTTCGAGCGCCCGCACCAGATTGCCTACTTTTACGATCGGCAACAGCTCGCTAGCACCAGCCGAGGCTTTGGCCGTGACGGCGGTAACCGACGCCGCACGATGCTCGGGAATGATCACACCGTGCGCGCCAACCAGATACGCCGTGCGAATCACGGCGCCAAGATTGCGTGGATCTTCTACGCCATCGAGGGCAACCCACAGTGCGGGCCGGCCGCTGGCGGCAATCGATGCGCTCACATCGTCAATATCTGCGTATTCAAACGCAGCGAGAATCGCAACCACGCCTTGATGGCGCGCATCCTCGCCTGCGAGTGAATCAAGTTCTTCGCGGGTGGCGACACCAACCGACACGCGCGCCGCGCGGGCTTGCTCGGCCAACTTTACAACCACGTCGGTGGTGGACGATGCACTGCGGCGTTCGTCGACCAGCAAACGCACGATTCGATGCGGCTGTTGCGTCACCAATTCGCGAATGGGCCCCACGCCATAGATCACACGTGCGGCGCGGTCGGCATCCGGTGCTGCCCCCATTTCGTCGCTGCGACGGTCATCACGGCGATCGTCACGGCGCGGCCGGTCGTTACCACCAGCAAAACGCGGGCGGTCACCACCGAAACGTGGCCGGTCGCCACCACGGTCGTCGCGGCGGGGCCGATCGTTGCTTGGCCCAGGGCCTCGACGAGGGGCAGTTGCATTCGCTGCACCTGCGCTCCGTGCGCCTGATTTTTTTGCTCCGCGATTTTTACTACGTTCCATACGCATCTCCAACGTTACGCGGATCGAGCCGCTTGCATTTCAAGCACGATAGCGCGTGCTGCGGCTGCCGGATCGGTTGCATCACGCAACGGTCGACCAACAACAATCAAATCCGAACCTGCGATCATGGCATTGCCAGGCGTCATGACCCGTTGCTGATCGCCTGGGTCGGCACCCACCGGTCGAATACCTGGTGTCACCAGCAAAAAGTCCGACGGCACAACCGCTCGCAGCATCGCCACTTCATGCGCCGACGCTACGATTCCGTCGCAGCCGGTCGCAACCGCAAGCAGCGCACGCGTGCGAACAACGTCAGCGATGGATGCGCCGTGCGTGCCCGTTTCGCCCAAATCGGTTTCGCTCATCGACGTCAACACCGTTACCGCCAAGATCCGCATTGGCGGGCGTCCAGCGATGCGACCGCGGCTCGCCGCTTGCACTGCCGCGCGCATCATCGCGGCGCTCGCTGCGTGAATCGTGCACAACTCCACCCCGAGCGACGCCAACTGAGCGGTAGCACGGCCCACGGTCTCAGGAATATCGTGCAGCTTAAGGTCCAACATCACACGTGCACCGCGCGCGACTAACTCCTGCACCAACGCCGGGCCGTGGCCGCAGAACAGTTCGAGTCCGAGCTTTACAAAGCTTGGGACGCCGCCAAGCGAAGCAACCAAACTGTGGGCTTCGGCTGGGGTTGCCACGTCGAGCGCGGCGATCAAGCGATTGCCAGGATCAAGCGGTGAGCTCATGGCCCGGTGTGTAACACACTATTGGCAAGGCCGGTTCATAGGCACGGCCAGCTTCACGGGCGACTAGCTCCGCTGCCAACACCAACACAGCGCTGCGCCTACTGCATGACCACAACCCGCAGCGCCGTCTCCGAGCCAACCACCGTATAGACAACGCCGTCATCGCTACGTCGGTGGTCAGCATCGAATCGAATCTCGCCGGTCAAGCCTCGCACAGCGCCACGCGCGAACGCATCCGCCGCTTTGCTGCGAGATGTTGCACCACCACTGCCAGCCACAATCAACGCAACCGCATCGTACACGTAGGCTTCGAAGGCGGTTGGTGGACGCCCCTGCGCTGCGGCAAAGGCAGCATCAAATGCTTTGGCTTTGGCGTCGTCGGTGCCAGCGACATATCCCGGCGCGAGCAAACCGCCCATGCAATGGCGTCCGACGTTGACCAAAAAGTTGGGCCCCATGCCTTCGGCGGTAGAAAGCAAAACGATAGCGCGGCCGCCAGCGACTTTGCTGGTGCCAATGGGTCGCGCAACAAAACCCGCTGCGGCGAGCGCGGGCGCAATCAATTCCAGGCGATCTGCTTGCTCAGGGACGAACACCGCTTGCCAATTGCCGTTGAGCTTGCCCGCAGGCCCTGCGAATGATTTGGTGTCGGCAGCGTAGTCAACCCGAGTTACCAGCTGGGCGCCGAGACTTTTCACTTCTTCGATAAACGCTGCAGCCACCGCTTTGCCATAGCCGTTACTTGGCGCAAGAACAGCGAACCGAGATACACCTTTGGCGTAGGCTTTGCGTGCAAGTTGGCGTGCTCGCGCTTCGGCCGAATGCATAATGTGAAACACAAAACGGCCGGTCGTCCGCTCGTCGGCACGTGGCGATAAACTTACCAGTGGCAAGCCCAATGCTTCCGCGCGCCCAGCCGCAGCATCGACGGCGGCGC
>JAKQOD010000318.1 GCA_029565465.1 Deltaproteobacteria bacterium
GCAGCGACCCACCGCGATCTTGCAGCCATGGTCCAGGCCGGCACCTTTCGCGAAGATTTGTACTACCGGCTGCGGGGGGCAAGCATCGCGGTGCCACCACTGCGCGATCGCATCGCAGACCTCGAGTTGTTGATTGCCCACTTTATGGCCGAAGTGAACAGCAACTTGCGCATCACCCGCGAAGCGTGGCGCGTATTGGTGGCGTACAGCTGGCCAGGCAACGTGCGTGAGCTTCGGGCCGAAGTGCAACGCTGGCATGTGTTCTGCGATCGTTGGGTGCGCCCTGAAGACCTTGATGCACTCATCGTGGCCACGCCAACGGCCCTGCAACCAATCTTGCCAGTCGACGTACACGAGCTTGCTACTGTAGTCACCAACGCGGAACGCCACGCCATTCGCGCTGCGCTCACCAAAGCAGAACAGAACTTATCGCGCGCTGCGACGCTACTCGGCATTGATCGCAACACGCTCAAACGCAAGATTCGAACGCTAGCCATTGAGCACACGCGCTTGCCGGCCGGCCGCCCGGAATAAATCACCGCAACACGCTGCCCCTCGCTGCGTCGATGAAATCGCTCGGCCGCCACCGCCAAGACAGCGGCCACCGCCACACCCAAGGCCACAGATGTCCGATATCCGGACATCAAACCCGCACGTTTATCACAAACTACTCAGACGTCCACGTCGTGAACGTCGACGGATTCCCCGCACCACCAACGGGCGACGCCAGTCCGATCGGATTATTCGCCGACAACGGCAGCGCCGGATCAAACACATTCAACAGTGTCGCCGTGCCGTTGTAGGTCGTAAAGCAAAACCTCGTTTGCAAACAACCCGTAATGTCGCCGGGAAAACTGCTCGGGGCCCCCGCTGCCAAATCAAACTGACGCGGGTTTTCGGCAGCAGCCACAGTTCACTTCCAAGTCCATTGTTGCCATCAGCGCGAAAACCAATGCGCGCGCCGGAGGCGGATACAAAGTGCCCCGACGCCGACCCATTCACTCCAGGTGTTAGATCCAATGGCAATGGATTATTCGCCGACGGTGCAACGGCTGGATCATATTTCCAAACTTCGCGCCCAACCGTGGCACTTTGTGCTTCGAAATAAAGCGCGTCGCCAACCACGGTGAGCTCCGCTGGATATGCGTCGCTCGCGCCTGGGAACAAGTCGATCACGAGGCGCGGATTGTTCGCCGATGGCGCAACCGCGCTGTCGTACACCCACAGCTCATGGCCTTCATTGCCGAAGCCATTGAAGTACAATTTCCCGGCCACGACGGTGAATTGCTCCGGTCCCAGCGACGATTGGCCAGGTTGCGTGTCGCGCACGAGGTGCGGATTCACGTCAACGACATTCGGCTGCGTCGGGTCATACACCCACAATTCAAACCCGCTATCAGCGCCGCGCCCTTCGAAATAGACTTTTATGTTGTAGCCAGCAGGGGTGCCGCTATCCACACTCGCGTCGAATGGCATCGCAAGCTGCAGCGGATTGCCCGCGGACACAGCTGCCGCGATGGACCTTCGCTTGTAAAGTACAAAGCATCATTGTACGACAGCAGGTAGTCGAGCGAACGGCCCGCGACGCCCGGCACCAAATCCACCACTTGCGCAGGATTCTGCCCTGCTACCGTCGGCGCGGCCGGGGCGTACACTCACAATGCATCCCCAGCGGCGGCAGTTCGCCCGTCAAAATAGAGTTTGTTGTGATGGACAACTAGGCTGCGTGCCGATACATCCTGATAGTCGCCGGTAACCGCGATGACTTGATTGGTGGCAGGATCAAAGCGATACAGTTTTTGCGCATTGCATGCCTCAGTCGCGCAGTCGGTAAATAAGACATAACTATGAGGCGGCGGTTTGGCATCCACCACCACGCTGTCGACCACCAGTGGCGCATCAACTGCTTGCGCTGACGGCCCGCTTCCGCACGCTGCAAGCAATGCCAACACGAGCATTTTGATCTTCACTTTCATAAGCCCTCCCAAACTAGTGGTTATGTTCAAGCTGCGCGCCCTTACGCGGACGCGCATTCGATTCCCCTGTCCAGCCAACACGAGGACCGCGGGCGGCACGCTTCGGCACGCCACGGGTTGCGAGCTCAAGCTATTTCACGTTGCAGACAAACGGCCGCACACCAACCTGCTCTAGCTTCGTATGCGGTCCGTATTGCCGCCCGTCGAAGACTTCACGCATCACAATGCTCACCATCTCGCAGCGCCACGGAGCGGCCTTTGTGCGCAGCACTGTCACAGCATTGGCCGTGCGCTCAAGGATCACGCCGAACGAATTGCGCACGATTGTCCACTGCGATTGGACTCGTACGTCCAGCGCGGTTGCGTTGGCAGCATACGCTTTGGCAATTTGGCCTCGGTAGTTGGATAATTCCGCGCCGGTATAGGTGCTCGCAGTGAGCTTGAAGCGCCCGCGTTGCGCAACGGCCGTCAGCGTCGGCTCCGTCGCTACCACGGTTACCTCGGCACTCGCCACCGGCTTGCCACCACGGCTGCCAGCATCGTAGCACCACGCATACATCGTCATTTTTACCGTATTCGAGCCAGCCTTAAACCCACCGACGACACCAGTCAACCAGGCAAACGGCGCTTTCCCTTCATCAGCGTTTTGGTAATCGCCGCCGGCACTCAACGACCCTGCATTGGTAAGCGCAAACGTCGTTTGGCGTTGAAATGCCGCTTTATCGACAAACTGCTCTTCAAGCTTGCGGTCTTCGGCGCCGTTCACCGAGTAATACGTGATCAAACTGAATTGCTGGATCTTCTCCGGTGCATCGCCACAATCGATTTTTGCGCCGTGCATCGTATTCCACGGCGACTCGGCCAAATACGCGCGTCCAAATAATGGTGCGTCCACGTTCACCGAGGTCACAAATTTCGCAGAATCCTCGTCACTCGCGGCAATGTTGCCATTGGCCAACAAGATTTTGCCCGCGGCACCTTTGTGTACCTTGGTCGGCATCCCGTCGTCAACCACGTGTTTCGCGGCCCAATCTGCGGCTGCCTGCTTTTCAGCACCTGCGATCGCAGCCTCTCGGGCGCCTGCAAGCGTTCCATAATGCGCCTTTTGGGCGGCATGTGCTTTTTGCAGATACGCTATGCGGGTTCGATATTCAGGCAACCGCGACCAGGCGGGATCCGCGGCTTCCAGTGCATGCAGCAACTCGTCCAATTCGGAGATCTGCTTAGCTACGTAGCCAATCTCTCGTTGGTGCTCGCCTTTTTCGTCGTCAATGAAGCTCCAGAGCGTCGCACTCGGCTTTTCCATCTGAAAAATCCGCGTTTCGAGCGTTGTTATCTCACGTTTGGCAGCGGTCGATTTAAGATCCGGCTGCTGTGATTTTCGCAGTGGCGTTTCGGGAGGCCGCGGCGCGTCTGCTGCGGTAACAATTTTTACCGCTTGTGCTGCGGCCTGCGCTTGATTCCCGCGTTCTTTGTCGCGTCGACCGCCAGCTTGCGCAGCTGTGGTAACCGTTGCTAGTGCCACAAAACCGAAAACCGACCAGCGAGCCAACCGAATCCTTGAATTCGCCATAACCCAACCCTAGTCGACTGACGTAGATCGCGAATCTCACAGACATCTCACGCCCATCGCACTTGGCTGGCTCGCCACCAAGCTTTCCGATATTTCGATATCCACTTAGATAACAACGAAAAATAGTTTCACACCTCGGACTGGCAGTACGGGTCTGTGGCAGGCAACTGGGTGCAGCACGGGGATGGCACCGCCCGCGAGAGCAGGCGTCGCCGGCTGACCGCAGCGAGCCACGCGCTACCCAAGCACGCCGCGCTGCCCAAGCACGGCAAGGTCGCCGGCCGCGCCGCACGCTGGACGCGCCGCATGCCGCGACACCTGTAGAGCAAGGCATCGATGCGGGCTGTGAGATGCCAGCCGTGATCCAGGCGTGACGCAGGCCGTGATGCAGGCCGTGATGCGGGCCGAAAAAAGGTGAAGGGCTGAGACTCTTGCGAATCTCAGCCCTTCAAAACCCCGGCAGCGTCCTACTCTCCCACAGAGT
>JAKQOD010000346.1 GCA_029565465.1 Deltaproteobacteria bacterium
TGACGATGACGATGACGATGACGATGACGATGACGATGACGATGACGATGACGATGACGATGACGATGACGATGACGATGACTGGCAAGATCCAGACGCCCTGCCCGCGCAGCGCCATCCGAACCGCGCTGTCACCACGGCCGATGGTCGCTATGTTTGGTGGGCCGATGGCGTGTTGACCCTTGATCGTCGTCGACAACTCATTGTCGACCGCCTTACGGGTGCGCCGTGTTGGCGCGTCAAAATTCCTGCGGTCGCCGCACCAAGCATTACGTTGCCAACCGCTAAAACGCGGCAACAACGGGTCAAGCAAAGCTGTCGAGCAATTGCACTTTACGCTGGCCGTTGGCTACTGCTGCACGATGACGGCCGTGTTACCAGCGACACTGAGACGATTCTGCACATCGCTGGCGGCGGGTTTACCGCAGCAGCATTTTCACCTGATGCGACGCAGCTCGCAGTTGGGCGCCACGACGGCTTGTATGTGATTAGCCTCGTTGACCACACGGTTACCACCGTGCCACTGCCGCCAATACGCAAACCGCGATCACCACGCTAATACCGAAAAAGGAAACGGCCACACCACCATTGGTGCGGCCGATCCAGCCATCCTCGATCTCCTCAGGCTCGCCTTCCCTTGGAGACCAAGCTGTTTGATTGCTACATCTTGCTGCCGTCGAAGGTGGCGTTCGACAGCGGCGCTGGCGTACCAGCGTAGCTCATGTTACCAGCCCAACCGCCGCGGTTGATCTTGTCGGCGGTTTGGTCGTTGTTGCTGTCAACCGCGCTTGCAGTGCCAGTAACATCGAACTCAAGCGCTGAGCCATCAATGCTGCCCAGCTTGTCGTAGATTTTTTGCGCTGCGAGCGCCAAGCCTGCATTGCAAGCGGTTTCCGCGGTGCCGGCGCCGAAGCCAATTTGGTCAGCCACAGCTTGGCCAACAGCTTGGCAGTTCACCAACGATTGCAATAGTTCGGTCAGGTTCGATGCGTTTGGATCAACCAATGGGATGATGGCTTCGTCGAGCGCAATGCGCAACACAGCGCCGTATTGCAAAGGCAGCTTGTGTTGGCCAATGGTGAGCTTGCCACTTTGAGCGAGGCCAAGCGAAACGTTGTTGACGTCGACGTTGGCCAAATTGTAGTCAGCAAACATGAACGGAATCTGATTGCCATCGATTTTGAATTCGACGCCATTTACCGAGTGGCTGCCGGTGTAAGGGCTAGCCGAACCGGTCACCGTGAGTTCCGACAAGGTGCCGAAGTTCTTGGCGACGTCGCCAAAAACGTTGCCGACTTTCACAACCTTGGTCACGAAGTCAGGCGCAATTTGCAGCAAGTAGTCATTGAGGTAACCCGACACGAATGGCAGCGCCGAATTGAGGGCGGTGCGAACAGCGCCACTTGGCAGCGCGTTAACAACTTGTTCAGCAATGAACTTGCCGGGGTCGGTGGTGTCGTCCGTCATGTCGATGAACATGCGCGAGACTTCCCCAACGGCGCCTGGCATATTGGTCGACAGATCAAATTTGCTGGTCAAACTGTATTTCCCAGCAAGCTTCAAAACTTTGACGTCATCGTCGCCTGGGTTATCGCCACCTGGGTTGTCAGAGCCTGGGCCGCTGCCGCCGGGGGCGTCAGCTGCGCATGCAGCAAAAGAACCGAGTGCGAGGAGGAGTGCTGCAGAGGTAAGGCGTGGCGTTTTCATTGTCGTGCTCCGTAAGGTTCGAGGATGGATGCCAAACGGTATTGCAGCCGACGTGCCATCAAGTGCCAACCTCGCGGCGACTGCAGATCCTGCGTGTAATCAGCTAGTTACAGAGCTGGCAGTAAAACGTACCAAGCGTTCGGCACTACGATCGGCAACCGCACTAGCCAGGTCTGGCAAGTCCCTTGGAGTCACCTGACCCGCGAACGCTTGTGGGCACGCGGTGGGGGCATGGGCCTCATGGCGACGATCGAAAACGCGCAACGGCAAGCACTGCAGGCTAGGAGTCTGCTGCGCGGCCATGGTTCACGCCGAACTGCAGCTGCGGCGCGCGGCCACTGAAGTTGCGCAACGGGCGCGCTCCGCGTTGCAGTGCCCGACGTGGCGCTCCTGGCGAACATTCACAGCGGTTGCATCGAACGCTGGCGAAAAAACGCCGCCGCCGGTCGCGCAGCTCAACGTGCGCCGGCTACCCAATAAATCGCAGCTCACATGCCCGATGCGAAACGATTCATCACAATCTGTTCATGGATGCGCGTCATGTCTTCGAAGTCCATCCCAGAATCCGATGTGCTGACTTCAATGATCATGTCATCATCGATCACTTCCATGTGATCGGCCTTGATGTCGCGGCGCTCACCGACGCGACGCTCATAGCGAAACACGCGGCCATCGGATTTACCGAAGCGACGGTCGGTGCGGCGGCGCTCGCGGGACACTGTCGCACGCAACTCGCTAATGTTTTCAGGCATTGGCGAAATGGTAAGCAATTGGCCGGCGCAATTGAAACACATGGGGTGCCACGTGCCGAAAAGTTCGACGCTGCGGAGCACGCGGCGGCGGCGTTCGGGGCACGTAATGCACTTGGCGCCCTGCCCTACAGGGCGCGCTTCGACCCAGCGACCGTAACAACCCCAACAGCGGCCACGGCGCAGTTCAGAAACCTTGGCGCTACACACTTCACATGCAAAGGAAGGCTGGTCGGGCATCCTTTTGGTGGTACGGCCTAGCAGGCACTAAGGGCAAATTTTTTGCTGCAATTATTTGCCGCACCGGCCTGAGAAAAGAAATTCGGGCCGCCGTTCAGCTCATGCTAACCTACGCCCGTGCCGTCGACCCGCGCGCTGATTCACGCACCTTGGTCGGCCTCCAAGGTAGCTACCGCATTGCGGTGCCCGCGGTTATTCCACTTTAAGTACGTGGAAAAGATTCCCGAACCTGAAGTAGCGCCGGAAGCCCGCATCGGCAAAGCGATCCACAAAGCGCTGGAATTTGCGTTGCATGGCCGGCCGGTCGCAACCGCAACCCGCGATGCGCGAGCGGTGCTAACCGCTGAAGACGAACAAGCCAAATACGATCAGCTAGCAACCGGCATTGCGCCGTTCGTTGACCGGGTAGCGCAATTTCGTCGGCGCCGTCGAGTGACGCGCCAACTCGTCGAATACTCGTTGGCTGTGCGCGAAGACCTTTCGGTTACGCAATTCTACTCCGGTGATGCGTACTACCGCGGCATCTTGGATGCAGGCTACATCTTTGAAGACGATGTGATTGCGTTGGTCGATCACAAGTCCGGCAAGCGCTTCGGTGGTGCGGCGGGTTCGGCGATCGGCGACCAGCTCGATGGGTATGCGGTGCTGGCAGCCTCGGCGTTTCGCCACGTGCACAGCTTTTGGTTGGGTATTCACTGGGTCGCAGACCGCGCGTTGGAATGGAGCACGCCGATGCCGCTGGCCCGTGTGCAAGAAAAGCTCGGCCCCGAGTTGCTCGACAACATTGAAGCGGCAGCGCTAGCCGTCGACGACGGACCACGCACTAACCCCGGCGGATATTGCGATCGCTGTGCTTACCGCGACATGTGTCCGGCCAGCCGCGAGCAACGCTATGACTGGGTTGAATACGAAGACGACGACTAACTGCGCGCGCCGGCGATGGCAAAGAGCGCGATCAGTTCACCGAGCCACACGACAACGCCGAGAATCTCAACTGCGATGTGGTCGCGGCCGCGTTGATGCAACAAGCCTACAACAAACGTTGTAACCATGGCGATGGCCACGCCGAGTGCCAAGCGCCAGCCAAAGCCAAACGTTGCGAGCGCCAACGTGACAGTGGCGAGCGCGGCAAACCATATGGCAGGCGTTGGCGAGGTTACGTAATCGGCCGTGGCAACCCGCTCGTCGTCGAGTGGATCGGCAATGAATTGTAAAAACACAGCTTGCAAGCGGCCGATCACAGTGGCGAGCGTTAGCCCCGCTATCCATTGGTTCGTTGGCAGCGTCGACAATGCCGCAACACGCAATAACACCGCGAACGTGATCGCAAACTGACCACTCATCGGCACTGCGCGATCGATGGTTTGCGCACGGGCGGCGACGCTGCGCTCGGGCAACGCGAGTTCGAGCGCGCACCAGACCGCAGCCGTGATGATGATGGCAACCGCCTGGGGCACGATCGAGCTCAACGCCCAGCCGGCCAGCCCGCTCACCGCTCCAACTAACGCTGCGACCAACAAACTGGCCAACGCAGGCGGCGGCGCATCGTCAAACGGTCGACCGATGCGGCGCCACAACGTTGTGCGTGCACCCGCAGCGTCGAGAGCTTCGATCCATTGAGCTTGCCGTGACATCCGCGGCCTTCATCGTACACCAAGGCGACGACGGTGCGGGTGCGCGAGCAAGGCTAGCCGGGTAATTTCCCGCGTACAGCGTTGCGCGGTCAAGCAACCGCTAAAGCACGCGCAAGCTTTTCGAACGTTTGCCGCGTGCCAGCGGCGGCGGCTCCGCGGGCACCGGCGGTGGCGGTTTGGTAGCGGCGGCAAACGCTGCCGTTGGATCTGCCAACGCAGCCAGGTCGCGCGCAAACGCTGCAGCATCTGGGCGCCCGACCATGCGCGGTGCGATCAAGGTTAACAATGCCTTGCCATCGTCGACGAGCCCGGCCTTGATAGCCAAGCGCGCAACCCAATACACAGCGTCGACGAAGGTTGGCTCAGCCGTTGCGGCGTCCAGCACTTGCTGCAAACACGCCAACGTTTCAAGTCGATGCTCATTGATTGCCGCGCGTGCTTGGTCACCGTCGAGCCCGAGTTCGACCTCGCCGACCATCCACATCGGCCCACCTTGGCCGCGCGCCAACGCAACCACAGCAACATCGCCTGCGGTAATCAACGGTGGCACGGCCTCGGTAGCGCCAGCGCGTTGTTCAAAAACCAAATGACGCGCACGTGCAGCGACATAACCGCCCAACGGCCCAAGTGCTTCAAGCTGCCCTGCTGCTTGCAACTTATAGACAGCCGCGCCAGCCGCGTTGGCATGGCCACCAACCACAGCTGCCCAGGCAAGCAACAGGATTGCTTGTGGATCACGCGGTGCAGCCGCAACCGCATGCTCCGCTAACGCCAGCGCTTCGGCGCATTGTTCGCGTTTCAGCGCAGCTTCGACACCAGCCGCAGTGCCATGAGCGGATGCGACACTCGACGGTGACCAGCTCGGTTCGTCGACGTTGCGCTTAACTGCTGCGTACAGCGCGGTGAGCTGCCGGCGTGTCGCATCAGCAAGCGCTGTACCACCGCGGGGCCGATGGGCAACTTGCTGGCGGCGCAGCCACCACATGGCAACTGCGCTGATAATGACGATCGCCGTCGCTAGCACGCCAATGGCGGTCATGGCCCAACGCGACAATCAAGCGCCGCAAATACGCTGTTGGCGTTGAGCATCGAAGCACATTCAGGCGTACGCGCCCGCGGACGCGCCTTGGCACCCGCCCCCGTAAACGGCACACACGCGCCACTGCTCGTGAAACTTGCATCGGCATAGCCCAATGCACCGATGCCACTTTGCGAGAATCCGACCGCGGCAGGGTCTTCACACAGTTGCACCGCGTGCATGCGCTGCATGACTGGCAACGACAACACGCCGGAACCTGGCATAAACGAATCGCGCAGCCGGCGGCCGGTCAATGTGCCCAACTGTTCCCACAAGGCTGGCCGCGCCAAACGGCGACCAGCGGTGACCACCGCGCGGGTCATGCGCACAAACTTGGCTGCGCTTGGGTCGCCGGCATCAAATGTGTTGGTTTTGGGATCAAAGCTTGGATCGCGGCCGTTGATCGTTGGGTCGAGGAAGTCGAGGTCCAACAAACAACCTTTGGCGCGTGGGTCAGGGAAGCAGCGCTCGCGCACGGTTTGTTTGCCATCGAGCTTGAGGCCCCACAAATCACCGGTTGCATCGGCAACCATGATCCACGTTTGGCCTGGCAAACGTGATACCGAGACGTCGTTGGCGTTGATAGGTTGGCCAGGCGCTAACGTCGCAGCCAAGTTACCCAAGTTCACCGGCGCGGCCGGCACTGCAATATCAACGTCGATCACACCACCGGCCCCAGCTGCGACAAACAAATGCGCGCCATACACCGTGAGTTCGCGGGCAGCGATGCCAGGTAAGCCAATAACACTGGTGGCCCCCGCTGGCGTTGTTGGATTTTTTGGATCAGCTAAGCTCAACACCGCAATGCCCGATGGCGTCGCGCCGTAAAGCACAAAGCCCGACACGGCAAGGCCGGTAACCGCCGCACCAACGGTGACGGAAGCTGCGTGGGTTGGCGCATCGGGCTTGCTGAGATCCAACACTTCGACGGTGCCTTGTTGGGTGCCGACATAAAGGATATCGCCAGCCAGCACAACTTCGGTTGCATCGCGCGCGGCAGGTAGCGCCAGGGTGGTCACTAGTTGCGCTGCAGGCCCGCTTGCGCTTGGCGCATCAAGCAGTTTCACCACGGACACGCCAGCGGTACCGACTGCAACGTAGACGAACGGATCGCTGACGTCGGGGGACAAATGCGCCACTGCCTTGGCTGGGCCCGGCAAAGCAACACGGAAGTTACGGCCGTTATTCCCAACTGACAAGCGCGCCGAACTTGGATGGCCGCGGCCCGACACATCGGTAATCAAGAGCGAACCGGCGCCGGCTGCGTCGATCGACACCACGGCGAGGTCGCGAAAGGTTGGCACTTCCGACACACCCGCACTAGCCGGCGTCGTGTTGAAGTTGCGAATCAGCGCAACGTCGGTGCCCACCGCAGCCGCGCCCAGGCCGCCAGCGCCGTCGAAGATCGGTTCGATCTTAGCAGCAACGCGATCGGTCGCATTAATGATCAAGCCAGGGAAGCGCGTTGAAGCGCCAGCTTTGTTGCCGGCGATCTCGCGCTCTTGTTTGTAGTCATAGAGTTCGATGCCCGCGGTGCCGGCCACGATCGCCCAGTCGCCCATGAACGGATACTCACCAGCCCCCAGCCCGTAGGTTTGCGCTAAGACATGTTCGTTGCGCACTTTGCCCGTCCGATCAACCAAGCTGTGACAGGTTTCGCACCCCTTGGCTTCAACCGGGCGCGTTGTGTGCGGCATGGTTTGATTCATGGCAGCTGCGCTGGTGGCAACTTGGGCGCGGCCACTGTTGCCGTCAACGCCTTGGAAGGTCGTGAACGAAACGTTGTCGACCAGCGTGTGGCCGCCGCCATCGGACACGTTGACTTGCACTTGCATCGAGGAGCGGAACGGCGCCAACCGGCCGCCGTCGGCTTTGGCGTCCGTAGCCAACACAAACGGCGAACGCATAAAGCCCAAGAGTTGAAAATTGATATGGCCCGGCGAACGTGTGTTCGACAGCCAGGTTTCGTTTTCACCAGCGGTCTTGGTGACGGTACCGTCGGCGGCCACGGTTTTGCGGATCGCGTCGCCCAAGTTCAAATCCGCATGACAACCCATACAGTTGTGCACCCACGACGAGTGACACGTTTGGCATTCCAGCTTCGCCGTCACCAACGCCGACGAGCCCGGTGCACCAGCGAAGGTTGAGCCTTCGCGCACATCGGGCACATGTTGCGGGCTGTGCGCTTCTTTGGCATTGCCACCGGCGGCTTCGAGCGTTTGCGGAATCTTCCAAAACACGCCAGGGTTGACCCGCGAACGTTGCACGATCGACGTACCAACCCGCTGCAAGTACGGCACGCCATCAGCATCCTTGGCAGCCGTCATATCGTTGCCGCCGTTGGGCCCCGAGGTTCGCAACGTCGCTTTGGCTTTGCCGCCGTGGCAATCTTCACATTCGATTTCGATCTGTTCCCAGTTGGTACCGTACAGATGACCATCGCCGTGCAAATCTTGAATGAAGTGGCAATCGATGCAGTGCATACCGCGCTCGAAGTGCACATCCATCTGCCGAGTTGAACCGTTGCGGCCACCGTAGACGTAGCTTGGTTGCCGACCATCGATGCTCTTTTCGCGTGGCGCATGGTCGATCAGATCAAGCTTGCCGTTATTGTTGCTATCTTCGTCGATGATTTCGCTGGCAACCACCTCACCCGCTTCGTTGGTGCGGGTCAAGGTTAATGCGCGATCGAGCTCGCCGTTGTTGTTGCAGTCTTCGGTAAACGTCGAGGCAGCGCAGCCACCCGCACCTGCAAGCAACCCCTTCGCTGCAAGCGCCGCATCGCGTTGCTTGGCGGCGTCAATGACGGCAATACCTTCCGGGGTAATGATCGTTGCGGTGCCAGAAATATTGTCTTCGCGAATCCACGAATCCAAAATTCGGACGTCCGTGCCTGCTGGCGTTTTGAAGGTAATCGGCGCTCGACGGGCATATTGATTGCGCTGTTCGTCTTCGCCCATGCCTTGGTAGGCCAAGTTGATACGTGTGACAAAGCCGTGGCACAACCCGCACTGATCGCTGTCGATCTTGGTGGTCATCTGGTGATTTGCTGAGTACGTGCGCTGTTGATCTTTGCGGCCGCTATCCTCACGTTCTTGCGCTGATACCGCGCGGCCAAGCAAGCGCGGCAGGCCGGCAACCATACCGACGTCTTGGCTGGCATTCCATTCGCGATGTTTGGTGGTTGGATCAACGACGTTGGTGACCGTGCCATCGTCCGCGCGCACGTTGCTTGGATTGCGCGAGCCGTCGTAGTTGTAAACCGCATGGCAGCCCGTGCACCCCGACGAGTGACCACGGCCGTATGGGTTCGCCGTTTTGAACCGCGCCACGTCGGGCAAGATCGAGGTACCGAAGGTGAAGTTAAAATTGTTGGTCGAGCCAGGGTAATTGAGTGGGTAGTATGCGCGGAACGTGCGCAACGTGACATCGATCGGGTCAGGCACACCAGGCAATAGCTCGTCGGACGGCACTGGATCTAGATTCGGCAGAGCCGCCGCCGGATCGAGCAACGGCTGGCCGCCCCACGGATACCGGGTAAAGCCTGCGCCAGTATTGAGAAACGTTTTGTCGGCGGAGACATCAGGCGAAGGCAGCAAGGTGCCTTGCGCCATTTGAAACCCGGGCAAGCCTTTGTTGTTCGTCGCGTTGGCTGCAATTTGCGGATCTTGCGATGCGGCGCGAGTCTCTAGACACGCGGTGTCAAACACCGGCTGGCCACGACCGCCGTTGCCATCTTGGGTTGCCTTCACATCGATGCAAGCGTCGACGCCAGCGTAGTCGAGGCCGTAGCCGAAAGCGCCAGCGCGTGGATCAACCGCACGGGCCGGCATGTCGCGGCCCATCTGAAAAGCGCTACGCCAGCTTTGATTGCCGTAGTACGCACCATTAATGACCGCGCCTTGGCTGGCCATAATGCTGCGGCGCACGGTATTCACGGTGTTTTGATGGCAGCCACCGCCACCACCGTCGAGGGCCGCGCGGTTTTTGCCGCCACAACCGATCGTTGCAACGCGTAAATCGCCGGGGTTCATGAAGCGCAAATAATTGAGGTCGCGCTGCAGTTCAACGTCGATAAATTCGCCAGCGCCTTCGCCATGCAGGCCTGGTTCAAAGATTTCGCCGGGGTTGGTGAGCTTCTGATTGCCACCGCCAAGATCAACAAAGGTTGGCCCTTCGTCGACGATGCCATCGTTGTCGTCGTCGACACCATTGGCCCAAAAGAACTTGGCCAATTCAGGCTTCACCCGCACGTGCGAGGTAGCCACTAACAGCGGGTCACGAAACACCTCAGGCTTGGTCGCAGCGTCGGCCGGCACCGCCGCTTGGTCGTTACCACCATGGCAATCGATGCAGCGCAGCTTAAAGCCCGCATGCACATGGCCAGAGGACAAGCCTTGATGACAGTTCACGCACGTACCGTCGAATGCGAAATCGTCGTCGGAATTGCGAACTTCTTCAGCGCTGCAGCCAGCCATCGCGGCGAACCCGCCCAGCAACAAAACCAGCAACACCATCGATAGGTGATGGCGCGCTTGAAGAATCCATTGCAGCTTTGCGTTGTTCATAGTTGGCGCCTATTGGAAAATTGAATTCAACACACGGTCGCTGTGACAGTGGCCACAACGCGCTCGGCCGGAGCCGTCTTTAACGTCGCCTGCGTGATGGTGACAACCGCCACACGCTTGATGCGCTCGGTCTTTTTGGTTTTCGATGATGGGCGCGGCCTTCATGTCGCGTAACGATTTATAGACATGGCCGTGCCAGGCGTTTTTGTCGGCAACCATAAAGTGGCAGCTGCCACATTGCAGTTCGGAGCCGTCATCGCGAAAGCGATGGCCTTTGTGTTCGTGTGCAAAACAACTGCCTTGTTTGGATGCGGTTGGATCACATGAACGGACGTCGCTGCCAACGCGCTTTTCGGTGAAATACGCAGCCCGCGGTGGAGCTTTGTGACACGTGCCGCAGTTGGTCATCGCAGGCACTGGCTTGCCGTCGTGACAACTGATGCATTGGCTATGGCCAGGCGCATTGCGCTGCAGCACAAACGTCTTGGGATCCACCGCGTGGCATTCACGACATGGCGTGCGCGCCGTATGATCCAAATGATTCATTTCGACGTGGTAGTCACCGGGGCCCAAGAACGCGGCATCGGCTTTTGCGGCTTGCCACGCAACCGGGGCATCGCCGGTCGGCGACGAGTGACAGCCCAAACAAAACGCCACCGCAGCACGATACTTGGCAGGATCGGCTTTCTTGGTCTTAGCGCCGCTCGCCAAAAAATCGCTAGCATGGCAGCCAGCGTCGAGACACGGGGCATGGCCCAACGAAGCCGGCGGCGCCACCAAACCTTTGGCATCGATCGCATGGCACGTCGTGCATACGGCGACATCAACTTTGTGTTTCGCGTGCTCAGCGTGGACAAATCGCTTTGCAGCAATGGGGCCCGTACTAGCAGGGGGCGCAGCGGGCGTTGCAATCGGCGGTTTCCCGCCACCGGCAGCCAAGGCAAACGCCACGCCAATTGCCAAGGCGCCGCAAAGCGCAGTGATACTAGCGAGTCGACGGGTGGCGCGTGATGTCATGATCGCTGCCCTCGCCGCCCGAAGCCCGGCCCGGCTGGCGTCAAACTCGCTGCTGCAGGCACAAGGTTTGCCGCCGCCGCAGCAGGCGCTTTTTGATGGCAGCGGGCGCAGTCAAAGCCCGTGGTCTTAAATGCTTCCCGACCGTTATGGCAGCGATCACAGCTTTGCATTGTCGGGGCTGAAACGTTTGCCAAAGAGGTAGCACGCACCACGCTGGCGTGACACTCGCTGCAATTGGGCGCAGCGCCCGCTCGCTGTGGATCGCGATTGTGGCTGGTGTGCGCAAAGTTGGCAGCGACCGACCATGCCGAAACGGCACGTGTAGCAGCTGGTACACCAAGCTGATGGCACGCTTGACAGTTACTCATCGCCGGTGTGTTCGCCGCCGCTGGCTTGGCATGACACTTCGTACACGCCGCGTGACCATGCGGCGCTGGTGCATTCGTGAACTTGTCGCCATGGCAGCTCAAACACGCAGTATTGCCGGCGTTGGCACCCGTTGCAGCGACGTGAACCGCGTGATTCATGGGCCCAGGCAATTCGCTTTGCGCCGGCCGCAGCGTGGTCATGGCAGGCTTTTGCCAAGGCACTACCAACGCATTAGTCGCGACGTGACACGTCGTGCAAATCTTGGTGGTGCGCGAGAAAAACTCGCGTTCGTGACAACCGCTGTTGGCACACGGCTTGTGATCTTTGTTCATGCCGGATGGCAACACGTTGCCGTTGCTTTCAACTTGGTGACACGTGGCGCATGCAGCGATGTCGACGTTGCGGTTTTTATGCACGGCGTGCGAAAAACCCACCGATGCTACCGGTGCCACCGGCGCCGCCGGCATGTCGCTGGCAACGTTGTGACACGTGGTGCAGCGGGTGCCCGTCGCAGCGAACGCCGTTTTGCCGTTATGGCATTGGGTTTGGCAGCTGTTCATCTGCGGCCGTGGCAACGCATTTTCGTTAGCGTTGGCTAAGCCTTGGTGACACGTCATGCAACCTTGCGCTTTCGACGCCCGCATATGATCGCGATGATCGAATGAGTGCAACGCATATGGATTAGGCGGCGCTGCCAGCTGCGCTTGCGGTGACCGATGACAGCCAGCGCATTCGGTCATGAACGGCTTGGCGCCGCGTTCGTGGCAACCCGAACAAGCACGATGAGCGGTCGTGGTAATCGGCGGCGCACCGACGGCAAACGCCTGCGCTTCGTGGCAGCGCGCACACAAGGGTTCGGCCGAACTGCCCGCCGCCGTGTGCCGCCCATGGGTAAATTTGGCTTCGAACGAAAGGCCGGGCGAAGGTGGCAATTTTGGCAAACACGCGGGCTTTAACGTTGGGTGACAACTCGCGCAAACCTTGCCAACACCAGCCGCCATCGTGCTGCAATCGGCAGTAAACGTATGGCAGCCTTCGAGGCAACGAGCGTGTTCGCGTTTGCCAACCAGTTGTGGCTCACCGGTTGTATCTTGCTTGTGACAGCTTTCGCACTTCACGGCGGGCTTGCCAGCTTTGCCAACGCCAAGGCCATGCGCTTCGTGGTCAAAGCGGCGGTTGCTTGGTGGCGTAACCACAGGGCCGCCGGCAGACGCTGCCGCACTGCCGAAGATCACCAGCACCAGTACAACCACCGTTGCGATGAAACCCGCGCCCAAAAACGGAGCGAACGCGCGAACGCGCGCAGCGTGGTTCGCTGCACGCCGAGCATTCCATGTTGGTAACAACGCCATTAGAACAACGCCTCCGCGCCAACCCGGACGCTGGTAATAGATGAAAGCTCACGGCTCATGGTTGGCGAAGGCTGTGCAAATTCGCCTCCGAACATCAGATGCGTAGTTTGATTCAACCAAAACTGCGCATCGGCGCGGGCGCCACCACGACCATCGTTGCTAAATGAAGCGTACGGCGTTTGGCCGGCGTACACGCGATAGAATGCGCCGCCGCTGAGCCGCCATTTGCGGCCGTTTTTGCCGGCAGGACCGCGCCACACAGCGTCTAACGCTAGTTCGTGCAGCGACGAAATCCCAGTGCCCCCAGTATTGGCAAAACTGCTGCCCGGCACATTCGCTGCACCATCGAGCGAGCGTTGCCGCGTAAGGTATTGCACGTTGGCCCAGGTCCGCGTGCCCAACACCGTTGCCATCGCAGCGCCACCTTCGACGAAGCCAACCCGGTCAGCCGCCAGCACCTCACCACGTGGCAACTCTGCGCGTACAAAGCCGATGTATTCGCGTACGCCCACGCGATAGTCGGCGCGAGCGCCGACGGTCAAAGCGTCAACCGGTGCGCTCAGGCCAACGCCGAGCCGCCGGGCAATATCGACGACGTCAACCGCTGACGGCGCCGCGAGATCGTACGCCAGGTCACCACCCGCGCGGTTCTCGACATCGGCGACGATCAGCAGGTTACGATTCACGTTGTAGTTAACGCGACCACCGATCCGCCCCAGCGTTAGGTCGCCGCCGGTGCCGACCACGCGCGCGCGCACAAACAACGTGCCTTTTTTGCCGAGCGCAATATCGCTGCGTGCGCTGATCAATGAGCGTAGTTCGCTGTCGATCGCCAGCCCTTGATAATCGAGCGCGACCGTGGCCGGCCAACCGCGCGATTGTTTAAGATCCGATTGCACCGAGCCACCGAACGTAACGCCGTGCAAGGTGTCGACATACAGCGCAACCCGGCGCCCGACGAACCCGGTAAATTGCGTGGTTGGTGTACGCCACCCAACGGTGGCGCCGTCGAAATACGCAAACGTCGCGCCACCGTTTTGGCGAAACTGCCGACCGCCGCGCAGCCACAATTGATTGCGCAGCCCTTTGGTGCGTTCGTCGCGCCCCCACTCAACATAGCCCGCGCGAATTTGCAGTTGTTCGCCTTCGGCGTCGGTAGGTGCAGGTAACCCTGAATTACTTGACCGACTAGCATCGAATTGAAAACTCGACAACAAGTAGGCGTTCATGGATGGCAACAGCACATCTTTGCTGCCAACCATGGCGCCACCCACGATCCACGGCCGCGACGATGCATATGAATCGTCGAGCGCAGAGCCACCGCGCAGCAGCGTCCCTGAGGTTGTCGCCGATTCCAGATTCACGCCAGCGTTGATGCGGAACGTCATGCGTTCGCGCAACGAGCGGCTAGCAGGGATGGTGCTCGAGACATCCGCTGGCGGCTCCGTCGAGGCGGCCGGCGCAGGCTGGGCAACCACCGCAACCTTGGTTGCAGGCCGCACCCGCGGTCGCATGTTGAGCCGCACGGGTGCGTAGTGGATGTTTAAATCGAGTGGCTTGTCGGCGCTAGCCAAGCTTATATGCGAGGCCTGCAGCGTCAGCGCGGCAATCGCCATAGTCCCAATCGTTGTGACTGCGCGTTTCATTAGCGAGCCTCCCGATGGCACTTGGAACAAGTGTCTTGGTAGGTATGGCAGGTCATGCAAGCCGACATGCCGAACCGCGCGGCCTCGGCGTGCCCGCCATATTTGAATTCGCCCAGTGGTGCATGCGACCGCGGCGGCACCGAGTGGCAGGCCACGCAAGTTTCGGGTGTGTGGCACGAAGCGCAACGATCGTTATCCGCTTGCGCAGCTTTGCCGTGATCGTCGCGCCACATCATGCTGTGGTCGCGCGGCTTCATGACTTGGTGGCATTGAAAACAACTGTCTTCACGCGCGCCAGCTAGCTGGGTATGGCAAAACCTACAATTCGAGGTCGGCTTCGCTGCAGCTGCGCCGTGATTTTTGCGGAACGCCAACGTGTGGTCGGCAGGCACGGCGCCAGTGACACCATGATTCATCGGCGGCGTGCCGGTGGTGATTGCGCTGTGGCAAACACCGCATTGTGACATGCGCACACGATCGGGGCTGCGTTGGCTATCTTCATGGCATTGTGCGCAGCGTTCCATCGCAGGCACGGCTACATCTTCCCGCGACCCGGACGCAGCAACGTCGGCGTGGCAGGTTGCGCAAGCCACCGCTGCGCCAGCGCGATCTTTGACGTGGGTTGCATGGTTAAACCGCAAATCGCCAGTGATGAACTTACGCCCGCGCGCCAACTCAACATTGCGGGTTACGTGGCAACCACCGCAATTATCCATCGGCAACTTGGTTTTGGCGCGTGGCTCTTTTTCGTGACAACGCACGCACTGTGCATGCTGCGGCACTTGCGGTTCTTGATTGCCATCGCGCGTGTGACAGTCGTTGCAGCTGACATGAAAGCCTACCGCGCTGTCCATCTCGCCTTGGTCGAGATGCTGCTTGTGCGAAAACGATGAACCTAATACCTGCGCTTGGCCACGCTCGGGGTACGGTTGCAATGGCGAAGCGCTTGCAGCGGTGCTGCCCGGCGGTATGCCAATGGCGCCGCGTGGTGCAGTTGGATCGACGCTGATATGGCAGACCTTGCACATCGGGCCAGGCGGCTTGTAGAACTCAGCTTTGTGACAATCATCGCACGGCGCGTGATTCATGGCGCCTGGACGGGCGACCTTACCGTCGCGCACAGCGTTGGCATCATGACAATCGCCGCAACCAAGACCACGGCCGCGATAGTTGCGTATTTCGGGCGCGGTGCCGGTATGGGCAGCATGCGGAAACCGATCGGTATCGACGACAACCGGGCCAACTGATCGGCTCGGCGGTGTCGTCGTCGACGAAGATCGGCCACATGCGGCTAGCCAGATGGCTGCAACCACGCACAGCACTACAACGCTCGCCGGCGCTCGCCCCACTCCATTCGCTCCAAAGCCGGGGCCCATTGCCCACCTTTTCGTCATCGGTTGTCAGCCTACAACAAGGCCGCCATAACCTCCAGAGATTGGCCAACACAGCGAGCGCTTTTGCAGTGCAAATGCGAACCGTTTGCCAGCCGTTACAGGTGCCATCTCACGCGCTGACCGTGTTAGCCTGCGGGGGCGATGGCAGTGAATGGACCGAGTGATACGCAGGGCAATGACGCGCAGGTAACCGGCGCGGCGTACACTAGCTTCCTCGCCGGCTTGCCATTTTTTGCAGGCATTCCGGCCGAAGACGTGGCGGCATTTGCGCAAACGGTCCTGGTGCGCAACCTAGACCCGGAACAAGACATCGTGGTGCAACGCACCTACGGCCACTCCATGTTTGTGCTGGTGAGCGGCTCGGTCGCGGTGCACGCCACCGACGGTGAAGATAATCCCATTCGGCTCGGTA
>JAKQOD010000378.1 GCA_029565465.1 Deltaproteobacteria bacterium
CACCGCCGCCACAGGCCGTGCCAGTCGCTCCGCCGCGTCGTGCCGCCATGGGGCCACTCGTGCCGCCGCCGCCCGCCGCGCCGCCGCGCGCGATCGCGATCCCGGTGGTAACCGTCCCCAGTAAGTCGACGATTGCGCCACCGAGCGTGCCCAAAGCCCCGCCACCAGTGCCGCGCAGCGGTTCGCCTGCGATCGCGCGGGTGCCGACGGGGCAAAATCACGCACTTGAGCGTGGTGACGCCAGCGGGCCGATTCGAAGCACGGCGACGATTCCACCACCGATGCGGCGGCGGGCCACGATGTCCCAGCCCGCGATTGCGATACCTGTGGCGGAGCTACAGCCGCAGGCGCCGGTGGTCCCTGCCGATGCACCAGCGATTGACGATAACGACGATGGTGCCGACGAGTTTGTCGCGATCGATTCGCAAATTGATTTGGTACCTGCGGAAGCCGGAACCGGCGAACCCGAAACCAATATCGATGTGGCGCCTGTCCCTGAGTTGTCGCTCGAAGCCCAACTCGATGCACCCAGCGTGCTGGACATGGCGTTGGCCGAGCTCAACGAGCAAGGCCTCGAAGCGCGCGCTGCGCTATTCGAACAGCAAGTCAACGCCGAAGCCGACGGACCGAAGCCCGACATCACCAACGCTGCGGCGCTGTCGTATGAGTTGGGCCACTGGTACCAACACATCCTCGAAGACGAAGCGCGTGCAGTCAAAGCTTATGGTCGCGCGTTGGCGCTCGACCCGTCGCTGCGGCCCAATTTATGGGCGATTCGCTCGATCTTTTACCGGCGCCAGCTTTGGCCAAATTTGCTCAAGCTGATCGACGCCGAGCTGGGCTATGCCAAAGATGATCGCGAGCGCGCCGACCTCCACGTTGAACAAGCAGATGTGTTGTTGCGCGGCGCTGGCACCGACGGTGCTGCGGAGGCCGTGGTTCAAGCGCGCAATGCACTTGAATCGGCACTACTCTACGATGGCAAGCATCTCGCCGCGCTGCTGATGCTCGAACGCATCGTCTCGGCGCACTTTGATCCAGCGAATGTCGACGAAGCCGAGCGCCTGGCGTCGATTCACACCACGATCGCCGAACTTGCCAAGTTGCCCGAGCGGCAACAGGCCTCGTGGTTGCGCGTTGCGGAACTGTGCGCAACCAATGATCCGTTGCGTGCGGTCGATGCCTTGGACCGGGCCTCCAGCTTGGTGCCAACCTGCGGCAATGCCGAAGCGGTGGCGCAATGTGCGGTTGCTGTTGCAGCGCGCCGCACTGACGCTGATGGCAACGAAGCGATGTTAGCCGCATTGCAACAATATGTGGCTGCACTTGAGGCCAGGGTAAGCAGTGTCACGGTCGAGCCGGGGGCCGACGTTAATCCACGCGAAACGATGTTGCGACGTGAAGTTGCCGCGGTGTATCGCCGCATGGCGCAGCTCAGCCGCACCGTCGACGCTGGCAATGCTGAAGCGGCGTGGCAACAGCTGCAGCGCGGCTTGGCGCACGTGCCTGGCGATGCGTTGTTAACCGCCGATTTGACCGAGCTTGCCGAAGAACTTGGCAAATATGATGAACTGGCGACGTTGGTGGAAACTGCCACCGCCAACGAAGCCGATCCAGCGCGATTGTTGGCGTTGGGCTTGCGGCGTGCTGATGCGTTGTTGCGTGGTGGCCGTCAAGCGGAAGCCGCGACGGCGATTGGGCAATTGCAAGCCAACGATGCTGGTTCACTAGCGGTTGCATCCTTGCTTGAACGTGCGGCGATTGCCAACGGCGATCGCGCGGCGTTGGCCCGCGCGTGGCGCGCCATGGCGGAAGCGTTTGAACTCGGCACGTGGAGCACGGGCATCGCAGCGGGTGGTAAAAATGCCCATGCGGCCGCGATGGCGTACCTTGCTGCCGCGCAGGCCACCGACGATACCCAGATCGAAGATACGCGCAATTTGATCTCCAAAGCGCGTGAGCTGGCGCCGGCTGCCAACGAAGTTTGGCAGGCCACCCTCGACGATCTAGAGCGCAACGGTGCGCATCGTGCCGCGGTCGCGTTGCTTGGCTTCGCTGAGCCAGGGCACGTAGAGCCCGTAACGGCAGCGGTGCCATGGTCGGCCGAAGAGCGATATCGGCGCGCGATGCTCATCGCGGTTGCACAACACGATGGCGCCTTGGCGCTGGCCATCGAAAAACAATGGGCGGCCGGCCACCCCGACGATATTGAATCTCGCTGGCGCCTTGATGCACTGGCGGTCAGCATTGGGGCTGACGCGGAACGTGGGCCTGCACTGGTGGCGCTGGCGGCGCTGGAGCCGTCGGCAGAATTACAAGGCATTGCGTTTGGCGAAGCAGCCCGGGCTTTCGAACGCACGGCATGGCAGTCTACCGATGCTGCGCAAGCCGAAGCGTGGCAGCAAGCGATCGCTGCGTACCGTGAAGCTGCGGTGCGGTTACCCGACGATGCCGCGATCGCATCGGGCTTGCTCGCGGCACTGCGCGCAACCCGTGATCGTGTCGCGTTGGCCGAGTTGCAGTTGGCCCAAGCGCGCCGCTTGCCCGACGGTGTACCTGCCCACGCTGCATATCGAGAAGCTATCTTGTTGGCCGATGAGCCTTTGGCCATCGCACGCGAATGGCTGGCCCGGTTTCCCAACCATGCGCCAGCCCAAGTGGAAGTCGCTCGTTACGCTGCTGCTGCGAATGATTGGGCCAGTGCCGCCACGGCGTGGCGGACGGCGCAGCAACACGGCGACCGCAGCAGCGCGATTGCCAGCATTCTGTATGCGGATGCTAGCGAACGCAGCGATGCGCCGGCCGATGCGCTGGAAGGTTATGCCGCGGCGCTGGCGGCCTTTGCGACGGATGACGTCGAAGGGCAAGCCTATGCAGCACTGGCCAATGGTGATTATGAAAGCAGCAACGCGAGTATCAACGCGTTGATCAGTGCCGCCGGTAGCAGTCGCTTCGCAGCCGAACTAGCGGAACATGCTGGTTGGCAAACGTTGGTCGCCGGCAATCTTGCGGAAGCCGGCCAACAATTTGCTCAAGCTGAACGCATCGACGTTAGCCGCACTGGGCCGCTGCTTGGGCTGGCACTGGTAGCAGCGACCGACCGTAACGCTGAACGAGTTGCACATTGGTTGCAGCAATTTGCTCGTAATGCAGCTGATCCAGCCGTGGCGTCGGCCTTGTTCGTGCGTGCTGCGACCGCTCAGTTTGTGGCTGGCGATGCATCGGCTGCCTATGGGCTGGCGACCGAAGCCCGCACTCGTCATGGCCAAGACCGGCTCGCGGTTGAACTTGCAGCGCAACTCGCCCAACGCAGCGCCGGTGATCCTTTGGCTGCAAGTGCACTGTATGAAGCCGCGGCTGCAACTGCCAATCTGGCTGATTCGCGGCTGCATTGGCAGCTGGAACAGGCCGATGCGTTGCTTGATGCCGGCCAATTGCGGGCCGCCGCAACCGTGCTTGCAGCTGTGAATCAGCAAGCGCCTAACCACATTCGCGTATTGCGTACGAATCTGCGCTTGGCGCAAGCAGCACAGCAGCCGCGCTTGACGGCCGCAATCCATGTTTCGCTTGGCAAACAACTCGGTGACGCAACCAATCAACTGGCCGAGTTTCGTGCGGCGGTGGCGATTGCCAATGGCGCTGATGCCAGCGTGCATGATCGCGAACTGGCCATCGTTGCGTTGCAGCGCATCTTGGAAATTGATCCTGGCGCCGACGAGTTTTTTGCCTTGCGAGCGTTGTTGCAAGGCGCAGCTGACGCGGCACGCCTCGATCGCGCGCTGGCACGTCGCATTGCGCATCAAGTTGGGCAATACGAAAACCCAAGTGCGCATGCCGGCGAACTGATCGCAGATCTGTATTTCCAACGCGCTACATTGGCAGGCAAAGACGAAAGTGGCGCAGGCGTCGATCGGCGCCGTGCGTGTTTGGACCACGTGTTGTATTACCAGCCGAATCACGTCGAAGCGTGCTGGCAACGTGGCGAAATAGCGCTCGCCGCAGGCGAGTTGCAGGTTGCATTGAGTTTGTGGCGTCGCTGCGTTGCGAACGCAACTGGCCCTGCCGCCGCGAAATATGAGCTTGAATTGTCGCGCGTGCTTGAAGAATCCGCCAACGATGTCAGCGGGGCGATCGAACAGCTGAACCATCTCGTGAGCCGCACACCCTCGGACATGGCGTTGCGCGAGCGGTTGCTTGCATTAGCCACCCGTGGCCAAGCATGGGATATTGCCGCTGCGCAATTGCGTGAATTGGCACCGCGTCGCAGCACCAAAGGCGAACGTGCACGTGATGAGCATCGCTTGGGCCAAATGCACCGCGATAAATTGTACGACAAGCTAGCTGCGCGATTGGCATTTGATCGTGCGCGCGTGAGCGACCCGCTCAATTTGGATGTTGTTCGCGATTTAGCCGAATTGCTTGAAGGCCCAGCCAAAGCAGAAGTTCTCGGTGTTGCCGCGAATGATGCGTATCGTGCAGTGGTGGCTGACCCAACAGCCGCGAGCGCTTATGAACGCTTGGCAATGATCCATGGTTGGCAAAGCGATGTTGACGGCCGTTTCATGGCATTAGCCGGCGTCGACGCGGTGGGGGTGCCAACCCCTGATCAACGGTTGGTGTTGAAAACCGGCCGTGCCCAAGCGCCGCAACTCGACTGGAAGCGGGTGGGGCAGCAGCGGATGACACCGACAATCATGGGTAGTCTGCGTCCTGCTATCGCGCCGGGCGCCGCTACTTCATTGCTCAGCGGTGGGGCCTGTCATGAGTTGTGGCGTGCGATCGCAACGACGGTGACCGCTGCGCACGGCCTTGAGCCAAGCAAGTTTGGGTTTACTCGCAGCGATCGCATTGCGCAGAAAAAGCTCGGCGACAAATACCAAGCACTCGCCGCAACGTTGATGTTCTATGGCGTCGATGGCGCCGATATTTACATTAGCGAAAGCCGTGCAGGCGTCGCGCGCACGTTGTCGACCGACGACGGCGTGTTGTGCTTTGGTGCCGATATCGCAAGCGGCGCAACCCTGGCCGCCCGTTATCAATTGGCTCGTAACGTTGCATTGGTGGCCGAGCGCGTGTCGACCATCGCCGAGTTGCGCGAATCCGACCTCATCGGTTACGTCGTTGCGAGTTTGCGTTCAGTTGACGCACAAGTGCCGGCCGAACTCGCAACTGTTGTGCGTGGCGAAGAAGCCGTAGTGGCGGAACGCGCACGCGCGATGCGCAAGTTAGCGCGCAAAGACCGTGCCGCGGTGGTGGCTTTGGCGGCCCGTGCCAGCGAATTGATTGGCTTGCCACTATATCGCAACGCAGCGTTGGCGATGTCGCACCGCGCTGGCCTGTTGTGGGCCGGCGACATTGCGGTCGCACTCGAAATGCTAGACGTTGGCCGTGGCGCACGCGCGATCGCAGATAACCCGATCGCACAAGATCTGATGATGTGGTCAGTGTCGGTAGATCATCGACGAGCCCGTGACGAGCTAGGCCTTGCCCGTGGCGGAGGTGTGCAATGAGCGAAACGAAAGATCCAACCAAGGGCTTGTTAGGCGATGACCTCGCGTTGGACATCGAAGATTGGGATCGGGGCTTCGATTCGCTGATCTCCGATGCAAGTCCCGATACGGCCGACATTGCTACCATTGATATCGGCAATGATCTGGCCACCATCGATTTGAGTGATGCCACTGCCATCCGCGAGGTGCGCAATCTGCGCGCGAATGAGCACGACGAAGACTTTGCTGATTTCGCGGTGCGAGGGCCCGCAACGATCAGGCCGGCGACCATCGCACTTGGTGAAGATGACGTCGAAGACAGCATTGCCACGGTCGACGTGGATGCACCGATGCGTGATTCGGATTTCTCCATGGTTGGCGTCGAAGGTGCGCCAACCGCGTTAGGTTCCTTGTTGGCTGCAGGCGTGCGCGCGCCATCCGGCCTCGACGATGTCACCAACCCGCGCATGCGGCCGGCCAAGAGCGACACCTTCAGCGATACCGTCGACGCCGAAGATGTTGCCGAAGACGATGTGTTTACATCTGCCTCGCGACCGTTTCCAGCCGTGGTTGCAGCGACGACCAACAACGAAGACATTGATGATCCAATCGCGGCACCACCACAGCCTGCACGCCTGTTGCCGCTGGCTGCGCCAATCGAGCAGGAAGCTCGCCGGACGCCTGCGATCGTTCGCCGTACCGCGGTAACCGCGCCGCCATCGGAAGACAACAAAGAGTCCACCCGCATCGTGGATATGCATGGCATGGTCGCGCAGGGGGCATTTGCCCCGATCGTCGAAGTCGCCGCTGCCGTCGACGACGACGCCTACGATGACATCGAAATTGATGCATCGCCAAGCGCTAGTCCGGCGCAGGTTGCGACGCCAGTTGAACCCGCAGTGAAGCGCACCGCGCACATCGTGCGGCGCAATGAGGGTTCGATTACCGCAGCGCCACCCATGCGTTATGGGTCAGCACCCGTCATTGAGGTTGATACAGGCGACGGCGCCAAGCAACTCGCCGCGCCCGATCGGCCGCCGACTGTCGCGCCAACGGACTATCGGCGTAGCAAACCCATCACCGGCCGCATTGGCGGCAATCAGACAACGCCTCCGCCCATCGTCGACGAATTTGCCGACTTCGCTGATCCCGCGCACGACAGCGTGGAGGTCGCCGAGCTTGCGCATGCGGCGCAGGATTCGATGGACATCCCGATCGGGCGAGCGTTTAGCGAATCGCTCGAAGTTTCGATTGAGCGGCCTGATTCGGCTAACGATGCGGCGTTTGAATTCGACGCTGCGCCGGCTGCCAGTGCGGAGCCAAGCCATGACACGATTCATGTAGAAGCCGACGACGATGTTGCCGGCGAAACCCTGCTGGGCATCGTTGCTGCCCCACCTGATGATGAACGGGCGCCAACCAATGCACTCGTAACTGAGGACCCCGATGCGGCTTACACCGATGCCGATATGGAAGGCGTACGCACGCCAACCATTGTGGCCCATGGCGCGCCGCCGATGCCCACCGAATACGTGCCGGTCCGGCCAGCGATTTCGGAACTCACCAGCGAACGCGTCGACGCCCCCATCGCCGCATGGCAAATTGATCCTGCCAATTTTGCTCAGAGCGTTACTGCTGGGCCACAACCCGAAGAGGCTTTGACCGATTGGCTCGGCCTGTTGGAACGCGAAATCGCGATTGTTGACGACGTCACGGCGGCATCGTTGTTGCGTACCGAAGCTGGCCGCGTGAGTGAACGAATCGAACACGTTGAGCGCGCACGGCAGCACTATGAAGCCGCGCTACTTGATGATCCGACTGCACGGCCGGTGTTGCGCGGTTTGCGCAGCTTGGCGATGCGCGCTCGTGACATGGTTGAAACCCAACGCTTGCTTGAACTCGAGCAAGCATTGGCTGCGCCCGATGAGCAAACCCTGCTTGCGCGCCATCGCGTCGACTTACTGATGGCGGCGGGTGAGCTCGACCTAGCGCGGGTTGCGGTTGGCGAAATTCTGGACGTCAATGGCAACGACGTACCGTCGCTGTTTGCACAGCTCGAACTTACATTGTGCGATGGTCGAGTCGACGAATTTGCGACGGCCATGGCGCAACTCGATAGTGCCTTAACGGATCCAGCCTTGCGTGCAAGCGTTGCTTTAGCGCGCGCTGGCGTGTCTTCGGCTAACGCAACGGATCATGCAGCGGTGGTTACCGGCGCCCATCAAGCCGACCCCGCAAGCGCACTTGCGATGTTGCAGTTGGCGCGAGTTGCGTTGACGCGCGGCGAACGTGATGCCGCAGCAGTGTACTACGCGGGCATGGCTGAGTTGGTTGCTCAGCAAGCTGGCGCTGGCGCCCAAACGGTTAGCGCTGCGGCGAGATTGCGCTCAATGCAATTGGGCGACCGAGGTATCGACGGCTGGACGGTGACGAGTCCCGTTGGTAATGCGCTGCTTGCGAATTTGCCGAGCGTGAATGCGGCTACCCGTGCTGGCGCCTTGCTGGCGTTGAGTGGCTACACGGCTGGGCCAAGCGACGCTGCGATGGTGAGTTTGCGACGCGCGGCGGCACTTGCCAATGCCGAACGCGGTGCGCTGACATGGGAGACGTTATTCGAAGATGTTGAATTGGCAGCTTATGCGCGCCAGCAGGCGGGGCAATCCGCCGGTGGGCACAGTGGTGATCCTTGGACCGATGCTGCTGAGCACGTCCGAATGGGGCAACTCGCGCAAGCACGGCAAGCACTCGGTGAGCTGCCGGTTACGCCAGCGTACCTGGCGTTGATCGGTCCGCAACTGGCCGCTGCCGGCCTGGCTGACGAACACCGTGCCCTGTTGCGCGATGCAGCCACCGGCAGTGTTGGCAACGATTATTACAGCCTCCGCGCCGGGCTCACTGCGTTGTTTGCGGGCAGCGCTGACCCTGATGGCGCTATCCGCGCAGGCTGGCAAGCTTTATTTGACGATAGCCAACCTGCGCTCGCGCTCGCTGCGCTGCACGCGTTGCCCACCACTGACGCTGCACAGCGGGAACAAGTGTGGGCGGCGTTGTCGCCTGAAGAACGGCTCGCGCGTAGTGTGGCGTTGGCGCGTCAGCATCTCGCCGCCGGCGATGTCGCAGCTGCAAATGCCGAACTGGAGCAGAGCAATGATGATCGTGGTG
>JAKQOD010000397.1 GCA_029565465.1 Deltaproteobacteria bacterium
GAAATGGTGGAACTGCCGCAGCACCCGTATTTTGTGGCGTGTCAGTTTCACCCTGAGTTCAAGTCGCGTCCAAGCGCACCGCATCCGCTGTTTTCGCGGTTTGTCAAAGCCGCCCTCGACGGCCAAGGCCGCAAGCGTTAACGCGCCGACGGACGTTACTTATCGATGGCAAGCCCGACGTAACTTGGAAATCGCGGCACGCCGTCTTTCGATAGCTCTTGGTAGCGATAGGTGATTTTACTGCCGATCGGTGGCGGGGCTTTGCGTTCTGCGTCGGACAAACCAGTGCCGACGTTAAACTTGGTGCCGTTAGGCATTCGAACCACCAGCGCGCCCAAGCGGCCTTTGTGTTTGCCTTTGCCAGGCGAATGTTCAACCACGGTGGCTTCGGCGTCAAAGAAGCTCTTCACTTTAAGCAACGAATAACTGCGCCCAATTTCATAACGGCTGCCCGGCTGTCGCAGCATGAGGCCTTCGCCGCCAAGTGCCTCGATGCGGGCAAGTTCGGCGCGTAGATGCTGCGTGCTTTCACAGCGTGCATGCGCAACCGCGCGTGCATACGCTGGCTTGGTTTGCGCAATAAACGATTCAATGTACGCCACCCGATCTTCAAACGCTTCGTCGCGGCTCGGCGCATCGAAAATCAAAAACGTGACGCGTTTCCAGTGATCGCCAGCATCTTGCCGGCGCACGATCGATACGGTGGCTTGGAATTCTTTGCGGCCAACCCACAATTCGCCGTCAAGCGGATGATCAGGCAGGCCCTTGGTGAACCAGGCCGGGGCAACAAACGCGTTGCCCAGCCGCGACACAAATTTGCCGCCGTCCCAATAGGCACGCACGCCATCGAGCTTTTCGCTGATCCACCAGCCAGTAAGATCGACTGAATTGTCCCAGCTTTGCGCAAGCAGCACCGGTGCCCCGGTGGTCGGCGTGGCGTCTTCTTCGTGGTCGGCGGCGACCTCACTCGTTTGGCGTGCGGCGACCGCGGTTGCGCCACCGCTGCCAGCAATGGCTGCCATGCGGGCGGCTTCTATGGCCGCGCCTCGATACGCTTTGAGATGCTTGCAAGTTCGCGCGTCGATCGCGCCACCAGCATTGCGCCAGGCCGGACAGCTGCATGAATACACGCCGCCAACATTCTTGAGCACATACGGGTCTTTGGCAGACCCTTGTACCAGTGCGGTTTCGCCATCTGCGATGTCGGGCATAGCAGAATGCTACCGCAGAAATTGCGGTGACAGCGTTAGCGAAATTCGATATACGCTAAGGGATGAAATCGGTAGAACGTTCGCTCTGGATCTCGGGTTGTGCGGCGGTTGCCTTGGCTAGCTGTGGCGACAACGGCGCGCCAGCTGCCCCAACTTCGTACCTGGAACCGACCGCGCAACGTGCAGGCGATGCAACCGCCGGGCTGCAGTACTTGATGTACGGCGACTACGTTAGCAGTGGGGTTCCACTGGCTGCCTATATCGCAACCCAAGGTGTTTCAAGCCAGGACTTAGGGCGGACCGGCGACAGTGCTGGTGTCAATTACGACTACAACGTCATCGAAAAAAATGGCGTCAAGATGGCCGTGCCCCAGTGCCTCAATTGCCATGCGCAAAAATTGTTTGGCCAATTGGTGCTTGGGCTCGGCGACGCGACGCTCGATTTTGTTGGCTCGCGCCGCACCACGGTGTTGGCTGCCGATGGTTACGTCAAACAAAAATACGGCGAGAACTCGCCAACCTACCAAGCGTTCTTGCCGTTCATGCAAGGCAGCCTGGCCATCGCCGACGAAATCGTGACCGATGTGCGCGGGGTCAACTCGGCTAACAAATTGTTTGCCGTGTTGGCGGCGCATCGCGATCCCGTTACGTTGGCGTGGTCTGATACACCATCCAAAGAAATCCCGCCGGGTTCGTTCGCAGC
>JAKQOD010000411.1 GCA_029565465.1 Deltaproteobacteria bacterium
GTACACCAATTCTTCGGCGACACGGCCGCCCATCAAAATCGCAATTTGGCCCAACGCAAATTCGGAGGTCATGCTCAACCGGTCTTCCGGTGGCAGCTGTTGGGTCAAGCCCAGAGCGCGGCCACGTGGAATAATGGTGACCTTGTGAACCGGGTCAGCTTCTTCGCCAATGAAGCGCGCAACCAAGGCGTGGCCAGCTTCGTGCACCGCAGTGGTGCGTTTCTCTTTATCGGAAATAATCATCGAACGGCGCTCAGCACCCATGAGCACTTTGTCTTTGGCTTCTTCGAAATCTTCCATTTCGACTTTGTCTTTGTCACGGCGCGCAGCAATGAGCGCAGCTTCATTAACCAAGAATTCCAAATCAGCGCCCGAGAAACCAGGGGTACCTTTGGCGATGATGTCGAGGTCAACGTTGGTCGACAGCGGCACTTTTTTGGTGTGCACGCCAAGGATGCCGATGCGGCCATGCAAATCAGGGCGTGGCACCACGATGCGACGATCAAAACGGCCTGGGCGCAATAGCGCTGGATCCAACACATCTGGGCGGTTGGTGGCAGCAATGATGATCACACCGTCGTTGGACTCAAAGCCGTCCATTTCGACCAGCAGTTGATTCAACGTTTGTTCGCGCTCATCGTGCCCGCCGCCTAAGCCAGCGCCACGATGACGGCCAACTGCATCGATTTCGTCGATGAAGATGATGCAAGGCGCATTCTTTTTGCCTTGTTCAAACAAGTCGCGCACGCGGCTTGCACCAACACCGACGAACATTTCGACGAAGTCTGACCCCGAGATCGAAAAGAACGGTACGCCAGCTTCGCCTGCGATGGCCCGCGCCAACAAGGTTTTGCCGGTACCTGGCGAGCCCATCATCAAAACGCCCTTTGGAATCCGACCGCCGAGGCGCGTGAACTTCTTAGGGTCTTTGAGGAACGCGATGATTTCCTCGACTTCTTCTTTGGCTTCTTCAACCCCAGCAACGTCTTTAAACGTCACGCGGTTTTGATGGTCGGTTAACAACCGCGCCTTTGATTTACCAAAGCTCATCGCTTTGCCGCCACCCGATTGCAATTGCCGCATGAAGAACACCAACACGCCGACGATCAACAGCAATGGTAGTGCGGTCATCAAGAGTTGCGGCCAGAAGCTCGATTCTTCCCGCGCTTTCACGTTGTACGCGATATTGGCCGTCGACAGTGCGGCGGTAATGGTGCCTGGAAACTCCGCGTTAACAACGCTCTTTTCAGCTTTGTTGCGGTAGCTCACGATGTAACGCGCGTTGTCGCGGCCACCCGGTTCAACCAGCACACTGGCAACGTCTTTGGCTTTGGCTGGGTCGCTAATCAGCGACTTAAACGCCGTGACGTCGAGGTCTTTTTCTTGGCTCCCGCTGTCGTTGAACATCGTATAGACGCTCACGAACATCACGATCAAGATGGCCCAAATTAGTAAGGTTTTATGAGATTGGCGCAAAGGGCTTGGTCCGGCGAGGGTTGACCAAGCAAGCATGCGTCGCCGCGGCCAGTTTGCAAAGGCCAAAACGCCCGGAAACACGAAAAATCGCTGACTTAGGGCCTCCCTGACGAGAAAAAGCTGGCTGCCTGGCTAGGCCACGGGTTGCATTAGCGTGACAACGATCGCAGATCCCCAGGCTGGCCCAAGATGTTCGGCCCACAGAATGTGGCTCGGGTCGGCGGCATCAACCACCAATCGCGCCTGTGCGCGCAGCGCACGTGGCACTTTGGCGTCGATATAGAGGTCGGATAGCTTGCGATGTCGGCCAGCAAGGCGAGCAGGTTGCATCACATCACCAGGTTGCCGAGTTCGGATCCGCCACGGCGTCGCACACTGCACATCCAGCGCTGCGAGTTGCGCTGGTTGCGTTGGCAGCGCGAGATGAATGTAGCCATAACGCAGCTCAACCGCCCCACCGGGAACATCGATATGGTGAGTGCCATCGGGCCGGACCGCCAACAATGCATGTAGCGCACGATGTGCAGCGGCGGTTACGGGGATATTTGCGGCGGCCAACGCGTGCCCCCACGCTTGCGTCAACGCAGCAGGCGCAGCGTTTTTGGCGACCGCTTGCGGCCATGGCAAAGCGCCTAACGCGGCGCCGTTATCGACCACGTTTTGCCACTGCCCCATTTGTTCCGCGAGCTGGCCAAGCGCACGTTCAAGCTGCGGGTTTTCGGCTTGCAGCAACGGCAAAAGCGTTGTGCGTACCCGCACCCGAAAGAACCGCTGGTCGGCGTTCATGGGGTCGTGCCACACAGGCAACGCATGCACGTGCGCATAGTCGGCGATAATCGAACGAGGCACCTGCAATAACGGACGCAACAACGGTCCGCGCTGCGGTCGCATGCCTACCAATCCTGCGGGGCCAGTGC
>JAKQOD010000416.1 GCA_029565465.1 Deltaproteobacteria bacterium
GCTGCCTTCGGTAGCGGCGTGGTCGGAGCAACTCAGCGCGCCGTGCAAATCAGCATTCCGCTACCCGGATTCGAAATGCTCAATGCGATCGATTCGGTGCCAGCGCGTGACCAAGTTGAACGCGCATTTGGTGACAACGCGCTTGCTGAATTGCGCCGCATTGCTACGACAGCCCTGGATACCGTCGATGCCGGAGTACAAGTACGGGCGATTCGGGCCTTAGTGCTATTTCCCGAAGGTCGGACAACCGTGCTCGATGTACTCGCTCGTAGCGAAATTGCGACGGCACGTGCTGGCACCGGGGTGGTTGTGCAGCGCACTGCTGTCGAAGCACTTGGCAGCTATCGCAAAGCTGAAGATGTCGAATTGGTGGTTACCTACCTCAACGCCGAATACAGTCGCGATGTTCGCGTCAGCGCCGCCCGTGCATTGGGCCAAATTGGCGCACAAACCGCCGTCGAACCACTGCGAACCCGCTTTCGAAGTGAGCAAACTGCCCAAGTGAAAGTGGAAATATCCACAGCATTACATGCACTTGGGCAATAAAAGCGGCTGCTGTTGCAAGAATCTATGGCGTGCTCGCAGGTTGAGTTGCCGCAGTGCTCCGATCGATCGTACAATATCGAGACCCACTGGGGCGCATGTCCATTCGCAACCAATCACCGAAGGGCAGTGTAGATCTTCCCCGCAATGAAGGCGGCCGTGAAGTAACGGAGTCTATTGTGGTTGAGCCGGATCGTAAATTCGATCCAGCGTTTGACCAGCCCGATGGTGAAAGTGACTACGACGGCAAAAGCAGCTCGTTGGCCATGGGCACGCACAATCCCAAAGCGCCTGATTACGCCGTCGAAGACAACACCAAGGTTGCAACGCCGCTAGCCCGCGTGCGTACGCCGCAACCAGCGCAGGCGAGTGGGCCGGTCGGTACCAAGCCACCGCCAATCAAGATCGAAAAAAAGATCGATGTTGAAGGCGATGCGAACTTGGGCTCGACGATGGGCAGCTATCGAGTCATCGAAATCGTCGGCAAAGGTGGCATGGGTTATGTCTATCGCGCTGAGCACGTGAAGCTTGGTCGCGAAGTTGCGTTGAAGCTACTGCGCAGCGACTACTCCAAGCGGCGTGATGCCGTTGCACGCTTCTTTCAAGAAGCGCGCACGGTAAATCGCGTTCGGCATCGCAACATCGTCGACGTTACCGACTTCGTTGAACTCGAAGACGGCACTACGTTCATCATCATGGAATTTTTGCGCGGCACCAGCTTAGGCAAGTGGTCGCGCTCGAAGATTGATCTGCCACGTGCGCTGACCATTTTGGTGCAGATTTGCGATGGCCTGGCAGCTGCCCACGCCGTTGGGGTGATCCATCGCGATCTCAAACCAGATAACATTTTCGTCGAGCCGCAACCCGATGGCACCGAGATGGCCAAGCTGCTCGACTTTGGTGTTGCCAAGCTGCTCAATCGCGACGACGAAGATATTGGCTTTCAGACTGCAGCAGGCTCGGTGATCGGCACACCAGCGTATATGTCGCCTGAGCAAGCTGGGGGCATGCCGATCGACGGGCGCTCAGACATCTATTCGCTGGGCGCGATCATGTACGAGCTGTTCACCGGGCAAACGATGTTTCGCGGACGCTCGTTTGGCGAGTATGTGCGCAAACATCTCGCCGAACTGCCGGTCATGCCACACAAGACGCCAGGCGGCGCAACCATCGATCCACGGGTCGAAGCCGTTATTTTGCGCTGTGTCGAAAAGGAACCTGCGCGCCGGTTTGCCGACGCTACTGAGCTGCGCGATGCGTTGCTCAATGTGCTGGCCGGCTTTGAAACGCAACCGCCGGTGTCGATTGCTTCATTGATGCGTTCGGGCGTGCCGTCGGTGTTGTCGGGGCCGGTCGTAAGCGGTGCAGGCGGCGCAGGCTCTGGGCCGGTTGCTGTTCGCGCAACGACGGTGCCGCCAATCGCCAAACCACCAGGCGATGCCAGCAGTGGCACCATGCAGCTGTCCCAGTCGGCGTTGCAAAGTGTTAACTCGCACTATTCGCAGCTAACACCATCCCAAGTGATGCCATCGCAAGTGATCGTGCAGCGCACGTCGTCACCGTGGCCGTGGATTATTGCGCTTGGGCTGGTCGCTGGCGCGGCGCTTGGCGTCGGTTGGTATGCGCTCTCCAACAACACCGAGCCGACGAGCACTGGCATCAATGTTGTTGGCGCGACGCCGGGGTCGGTCAACGCAACGGCGGCGATTCCAACAACGCAACCGAAGTTGATCGAAGTGCGGTTCGAATCCACCCCGCCTGGCGGCGTCTATCTAGAAGGCGGCTCCGTCGAGCGTTGCCATACCCCGTGTTCGGTGAGCATCGACTTGGCGGATGGCGGGTCAACTGTTTCGCGCACCTTCATGATTCGCGCTGAAGGCCGGGTTGACCAACCCGTGGTAGTTGATGTTCAGCCAACGGGCCGGCGCGAATACGCGGTGAAACTTGCGATGAAGCTGCAAACCACGCCGCTGCCGCCGGATAACAATGGCAGTGACGCTCTGGTTAATTCGGAGGGCTCCGGCGTAGGGAGCGGCAGCGCCACCCCGGTTGAAAAAGGTTCAACGGGTGGTAGCAAGCATCGTCATAACACCAGCAAGCCAGACGTCAAACCGGATGTCAAACCAGACGTTAAGCCGGACGTCAAACCAGACGTCAAACCAGACGTTAAGCCGGACATCAAAGTGACGCCCGACACGCCACCTGTAAAGGTTGAACCGAAGACGCCGCAAAATCCGACAAAGATCCCGCCTTCGGATACAATTGATCCGTTCAAGCCACATTAAGTATGCGTGTACTGATCAACATTGTAACTGTAGGTTCGTTGGCGATTGCATCAATTGCGCCCACGTTTGTGGGGTTGCGTCCCGCCCATGCCGAAGACGCGATCACGCGCTCAGCCAAACGGTATTTTGCCAATGGCGAAAAACTGTTTGCGTTGGGCAAATTTGACGAAGCGTTGGAGCAATACCAACAAGCCTTTGAAGCGAAGCCGTTGCCAGGCTTTTTGTACAACATCGGTCAGTGCCATCGGAACTTGGGTAACTTTGACCAAGCGATCTTTTCGTTTCGCAAATACCTCACGTTAGAACCCAACGCGCCGAACAAAGAAGCGGTGCAGCATTTGATCGATGACCTGGAAGAACGCAAAGCTCGTGAAGAAGGGCAAAAGCGGATCGTCACCAAGCCGATCGTCGAACCGAAGTCAAAACCCGTCTATAAAAAGTGGTGGTTTTGGACCGGCCTTGGCGCAGTTGCCGCAGCCGGCGGAACTACGGCGTATATCCTCACTCGCGAAAAAGGCGCACCGTCGACAACGCTCGGCGACATTTCGATCAATCGATGAAGGCAATGCACGCTTTGCGAACGATTTTGCACACGATGGCTGGCGCCTTTGTTGCGACGCAACTGGCTGGCTGTCCTGATCAAGCGACCACGTTGGTTGTCACGGTTGCCGCGCGGCCTGCGGTGATTGGCGCCGAATCACTAAAAATTAAGATTGCTGTCGACGGTGTTGGCAGCGACAAAACCTACACCATCACCGACAAAACGTTTCCGCAAACGTTCAGCGTTTCGACGACATCGCTTGCGAGTGGCAATATCTCGATCACCGCTGAAGCTACTGCTGGCGGCGAGCTGATTGGCTTCGGTAAACTCGACACTAGCTTTACGGCAACTGATCCTGAGTTGATGCTGGAGGCGGCGGACTTTGTGGTCCACGATGTTGTGCTCGGTGACCAGGAACTAGTGTCTGACTACGAAGCGGTTGGCTACCAACTTGCGAGTTTCCCGAATGGCGATTGGGACGTTGGATTTCGGACGCCCAACAATACTGAGTACTCGCAAAATGGCCGGCGATTTACCATCACCAGCGATACCGTCGTGACGGAAGCTGCCGCCGCAGATACGCCTTGGAGTTTCACCACGGCGCCAACGAAGAGTGAGTCGGCGATCGCGGTCGCCAACAACACGCGGCGCACGCTTGCAGCGTGGGACATTTCCAACGGCGTGCTGGCGACCAGCGGCATCATGTGTCGGTCGATTTCGGCTGCGGGCGCACTCAATGCCGCGCCGGTGTTGGTGTCGACGGACGGGCAACCCGACGTTGTTACCCTGGCGCCGTTGCCTAATGGCAACTTTGTTATTGCCTGGCGCGGCACCCCAACCATGGGTGGCTCGTTGTTGATTCGCGCACTGATCGTCGACGAGAATTGCACCGAAGTAGTGCCAACGTTCGCAGTATCGACGCTGGCCGCCGCGACTATTTCACGGCCGACGGTGGCGGCGCGCTCGGGCGGGATTCTTTTTGCGTGGCGCGCTGGCGATGATTTTCGCTATCGCCGTTTTACCATCTCTGGCTCCGCTGCCACCGCCGACGATACCTTGTTCGCCAAGATTTCCGACCCCAACATCACGACGAACGATTTTGTGCGGCTGGCGCCGTTTGGTGCTGGCTTCGCAGCGGTGTTCAATCAAAGCATGACGGGCGCCCCAGGCGCGACTCGGTTGGTATTGCAAAAGCTCTCGGTCGGCGGCGTCAAGGACGGGCCGCTGAGCGTTATTGCTGCCGATATCAAGACGCCCGATTCTGAAGCCATGGGGCTGTTTAGCACCGGCGATATGGATCCATTGATGGTCACGTGGCGCGGCTGTACCGACAGCACGGACTTTAACTGTGGTGAAATTTATGGCCGCTTGCTTCGGCCAACGGGCCAACCGATGGGTGAAGCGTTTGTCGTCAACACTACAACCACGGGCTTGCAAGATACACCGTCGGTGACTCGGCTTGGCCCAGCCGGTGATGCGCCGGTATATGCGTTCGCTTGGAACGACGATAGCCACGCAGATCCAGACACGTCAGGGTCAGCGGTGCGCGCACGCATTGTTTATCCTGCGTACAACAACGCGTCCGGCACGCTCGGCGCCGACTGTCGAACTGGCAAAGCGTTGTGTACCGATGGTTTAGTTTGTATTGGTGACAGCGAAAACGTGCCCCGTTGTGTACCGACCTGCAACCCAACCGGGCCTGCACCGCTGTGTCCACTCGGTGGCTCGTGTACGAAGCAGGGCGAGGTGGCCGGCTGCCGCTTTTGACGTGTAGGCCTGAGGGCCGATGCATCGGCACGCTCGGCGTTGCGTCTGCGCTTCCGGTCCTCACGTACAAGAGTACGCTCCGGTCCGGGTCTCGCCGCGCCTTGAGCCTGCCGCGCCTCGGCCCTCGGGCCTAACACGTCAGGCGCTGGCCCTGTACCTGGTGGAACTGATGCTGGTGGAACTGGTGCCACCCACCCGTCCAAAAAACATATTTAATATTAAAATGTTACGACATTTTTGCGCGGGTCGAGGCGCGGCGCGGGCAAGGCGGAGTGCGAACCGGACCGGAGCGTAGCAGCGCTACGTGAGGACCGGAAGCGCCAGCGACAACGCCGCCCCCGCCAGCGGATCGGCCCGTGCCCACGAGGCGCGGCGCGGGCAAGGCGCGTGCGAACCGGACCGGAGCGTAGCAGCGCTACGTGAGGACCGGAAGCGCCAGCGACAACGCCGCCCCCGCCAGCGGATCGGCCCGTGCCTACTCAGTTTCGTCGCTGCGATGGTCGATTCCGAGCGCTCTCATCTTTTTGTACAGATGGCTGCGTTCGAGCTGGAGCTCCTTGGCAGTGTTGGAAACGTGATGCTCGTTGGCATCGAGGGCGGCGATGATGATGTCGCGCTCGGCCGCAGCAACGAGATCCTTGAACGGAATACCGCGAGCGTGGCTGGTCTTGACTGCTTTGACACCTGGCAGGGCTTCAGCAACGTCAGCTTCTGTAATTGTTTCACCGTCGCCGGTTAAGATCACCAAACGTTCGACGACGTTTTTGAGTTCGCGCACATTGCCCGGCCAGTCGTGCTGCATCAACAGTGTCATCGCTCCACCGACGAGCTTTTTGATTCGGCGATCGTTGCTGGCACAGGTTTGCTCAACGAAGTGTGAACACAATTGCGGAATGTCTTCGCGCCGGGCGCGCAGCGGTGGCAATTCAATCGGCACCACGTTGAGGCGATAAAACAAGTCTTCGCGAAAACGGCCCGCTGCGATTTCAGCTGCAAGATCTTTGTTGGTTGCTGCAATGACGCGCACATTTACTTTGATCGTCTCAGCACCGCCGACGCGCTCCAATTCATTTTCTTGCAGCACCCGCAACACTTTGGCTTGTGCGCTTGGATTCATGTCGCCAACTTCATCGAGGAACAACGTACCGCCATCAGCGAGTTCGAACTTGCCGCGCCGTTGCGTCGTGGCGCCGGTGAACGCGCCCTTTTCGTGGCCAAACAATTCGCTTTCGATCAACTCGGCTGGAATCGCAGCACAGTTCAATTTGATAAACGGCCCATCCACACGCTTCGAATGATCGTGAATTGCGCGGGCCACCAGTTCTTTGCCAGTGCCGTTTTCACCAGTGATCAGCACCCGGCCTTGGCTCGGTGCGGTCTTTGCCACTTTGTCAAAGATCGACTTCATTGAGTTAGCCGTGCCAATCATGGCAAACTCGGCTTTGGCCCGCGCCCGTAACCTCTCGTTTTCATGTGACAAACGAGAAAATTGCAAGGCATTTTGAACAGTTAGCAGCAGCTTGTCGGACGACAGCGGCTTTTCGATAAAGTCGTGCGCGCCCAACTTGGTGGCTTGTACGGCGGTGTCGATGTTGGCATTGCCCGACATCATCACGACGGTGACCCCAGGTTTGGCGGCGCGGATCTTGGGCAGCACTTGCAGGCCGTTTTCGCCAGGCATCATGACATCGAGCAAAACCAGGTCAATTTCATGTTCGATCAGCTTGGTGAGGCCCAGCGCGCCGGAGCCAGCAACTTCAACTCGATAGCCTTCGATCTCCAGCGCTCGTTTGACCGTGGTCAAAATGTTGGGCTCGTCGTCGATGACCAAAAGGCTGTTGCGTGCCATGGCAAACAAACTACCACCAAAAGCTGCAAAAATAGTGCGATGTCAATGATTTGACTCCGAGGCCATTGGCCATTAGGTTCCTGCTATGCAGAACACGGCGCGCCCTTTCATGGGGCCTATGATGGTAGCGATTGGCTCGGCGCTAGGAGCCGGGTTGCTTGCTTTTTCACTCGCCGGTTGTCCCAGCAAACAGCCGAAAACCGCTGCGTGCAAGACCGACAAAGAATGCAAAGACGGCAATGTGTGCGTAGCCAACAAATGCGTTGAGTGCGGCACCGACGCTGACTGTGACAAAGGCCAGTCATGCAAAGCCAACGCTTGTGTGGCCAAGCCTGAATGCGAACGCGACTCCGAATGCACCGACGGCAAAGTTTGCCAAGCTGGTGCGTGCAAGCCATGTTCGAATGATGGCGAGTGTGGCGCTGGCGGCACCTGCGACGCCGGCGCTTGCAAACACGCAACGGCCTGCACCAAAGATGAAGACTGCGCCGACGACGAAGATTGCACCAATGGCTACTGTAAGCGGCCATGGAAAGATCCCAATGCAGGCGCCGCAACCTGCACGCTGACCAATGTTTACTTTGGCTACGATGACGCGGCGGTCATGGCAAGCGAACGCGATCGGCTCGATGCCAACGCGAGCTGCGTTGAAAAAACCAAAGAAAAAAACGTGGCGTTGATCGGGCACACCGACTCGTCGGGTACCGAAGAATACAACATCGCATTGTCGGAACGCCGCGCGCAATCGGTGGCGGATTACCTTGCACGTTTAGGCGTTGACCCTGCGCGTTTGCAAGTTGTGCCAAAGGGCGAAACCGAATCGTCAGGCCAAGGCGACGACAAGGATCGTCGAGTGGAGTTTCTCTGGCGGTGAGCGTTATCTAGGGGACTTACCCGCCCCCTCTGTCCGGGCGAAGCCCCGACATTCACCCCACCGCGCGTCGCGTCGCGCGATCTCCGGATCCCATTTTTAGGTTTGGCGGCGGCGCGATTTTTGGCCCTAGACTGACAGCTTTTCCAACGTAATGTTTCTGAGTTTTTCGCCGAGCAATCCGGCCCGTGTTTGTAGAGTCCTCGTCGGTTTTCGCCAAAAGGTAGTTATGCGTAAATCAATTGCTGCAGTCATGTTCGCGACGATCTGTGCTGGTGCTGGCACGGGCTGTTTTTGGGTCACCACCAAAAGCGAAGGCAGCACGATGCGCAAGGACATCAAGGGGATTGATGGCCGCCTAGCGACGAAGGAACAAGCGCTCGACGCTCAAGTTGAGCAGTTGAAAAAAGTCATCGAAGACGCGACCAAAATCCTCAAGCGCAACAACGCTGACATCGGCGCCGACGTTGATCAGCTGCGCCGCGATGTGCAAGTTGCGACGGGCCTGGTGACGTCGGTAAGCAACAATGTCAACGAGCTGCGCGCTTCGCTCGAAGCGTTGCGGCGCGACTCTGAATCGCGGCTGACGGCGCTGGAGCAACGGTTGGGCTCGATCGAAAGTGGCAAGCCAACCGCCAATTCGTCGGCTGACGATCTGTGGAAACTTGGCACTGCAGCATTTGAAGCACAACGCTATAACGAGGCCATCGATTCGTACAAACGCTTGGTGCAGTCGTTCCCAACCCACGACCGCGCCGACGACGCGCAATATTTCCGCGCGCAATCGCTGTCGGCCATGAAGCAATTCGACGACGCGATCCGCGAGTATCAACGCTTGTTTGAAAAGTACCCTGACAGCTCGCTCGCTGACGACGGTTTGTACTTTGCTGCGCTTGCGGCCGAAAGCCTCAAGAATTGCACCGAAGCTCGCACCTACTTGGCACTGATCAAATCCAAATTTTCAAAGTCCAACGTCAGCAAACTCACCGACGAAGCCGACAAACGCATCAAAGCCGGCAAAGGCACGTCGCGCTGCACGTCGTAGCGGTTGATGCGCCGCCACGAAACGCAAAAAGCGCAGCATGTGCTGCGCTTCGATGCCAAAAGCGTAGCCACGCTGCGCTTCGATGTTTTCAGGCAAACACTAACTACCCGACGTACAACCTGGGTATGTGAGGCAAGCAGCCTCTCCGCACATTGCTATCGTTCGGTGATGCTAGCGCTGCGTGCGCGTGACGACTACTTGCCGCCAGCGTCAGTGAACTGCTTGAGTGCGTCTTTTTTCATTTCGTAGTTCGGTGCCAACTTGGTGTGGCAGGCATTGCAGCTTTTGATCTTCTTTTCTTTCATGAAGGTCTTCATCACTGCTTTGGCTTCTTTTTGGCCGCCCTTTTCACAAGCTGCTTTGACCAATTCGGTTTTGAATTCGGTGGCTTTGCACGGGGCTTCGCCAGCGCTAGCAGACGAGGTCGAGTACGAAGCGATGCCGATGGTGGCAGCGATAGCGATGAGCGAGGCAGAGATGAGTTTGATCATGTGATTAATCCTGGTTCCAGCGTCCTACTCGTTTCATAGACGTAGGTCATTGGGGTTTCATTCAAAAACCGTGGCAGTACATCACAGGCATCGCGTGCGCGCAATAATCAGTAAAAATACGACGTACATTGCATAATAAATTCTGTATCTTAGGCGATTTTGGACACTTCACCGCAGTGCCGTTGCATTGACGCCTGGGCCGCCGATTCAATATCGTGGGCGTGGGAGGTTCTGATGAGCAAGCTGAAATACGCAGCTAGCGCAATGGCGCTATTGTCTGTGGTTGGTGTTCTTACGACGGTTGGCCTTGGGCAGCCAGGGCGGGGTCGCGGCAATGGTGTTCGGGTCCCCGCCGGCAGTGCTGCCGGTGCGCTGCCGGGCCCTGTGCAAGGCGTCCCAATCGCACGGCCTATGCCGATGCGCGTGCCGATTCGCGGCTTCGCCGATACGCATACCCATCACATGGGGCAGCTGAACTTTGATGGTGAGTGGCTAACCGGGTTGGCCTCAGGCCCACAGCCAACCGCGCTCAAAGCCTGCACCAATCCAATGCATGCGCTGGGCGCGGTGATGGGCCGCAAGTCGCATTTGCAAGCGTCACAAGGTAGCCCTTCGTTTCGCGATTGGCCGGCGTGGAACGATGTGCAGCACCAACAGATCTACGAAACGTGGCTGAAAAAAGCGCACGACGACGGCCTGCAGATCATGGTCGCATCGATGACGTCGTTTGAACCGCTGTGTCGTGCGTTCAAGCTGATCCGGCTCAAGCGCGACATGATCGAAGACTGTCGCGACATGCGCGTCGTCGAAAAACAGTTCAATGCGATCATCGAATTCGAACGTACCCATAGTTGGTACAAGATTGTCAAAACTCCCGACGAAGCCCGCGCTGCGATCGCGCAAGGCAAACTCGCCGTGGTGCTAGGCATCGAAGTGTCGAACTTGTTCGACGAAGATCACTTCGGCCCGTGGCGGCAGCAGCTCGATACTTGGTACGAGCGCGGCGTGCGTACGGTGATCGTTGCGCACGAAATCGACAATCGCTTTGCCAAAGCTGCGACGCATGACCAAACGTTCCGCTATTTGGACATGCTCAAAAGCCATAAGAACCTCGACGATCAACAGACGTTGTTGACCGAAATGTTTGCGCCAAATGCCAACCGTGACGCAGCGTTGACCGACAAAGGCGAAGCGCTGGTGCAAGCAATGATCGACAAAAAGATGTTGATCGACATCGCGCACTTGGACACCCCAGCTGCGAATGAAGTTGTGGGAATAGCAGCCCGCAACCAAAACTATCCGATCTTCAATTCGCACACGTACTTGCATGAAACCGTCACGGAAGACGAAAAGAAGCACACCAAACACATCGATATCAATTTGGTGTGCTTCTTTTCGTCTTCCGTGACGGTTTCATGCAAGTACGTGTGCGAATTGAAGATCGGATAGTTTTGGTTGCGGGCTGCTATTCCCACAACTTCATTCGCAGCTGGGGTG
>JAKQOD010000418.1 GCA_029565465.1 Deltaproteobacteria bacterium
TGAAGCCCGTTTCCGACGCTGCCCGCACCGCCACCTGTTTCGATGGGCAACAATGGCAAACGATTGAACTGAGCATCGACCAAGTCTACAACGGCTCAACCCTGCAAGCTGCCGATTCGAGTGATGACGTAATCGCAGGCATGGTGCCTGGCAACGGCGGTGGCGTTTGGGTCTGGCGTGACGCGGTGTGGGCACAACGCACCGGCCAATACTACGACTATGAAAGTCGTGTTGTCGTCACGGCCGACGGCGATTACATGACCGTGGGAGGCTTCGGCAGCGGCGAAATTGATCTTGCGGCAACCCCTGCCTTTGATGACAGCCTGACAGCAGCTAGTGGCCTATCGATCTACGCGCGCACGGCCTGGCCGCTTGGCCACAACAAGGTGCTCGTTGGCACCACCGACTATAGCGCCACGCCGCCGAGCTACGGCCTCATGGAAATCGACATGACAACCAGGCCCGCAACCACGCGTACCCTGGCGCCGGGTGCCCCAAGCTATATCGAAGACCGCATGTGGGCAGGCAGCGATGCCAATGCGGTGGTAACCGTGCCACACGCGCCAGCTGTGCCAACGATCGATGTATGGAACGGTTCGATGTGGCGCAAGTTTACCTTGCCGGCGCCGACCGGAACGCAATACTGCCAAATCAAAGAGGTTGCCGTGACGGCGGCCAGCAACATCGTTGCGTCCGGCTATTGTTATGGCACCACCTGGGACGAATTCATCTGGCGCTTCGACGGCGCCACGTGGACCGAGCTCTGGCACGAAACCGTGCAGAGTGGCGTCACCAACAACTGGTCATTGTGGCAATCACCCTCGGGTGACATCTATGCATCGGGTGGCTCGTATCTGGCGCCGGGCGTAACCATGCGTTGGCGTGCTGGTACATGGACGACGCTGGCGCAAGGGCTTGGCAACAAAGTCGCAGGTATCGACGACAACAACGTCTACGTGTTGCGCACGACTGGCTCCACATCAAAACTTTGGCACTTCAACGGCTCTAGTTTTGCCGAAATTCGGCTGCCGCCAGGTGCAATCATGAGCGCGTTCGGTGTCAGTCAGCGCCAAGTCCGGCTTATCGGCTCCGCTGACAGTTCAAGCTTTAATGCCAACACGCTCTACACGTTCGTGCAGCGATGAAACACTGTTTGGGTCGTGGCAAAGTGCTAAGGCAACGGCGATCTAGCTTCACCGTGCAGTCGCGCGTCTAGCGTTCGAGCAGAATGCGCACCATGCGGCGCAGCGGTTCGGCAGCACCCCATAGCAGCTGATCGCCGCATGTAAACGCAGTCAAAAAGTCGTCGCCCATCGACAACTTGCGCAAGCGACCGACCGGAACTTGCAACGTGCCACTGACCGCCACCGGCGTCAGGCCAGCAAGCGTATCTGGCTTGTTGTTCGGCACCACGGTGACCCACGGGTTGGCTTTGGCCAACATGTCCGTAATTTCATCGAGCGGCGCGGCTTTGCGCAGCTTGATCGTGAGCGCTTGCGAGTGGCAACGCATGGCACCGACGCGCACGCACAAGCCATCGACGCCGATTGGATTGTTGGTACGGCCCAAAATCTTATTGGTTTCCAGTGGGCCTTTACGCTCTTCGCGCGACGTGCCATCGCCCAAGTCGGTGTCGATCCAAGGCAACAAACTACCTGCCAACGGAAAGCCGAATTCCTTTTTCGGCACATCGTTGCCACACAGCGCTGCGGTCACATTGCGGTCGATATCCAAAATCGACGACGCTGGGTTCGGCAACAGCTCAGCCACGGTGCCGTGCACAAAGCCCATTTGCGAAATGAGCTCGCGCATGTTG
>JAKQOD010000426.1 GCA_029565465.1 Deltaproteobacteria bacterium
GGCACGAGTTTCTTGATGGTGCCGGAAATCTGCACCGTATAGATTTCGCCAGCGGCGTCTTCGCCGAAGCCAACGATGCTCAACAGGCCGTCGTTGAACTGGGTGGTAAGTTCGGCGTTGCTGGTGGCATTGGCGCCATCGAAGACGAAACTAAATACGCGGCCGCTGATGTAGTCGGCGTAGATGTAGCGGCCACGCAAACATGGCAAAGCGCTGCCGCGATAGACATAGCCGCCAATGATGGCGCGAATCTCGGGGTGTAGGTGTGTCACGACGGGCAGCGTGCCTTGGTTCGGGCAAGCATTGCCGCCCCCAGCGCATTGTGCGCCTTCCATGCGCGGCCAACCGAAGTCGTGTTTGCCGACGCCACTGAGTTCGACGTTGACTTCGTCATAGGTTGCATCGCCAAGGTCTGGCAAATACAGATTGCCGTTGGCGCGATCAACGCTGATGCGATACGAATTGCGTAGCCCGTAGTCCCAGACAAACGGATCGCCGCCGGGCAAATTGCCGGTCGGCGCAACACCGGGCGTCGCAGTGTTGATGCGCAAGATCTTGCCGAGCTTTGAGTTAATGTTTGACGCAGGCGATGGCATACCGTGGCCATCACCGACGCTGGCGTACAACATGCCATCTTTGCCAAACACCAAGCTGCCGCCGACTTCGCCATACGCTTGGTGCGGTGCAGAGATGAACTCGGCAACCATCGTTGGCGACGCGACGTCGGGATTTGCCGAGCGACGATACTCCTGCACAACGACGTGGGTCGGCAGGGTGTTGGTAGCTTTGGCCGAGTAATAAACGAAGAAGCGCCCGCTGGTTGCGTAATCCGGCGCAAACGCCAAGCCAAGCAAACCACCTTCGGCCGATGGATCAGGAATGGCTACGTTGGCACTGATATCGAGGAACGTGCCGACCACGGCATTGTTGCGAATGATCTTGATGCGGCCTTGTTTTTCGACGACGTACAACGAGTTGAGATCGCCTTTGGGCGCCGTGACAAACACCGGTTGCACCAAGCCGGTGGTGACCACATCAACCAGATGCATCGGTGGAATCGTGCCTGGCATGGTGCATAACGGATCCGCGTCGACGGCAATCGGTGCATCGACAATCACGCCGTCGTTGGGTGCACCATCGCTCGTGACCGCAGCGTCGCGTGCATCGCTGCTCGCTGGATTAGATCCGCAAGCGGTTGCCAAGCTCAGAGAAACTACGATCGTCGACGATACGCTAGCCAAACGTGCACACATGTTTGCACGTTAGCGCATTCGCTCGGCGAACCACAGCACAAACGAACGATCGTCGGCGACGCTTGTGCTGGCCCACGCCTGCGCCTACCGTTGTACGTCATGAGTTATGATCTCAGCTTTTGGGTGCAATCAGCGCGGATGACGTTGTCGCCGAAGCAGATCTATCTGCGGTTGTGCGACGGCAAAACAGTGCCAGGCTTGGCGCAATTGCCGATGGCGGACATTGTTGCGAGGTTTGAACAGGACTTCGCCAAAGGTTGGCGCCGGCCAATTGGCGAAGCCGCTCCCAAACCGCGAGCGAAGTCGGTAACGATGAGTTGGGAAAAAAAGCGGGGCCGTGGCGCTTTTCAACTCAGCCTCTCGGCACGTGCGTTTCGCGTCGATTGTTATGGCGTTGCCACCAAAGATCTTAATCGCATCGTCGATATTGGCCTGGCGTTTGATTGTCCATTGTACGACCCGCAGGTCGACCAGCGCTATAGCTTGGGATGAGTGCAGCGACCGACGGCACGGCCGTGTGCGTCCAGCACCGCACCAAAGTCTCGCAGGTGCGCTCACTACAGGAATCCGCGCGAGTAACGCGCGGTGGGAGTGAATGCGGTGGCTTGCCACCGCAGAGAGGGCGGGCAGAGCCCTCTATCCATCAATCATCGAGTTGCGCAGAGGCCTTCTTTTCGTGGCGCTTGCGCTCGTTGTGATCGAGCACCATTTTGCGCAAACGAATATTTTCAGGCGTGATTTCCACCAGCTCGTCGTCGTTGATGAATTCCAACGCGTATTCAAGCGTGCATTGTTTTGGTGGCACCAAGATCAGTTTTTCGTCGGCGCCGGCCGAGCGAATGTTGGTGAGCTTCTTGGTCTTGTTGGCGTTGACCACCAAGTCGTTGTCGCGGGCATGGATGCCGATGATCATGCCCGAGTAGTTCTTCACGCTTGGGCCAGTGAACAAAATGCCGCGCTCTTGCAACGAGTACAGCGAGTACGCGTTGGTTTCGCCCATTTCGCTCGAGATTAACACGCCGTTTTGGCGACCGCGCATCTGACCACCCCACGGGCCGTATTCGGCGAAGATGGTGTAGAGCGTGCCGGTACCACGGGTGTCGGTCATGAACTGCGAGCGGTAGCCGATGAGGCCACGCGCTGGGATGCGATATTCCAACTTGGTGCGGCCTGGACCTGCAGGGCCCATTTCGCGCATCACGCCCATGCGGCGACCGAGTTCTTCGATCACAGCGCCGACGTACGCTTCTTCGGTATCGATGACGGCGTCTTCGTATGGTTCGAGGGTTTCACCGTTTTCACCTTGCACGGTGATGACTTGCGGCTGCGACACGCACAGCTCGTAGCCTTCACGACGCATGGTTTCGATCAGCACCGACAAGTGCAATTCGCCGCGGCCCGACACTTTGAACACCGATGCTTCGGCAGTGTCTTCGACTTTGAGCGCGACGTTGGCTTTGATTTCGCGCATCAAACGATCGCGAATGTTGCGCGACGTGACGTATTTGCCTTCGGTGCCAGCGAACGGTCCGTCGTTGACGCGGAAGTTCATGGTAATGGTTGGCGGGTCGATCTTGAGCAGTGGCAAGATCGTTGGGCTAGCGATCGACGTGATGGTTTCACCGACGTTGAGCTCGCTCATACCAGTGATAGCAACGATGTCGCCAGCGAGGGCTTCGGCGAGTTCGAAGCGCTTGAGGCCTTGGAAGCCCAGCACTTTTTGTACGCGGAATTCTTCTTTTTTGCCGTCGCGGTGGGCAAGCAGCACGCGGTCACCAACTTTGGTGCGACCAGCGCGCATGCGGCCGATGGCCATAAAGCCGAGGTAATCGTCGTAGTCGAGGGTCGCAACTTGCATCACCAGTGGTGCATCGAGGTCGCCAGCGGCCGGTGGCACTTTGTCGACGATCATGTCGAGCAACGGCGAAAGGTCTTTGCGTTCGTCTTCGAGTTCGCGAATCGCCCAGCCTTGACGGCCCGAAGCGTAGATCACAGGGAAGTCGAGTTGCGCGTCGGTTGCGCCAAGCGATTCGAACAAGCCGAACACCGAGTCCATGACCTTGTGTGGATCAACCATTGGGCGGTCGATCTTGTTCACCACCACGATGGCTGGCAAACCGAGGTCAAAAGCTTTTTTGGTAACGAAACGGGTTTGTGGTTTGGTGCCTTCGTAGGCGTCGACCAACAGCACAACCGCGTCAACCATGCCGAGTACGCGTTCAACTTCGCCACCGAAGTCAGCGTGCCCCGGGGTGTCGACGATATTGATGCGAGTGCCTTTCCATGTCACCGACGTGCACTTCGACAAAATCGTAATGCCGCGTTCGCGCTCTTGGTCGTTCGAGTCCATGGCGCGTTCAGCGACCACTTCACCTGTGCGGAAGGTGCCGGCTTGTTTGAGCAAACCGTCAACCAAGGTGGTTTTGCCGTGGTCGACGTGAGCGATAATTGCAACGTTGCGAATCGATGACATGGGGCCTGCTACTGTCTAGGGGCTAGTGAAATGCCCGCTGAGAAGGCGAGCCGCGCGCCATGTATCACTGTGACCGGGGCAATGCCAGCGGTGAGATCATTGTTACGTTGTAATTGACGCAGTGCAGGGCGAGCGGCCGAGGGCTCGCCAGGAATTCACCACGTGGAGCGTTAGAATTCACCCGACTGTCACCTGCGATGTAGGTGTTGTTGTGAATGAATTCAGTAGCTTACGACAGGTCGAACCAGTGGCACGGTAGCTGCTTTAGGTACTGGTCATGAAGATACTGTCCAAACAGCGTGTGTAT
>JAKQOD010000427.1 GCA_029565465.1 Deltaproteobacteria bacterium
GCCGATATTGTACTACGGTTTGGGTGGAGTTGTAGGGTTGCGGCGCAGTGCACTCGACATCTTCGCGATGAACTCCAACGTGCGCAGCGGACGGGGTGCAAGATGCGTGATCAATGCCACCAACAAATCCCGTGCCGCCAGGCGTGCATCGTCAGCCACCTGATCAAGTTTGCGAACGTGCGTCACATCATCACTGGCGCGAATCGCCAACAAATAATCCTGAACAGGCATGGGATAGCGCCGCAAGCCTGGCCGAGGCCCTTCGATGGCGACACAGGCGGCACACAACGCCCCGCCCCGGCTTGCCAAAAAACCGGCATTGCCGTCGATGTCGCCAGCACACCGCACACATTGGTCGAGTTGGGGCGCGTTGCCGATGATGTCAAGCACCGAGTACTCAACGAACCGCAACACGCTCGACGATGCACCGTGGGCCTGCAACTCATCAAAATACTGAGCCAACAATTCGGCTAGCGCAGGCTCGGGGTGGCCTTCGGGCAACAACTCGTGGACCATTTCCAACACGTAGTTGGCATGAGCAAACGCGCCAACATCCAATGCGAGCGCTTCCCATTGCTGCATAACTTCGGCTGATTCGGCGACGCGTAAATCTTGCGATTTACCCGAGCCAACCGTAAACCGAGCCAGCACGAACCCCGACGTAGCGCCCACAAATCGGCGTTTCGACCGACGCGCTCCGCGAGCGAGTAGCCCCACCCGCCCATGCTCGACGCTGAAAATGTGCAAAATCAAATCAGCGTCGCGATATGGCACCGCGCGCAGCAACATCCCCGTGAGGGTTTGGGCTTGATTATCCAACGAGCGTCGTCGGCGGCGAGACGCGCAACGTCATGCCGTCGCCGCCCGCACCTGGGCGTCGCATCAAGTAAGACAACGTCAACGTCGCCGCAATAAGTAAAATAATCACCGCGAGGGTCAATCCGCCTTGGCGACCACGATCGTCGTTTTCCAACAGAATCGAAGGAATCAACGAACGGCGCGGCGCTTTGGCGTCTTCGCGTTCGGCTGACATATCGCGTTCCGCCGATTCAGGGTCGGCGTCGTCGATAACTAACGTAGGTACAACTGGCAACGCAGGCGCCGCAACGCTTGGCCGAGTCCACGGAATCGACAGCGGTGGCATCTTCGGCACCCACACTTCGGTCGGCGCTTCGACCACTTCAGCCTGTCCGGCCGCCACAGCTTCAGCTGCGAACGCCGGCGCTTCGACCACTTCGATCGCTGTAGTTTCAGCCGCAGTTTGGATGCTCGGGGTAGCGGCTTCAATGGCTGCCAAACGATGCGCGCTAGCGCTCGTTTTGCCACCCTTCTTCTTTCGGTTGCGATTCTTCTTCTTGGCAGGCTCAGTTGTGGTTGCCACAACTTCAGCTTCGACATCGGCGACTTGCATGGATGCCGAGCCTTCGGCGAGCACATGCTCAACAACTGGCGCCCCCAACAGAGTCGGCTCGGTCCCAGGCGTCGCCACTGGTATGACAGGAGGTGCTGGAACCACCGCAACCGGTTCAGGTTGGGCAAGCATCACAGGCGCGGTTGGCTTGGCTGCTGCCACTGGGGCCAACTCTGACATTGAATCAACTAATGCACGTGCAGCAGCGGTCGGCACCGAAGCCCCGGTACCGCAAGCCGAGTAACGCAATAACGCTTCTTGCTCATCAAGCCCAACAGCGCGTGCGAAATTACGCACAAACCCTTTTACAAAAACTTCCGCTGGCAAGCCTTCGTGTTGGCCGCTCTCGATCCGTTCAAGTGCGCGGTGTTGAATTTTGGTGACGCGAGCGACATCGTCGATCGACATACCTTTTACTTGCCGCCCAGTTGCGAACCAGCGCGCAAGGCTCAGACGAGCAGCAGCAGCAACTTCCGCAGGCTCAGGCTTGCGAAGGGTTGCTACGTTACCTGTATTACCTGGATTTGATTTACCCATTTGGTTTGTCGGAGATGTCATGGGTTCGCAGTCCCGTTCATTGTCCGGCATTGGACAGCGATGCAGCTCTTTTGCGATAGCGTTAGACAAGCGTTTTTCGCTTGTTTCGCGTCATCGAGAAGTCCTTGTTGGGTCCGCACTTTCATGAGGTAAAGCCGCGCTTCCTGGGAGTTGCACCGTTGCGATTCGTCTGGGTTTTCATCAGCTTCGATTACCCGCGCGAAAAGCTCCGCCGCTTTTTCCCACTCTTCCCGTAAGAAGTAAACCCGTCCCAGCCGATAAGTCGCAACACACATTCCAGGCTGAAATTGAATCGCAGTCAGCAATTCTTTCGCAGCGCTGACAGCGTCGCCTTTTTTGAAATATGACCAACCTAGATGAGATCGCGTAAGAGCTGGATTCATAAGGCGAATTGGAACATCCAAGGCTTTCGTTAAGTAGCCGACCGCTGCGTCGGGATCCTCGAGCAGATTGGCCACTAAGCCGCGGTTCGACCATGCTTCGGAGTAATCCGGAGCGAGCTTGGTAGCGGCTTCAAAATCGCGATCTGCTTTCTTAAGAAAGGTATCGAGATCTCGGGTCATGGCTTCCGCGTCTAGCCCAGTAAGACAACCATCCACTTCCAACAACCGTTGGGTGTCGTAGGCACGCAGCAGGGATACCAAGCCGCGTACCAACAGTGCTTCTTCGTTGTGTGGATTCAACGCTATCGCACGGTTGGCTTCGGTCTCAGCGTTTTCCAAATCGTGCTTATTGACGAAATCCTTCGCTAGATCTAGGCGCGTATTGCTGCGTGCAGTATCGACGCCACCGCTTGGACAACCTGCCAAAGCCGAAAGCGCAGCGCACGCGCAGCTCATCATCGCCAAAGCCTTGAACTTCTTGCGCACTGCGTCGGACGCTACCCCGGGCATGCACGCAGGTCAATCCCGGGATCGTTCCGCGCATAACACTTCAATATCTGGTTACATGTGCAACGCATGAAATCCCCAACTATTGGCAGCATCAATACCAACGATGGCGCTTTGTATAGCGAGGCGTTTGTTCCAACGAACCCACGCGGCGCCATTTTGATTACACATGGCTACGCTGAGCACTGTGGTCGCTATCGCGAAGTAGCGAATGTGCTCCATGATGCCGGCTGG
>JAKQOD010000429.1 GCA_029565465.1 Deltaproteobacteria bacterium
CAACATGCAACTGGTTGCCTAACAACGAACGGCTGGCATAACCATGCAAATAGCCCGTCGAGCCGAATCGTGTGCTGTTGATAATGGCTTGCACAACATCTTGCGCCGGCACGCCACCGAGTGAAAAGCCACCGGCACGAATCAAGTCGCCCGCACGGATCGAACCACTAACCCGCACCGCCAAGGCTGGCGTTTTACCAAACGGCAGCGCCCAAAAAGCCCGCCCGGTCCAGCTGAGCGAAACATTGCGATACGTTGCGCCCAACGCAGGATGATCGAGCCGCAAACTAGTGCTGATGTCCCACCCGCGCTGCGGCCCTACCCCAAAGGTCCACCCTCGCACGCTGCCGAAACTGGCGCGTAGCGCCAAGCCACTTTGCACGTAATCTGACAGCGGTGGCTTAGGCACCCGCATCGTCGGATCTAGGCCGTCGTCGGGTTGTTTGACGATCCGATTCCAATCAATGTCGTAATCAAGCGACAGCGACCAATTCGCGCGTGGCCGCCACTCGCCAGGCAAGCCAACCGCAAGCGTGGCACTCCACTGCTCTTCGCGAAACGATTTGTTCACCCCATCGATGCGAAAGCCGGTGCGGTCCGACACGCTGCGCGATGCTGCGACTCGCACGAACTGCCGCAACGCCGAATAGCCGTAGGACGCTGCGACGTTGACGTCGCCGTTTTTGGGAACCAAGCCGACGCCAAGGCTATAGCCGTGCAGCCCAGCGATGTCGCTGCCGCCGGTTTGAATGCTAGTGCTATCGATGACAGTTCCAAGCTGTGCCTGCAGCACCCATGTTTGCGGCGCCAAGGTTTCGAGCGCGCGATACGCCCTCGGCCCACGAACCACAACCTCATCATCGTGGACGTCGGTTGCAGGCGGACGATCGTCAATATAGGGTTGCGCAGGCATCCAGTTGGCTGGATCAAACGGCATGCGGTAAATGTTGTTGCCGCGATAGTCAAAGGCGTGAAAGACCAGCGTCGAGCCATCCTTGCTGACCGACGCCGACTGCGCGCCGCCCAACACATTCGTCACTTGCCAGGTGCGATTGGTGGTTAGGTCGTACGCGAAGATGTTGCTGATACCCGTGCGGTCACTATCAAACAAAACATAACGGCCATCGGGCGACCATGCCGGCGACCCATCCAACGCACGATCGCGGGTTAACGTTTGGATCTGCGCATTGCGTGCGGCCGCGCCGCTCACCGTCACCACTTGGATGTCGCGCCAACCACCCTTTTGCCAACTTGAAAAAGCAATCTTGGTGCCATCAGGCGACCAAGCTGGTTGATAAGCTTGATCATATCGCTGCCCGCGCCAAATTTCGCGGATGGGGGCGTTCGGCGCAAAATCGGTCACCGCCAGCGTACTGCTCGATTCGCCATTCTTCGAAAAAACAATCTGCCGGCCATCCGGCGACACCGAAGGATCACGCGCGCGCGCCCCGATGGTTAGCCGCGTGGTTTTGGTCGATGCCGGGTCCCACCAAATCAAGTCTTGAAAACTGTAGTCACGGCGGAATTGGGCGGTTTGTTCAATCACCATGCCACCGTCGGGTAGCAACGCAAACTGGCCGAGCGCGTCGCTGGTGTACACGTCACGAGCCTTGGCATCACTGCCCAGCAACGGCATGGCGCGAATGCGTGGTGCGGAATAGCCGTCAATTTGGAACCAATACACGTCGCGATTATCAGCACTGATACGTGGCGTGATGTTGGTCTCTTGTGAATGGGTCATGACTTCGCCCGTGACGACGCCTTGGCGCGCCACCGCTTGCGCTTGCAAGGCATAACGGTCACGCAGATGCACCGTCCAATCATCGTAGAGCTCGGTAAATGGTTTGCCAGTTACCTTTTGAATCTGGCGATTGATGGCAAACGGCACTGGATATGCGCCCGAGGTATGGCTCATATCGCGTACCGCTGCATCGCCAAAACGATCAAAGACGTAACGCAAAAAATGGGAGCCATACACGTATGCGGCGTTGCCACGCGGCAGCGCCCGTGGCGAACCCGAAACTTCGTCGAGGCGGAGCTGTTTGTGCGCTAACACGGCGCTGCGCAAGTAGGCGTCGAAACCGGTTGCCCGGGTACGGCCGGCGGCTGAACGCTTGGATTCTTCGTAGGTCGCAATACCCTCAATAATCCATCGCGGCATGACTTGGTTGGGTGCCCAGGTCTTGCCGAAAATGGCGTTGTACCATCGCGGCAGCCCCGCCATGGTGTCGAGGTGCAAGATGTGAGTGTACTCGTGGGCCACCAACCCATACAGCCAATCGTCGTGATCATTGAGCACGCTATTACCCGTCGGTGCGGTGGCAAATAACGTGATGGCGTTGCGCGGCAACACGCTTGCAAAACCGTTGGCACCATCGACATCATCGACCAGCAACACTTGGCATTTCTCGTCGGGCTGATGGTCAAGTGCCGGTGCCAAGGTCCGATGCGCGCGCTCCGCGACAACGGCAACACGCTGCGCCATTGGACCGAGCGGCTCGTAGTAATGCACCACAAAATGTTCTGATTCGACCGTCTTCCAGACCCGCGTCGGATCCCCCGCGTGCGCATCGCGAGCGGCCAGCCCAAGCAGCAACGTAAGCAAGCCGAGGATAGCGCGCCAGCAACGCATGGTTAGCCTGCTTTGGCCGCGCGCACCAATTTGCGCGATGTCGCAAAGCGTTCGACTGCCGTACGAACTTCTTCCACCGTTGGTAAATTGCGAATTTCGGCAACCAACGCCTCGGCTTCGGCTACCGAGAATTTGCGAATTGCGGATTTCACTTCGGGAATCGACACGGCGCTCATTGAAAGATCACGCAGCCCCAAGCCGATTAAGACTGGGACGATCACCGCGTCTGACGCCATCTCCCCACAAATTGTGGCCGTAATGCCGGCGCGTTTTGCGTTGCTTGCAATCTCGCCGATCAAGCGCAGCAGCGCAGGATGCAGTGGCTCATACAAGTAAGAGACGTGTTCGTTCACGCGATCGACCGCCATCGTGTACTGAATCAAATCGTTGGTGCCTATCGAGAAAAAGTCGCACTCGTGCGCCAGCATCTCACTCATCAATGCCGCGGACGGCATTTCGATCATGATACCAACCTTGATACCCTCGTCGAACGCGATGCCTTCGGCACGCAGATCTGCCTTCACGCCATCGAGCACCGCGCGCGCTTCGCGCAGTTCACCAACCCCTGAAATCATCGGAAACATGATGCGCATCGGCCCATGCATGGAAGCGCGCAACAAGCCGCGCAGCTGCGAAACAAACAACGGCATGCCAAGCGATGCCAAACACAAGCGAATGGAGCGCAAGCCCAACGCTGGGTTGGCTTCGCCCAGATCGGCTTCTTCGAGAAAGCGCGCCAGCTTGTCAGCGCCCAGGTCAAACGTCCGCAGCGTCACCGGCCGCCCAGCCATTTTTTCGAGCAGCGACTTTGCCGATTCGTAGTGCTGCTGCTCTTCGGGCAGCTGGTCCGATGTCATGTAGACATATTCGGTACGCACCAAGCCAACGCCAACGGCGCCGTATTCCAATGCATCATCGATTTCATCGGGCCCATCAATGTTGGCCAACATCGCAATCGGCACGCCACACGAGGTCAGCGCAGGCTCGGCGCGATTGGTCATCAACACGGCGGCGGCCGCCGCTTGCTGCCGTTGCTCTTCGCGGTATTCGGCAACCGTGGCGGCCGATGGATTGACGATCACCACACCAGCGGTGCCGTCGAGAATCAACAAATCGTCGGTTTCGACAACTTCAGTTAGATCCTCAAGCCCAACCACGGCTGGAATTTCGTGAGCACGCGCGATGATCGCAGTGTGCGAGGTTTTGCCACCAGCGTCGGTGAGCAGCCCTGCCACCGCAGCTTTGTGCAGCAACGCGGTGTCGGCCGGTGATAGATCGTACGCAACTACGATCGCATCGGGCGGTGGCGACAACGGCCCAGCTTCGCGCCCCAGCAAATTACGCAAAACCCTCTCGAAGACAAATTCGACGTCGGAGCGGCGCTCGCGCAGGTATTCATCTTCGACTGCGTCGAACACCGATACAATGTTATCGACGGCTTTGCGCAGTGCCCATTCCGCACAAATCAACTCGTCGCTGATGTAGGTGTTGGCACGATCAACCAAATGCTCGTCTTGCAGCATCAATTGATGCGCATCAATGATGTGGTAGTCGCTTTCGTTTTCGGAAGCGAGCTTGGCTTTGATTTTTTCCAGCTGCTTATCCGACGCCGACAACGCCTTTTTTAACCGCGCGATTTCGGTGTCGACATCATCGGCTTCGACGTGATGGCGCGGCGCTTTGAGCGTATCGCGGCCGATGAGGTACGCCCGCCCGATCGCAATTCCTGCCGAAACCCCAAGGCCATTACGACGTTGTTCGCGCCGCGGTTCTGAAGCTGACGTGGTCGATGGCGCTTTTGGCGGACTCACGCGTTAGCGCCCCTCGCCAAATTTGTCGTTGATCAATGCCACCAGCGCAGCGACGGCATCCGGCGATTTGTCACCACGCGCACGGACCGTCACGGTCGCGCCTTTGCTCGCAACCAGCATCAACACGCCCATGATGCTCTTGCCATTCACTTCTTGGCCATCTTTCGCGATGGTGACGTCGCATGGAAACTTGCTAGCGGTCTGAACAAATTTGGTCGCGGCTCGCGCATGCAAGCCAAGCTCGTTTTGGATCAACAGAGTCTGCTCTGCACTGTTAGCGTTCGCCATGAATTGCCTCCTTGCTCGCCATCTACTCACCTCGCTCCACGTCACGATGCCGCACCAGCACATCCCAGTCCGCGCCTAAGCGCCGACGCAGTTCTTCAACCATTGCCACCGAACGATGCCGGCCACCGGTGCAGCCGACCGCAATCGTCACATAGAGCTTGCCTTCTTTTTGAAACTGCGGGAGCGAGAAGCGCAGCAGGTCTTCGACGCGGCGGACCATTTCACTACCTTCTTCGCTATCGAGCACAAATCGCGCAACCGCAGGGTCGCGGCCGTCAAGATGCGTCAACGCTGGATCAAAGTACGGATTCGGCAGGAAGCGCACGTCGAACACCAAGTTAAATTCGGCTGGCAACCCATGCTTGAAGCCGAACGAAACGAACGTTACCGCCAAGCGGCCCACCCGACCGTAGCGATCTTGAATAATCGCTTTGAGTTGGTGCGTGTTGAGGTTCGAAGTATCGACCACCGCTGCGCCAGGGCGCATATCCGCCATCACTTCACGATCGCGTCGAATGCCTTCGCTCAGATCATCGCCTGACAAAGGATGCCGCCGCCGCGTCTCGGAAAACCGGCGCAACAACGCTTCGTCGGTAGCATCAAGGAACATCACATCCAAGCGATGCCCCGCGCTGCGCAATTTGGCGAGTTGGTCCCGCCACTGCCCGAGGTGTCGCCGCTGCCGCGCATCGATGGCAATCGCCAGCTTATCGCAATCACCCTCTTGCGCCATGTGCTCTACCAACGCCGAAACAAACGGCACTGGAATATTATCGACGCAGTAAAATTCGATGTCTTCGAGAGCACGCAAGGCCGTGCTTTTGCCAGCCCCCGAGAGGCCCGTAACCACGACGATTTGCATTAGTCGAC
>JAKQOD010000439.1 GCA_029565465.1 Deltaproteobacteria bacterium
CGTTGCATGGGATCCGCTAACCAAACCCACGCGCGCTGAATTCGCCACCATCACCGAGATCCGCGCCGTGCTTGCACGCTCCGCACTCGCCGCCGTTGCCAACTTAGACGCCACCATCAAGGCCGCCACCTTCGATGACGCCGGCGTGTCGCGCACGCTGCGCCTGCTCACGGTCTACGTGCGTACGCTTGAAGGTGCGCACCTTTGGGAAATTAATCTGCGCTTGACCGCAGGATCGTAGCCGTTTACCGACGAGAACCACACCTTCGCCAGCGATGATTCAAGGCGCAAAGTTTGAACATTTACAGAAATGTGCCAGTGCGTAGATTTGACGGTGCGTGACCACACCAGCAATCTTGAAGCACCACGAGGCCATTAATGGTTCTGCGTCATATCTTTCGCAGTATTACCGACTGAATAACGCGCGCGCAATCACGAAAGCGAGTGCGTGCGCTTTTAGGTTTGATGCTGCGACCTGTGAAGCGTTGCCCCTTCGACCGTCCAGGGTCCAACGAAAGCTGGTCAAACGCACGCGCGAAGATTCGACATTGCTCGACCGAAGCTCCCTTGCCAAGGCCCGCGCTCCGCCAACGGTACAACCTGGAATAATGGCAGATTTCCTAATACCAGGCACTGTCGCCGCCACTGCCGCCGCAGCACGCCGTGTAAATCGACCGACCGATCCACCGGTCCTAGGCTCGGCGCAATGACCCATCGCTTCAGCAAATTTCCCAAGGATCAACTCATGCGCAACCGACCGACCCAGACCATCCCATTGTTTCTTTCCCTTCTCGTGGCCTTCCTCGTCGCAGCGTTCCAATATCAATACCTGCACCTCGACGCATCCAGCGTGGTTTCGCAGCTTTCGATGTCGTTGCTCTCTCTGAAGCCGCCGCCGCTGCGCGCCGACTTGCCGTGGCGCGACAAGCTCGAATGGGTTGCGCTCAGCGCAACCGAGCGCATCGTGCCGCTGCTTGGCCTTGGTGGCCCTGAATACCTTGCCTTAGCCTACCTGCGCCAACTGCGGCAGCGCTACGAAACGCAGGCTGCCGCATGAAGGCGATGACCGAAGGCCGGCGGTCGAATACGACGAGCCGCGCGGACCTTGCGCATCGAATCGGTTACGATCGCGCCGCGATGACTTTCAAACGACGGGTGCTGCTAGCATTGGGCAAAGAAGAGCTGTTGGCGATTGGGCGGGAGGTTGAGCTGGATGTGAAAGCGCGAATGTCGGTTGATGAATTGCGCGATGCAGTCGCCAAGAGCAAGCGCGTCACGCTTGAGTTGATTGTCAGTGAAGGGCAGTCGCGCGATGTGCTCAAAGCAATTTGCACAGAGTTAGGGCTCAGCGACGTTGGTGCGGCAAAAAGCGTATTGGTCGAGCGCATTTTGACAGCAGAGCCCGGCGCTGACAGCAAGCCAAACGCGACCGGTTACAGCATCACACCTGATGTATCAGGCGCTAGCATTGCACGCGATGACGCACGGCAAGGTTGGCTGACTGATCCTGCGGCAGCGCCAACGGCGGGCGAAGCCAAAGCGAAACCGAGCAAGCCGAGCAAAGCGGCCAAAGCCGCTAAGCCAGCCAACCTAGCCGAAGGCGCCGCGCGCCCAACCGCCAAAGTTGGCGACATTGCGAAACCGAACAAAAAGCGCCGCGGTGGCGCAACTGCAAACCCGCGCGCCAGCGACGATTCTGAAGCGTTTGTCTCGGGCTCGCTCAAAGCGGCGCTACGCCAATTCGCGCTCGGCGCAGCAGGTGGCTACACCGGGCGCGATGCGGCGATACAATGGACCACGCATTTGCTCGAATGTTTTGGCTGGCCCGATGGCCGTCCACCCGAGGCGGAGCTGGGTCGGCAAGTATCGATCGCCGACGGAGGTTTGCGAGTATCACGTGAGCTCGCACTCTGGTGGCCGGCGCGTCGCACCATGTTGGAAGTTGTGCCGCACGATGCAGTGTTAGATTTTGCCTGGAAAGATGTGCTGCGCGTGTGTTTGCAGCTCGACCCTGTGCCGCAATATGTGGTGCTGACCAATCAGCGTGATCTAGCGCTGTATGATCTGGCACGCGATCGCGAAGCGCCGCGGCTGGCGATTCGCATGGACGATTTGCCGAAGTACAGCGAAGCGTTTCCGTTTTTCACCACCACGTGGGTACCGGGCTCGACGCCGCGGATCGTCAACGTTGAGAAAGTCTCGGGCGAAGTGGCCGAGCTGGTGGCGCGGTTGTTTCGCAGCGTGCGGGCCGCGCATCCAACCCGCGAGCGCGATGTGATTCGCTTTACCTTGCAGTGCATCACTGCGATGTTTGCCGAAGACATTGGCCTGCTGCCAAAGAACTATTTCACGTCACTTCTGTACGATGGTGCGCGCGGCGGCAATGTGGAAGCGCGGCTGCGCGAGCTGTTCACGCAGATGAACGATCCAGCGATGACGAGCGGGCGCGTCGTCCCGTATTTCAACGGCGGCTTGTTTACCGAAGCCACCAATTTGCCGTTGGGCCAAGACCAAGTCATTGCGCTGACCAAAGCCGCCGAAGCCAACTGGACATACGTTGACCCGCATATTTTTGGCAGCGTGTTTCAAGGCATCATGAACGATGCCGAGCGCCACGCCAGCGGCGCGCACTACACCGCGCACGACGACATCATGCGCGTGGTCGGGCCGACGATTGTCGAGCCGTGGCGCAAACGCATCATGGCTGCATCCTCGCTCGGCGCGTTGACCGAGCTACGCAGTGAGTTGGTGCGCTTTCGCGTGCTTGACCCAGCCTGTGGCAGCGGCAACTTTTTGTACATCGCCTTTCGCGAGCTATATCGCTTGGATACCGAGCTGCTTTCGCGCATGCGTGAGTTCCCGTCGACCAAAGACAAGCTGTCGTGGAACAGCGGCATTTCCACCACCAATTTCTTTGGCATCGATATCAATCCGTTTGCCGTCGAACTTGCGAAAGTCACGCTCAATATTGCCAAGAAGATCGCGTTTGAAGAGCGCAAGGAGCAGGCCTTTGCGTTGGCCGGGCAGGTCGAGATGGAGATGGATCCATCGTTGCCGCTAGATAACTTGGACAAGAACGTCGTTTGCGCCGACGCACTGTTTACCGATTGGCCCGAGGTCGAAGCGATTGTTGGGAATCCGCCGTTTCTGGGGGGGCGCAAGATCCGAAAGGAGCAAGGTGTAAAATATCTCAACCGACTCCAGGAGATATTTCCAAGCGTCGACAGTCGCAGCGATTTTTGCTGTTATTGGTTTCAGTTCGCCCACAAAAGACTTCGTGCCGGTGGCCGTGCTGGTCTTATTGGAACGACAGGAATTCGAATCGGAAAGGCGCGGGAGGCGACTATTGACTATATCGTTGCAAACGGGGGGACGATTACCAACGCTGTGTCGTCGCGAATTTGGCCAGGTGAAGCGTCCATTAACGTTTCAATGGTCAACTGGCATCATGGCCCATTGCCTGGCCCACACACCCTTATTGTTGGCGATGAAGAGCTGCAACTTGAAAGCATTCCGAACCACCTTCAACTCTACGCTGATCTCGGATCTGCTAGCTTGCTTGATGCGAACACCGGCGGCTATTCAATGGGCCCGACGTTCGGACATTCTGCGTTTGTTTTTCGACCTGACGAAGTTTCTGCGCAGGTGGCCTCAAGTTCTTGCGTTCGTGCGCTTGCGACCGCAAACGATCTACTGAGGGGTAAGTCTGACGGCCTTTGCGCTTGGCTCGTTGATTGCGCCACCGAAAGTGAAGCGAAATCCTTTGGCGGCGCCGCATTTGAGTACTTGAAGCAACACGTGTATCCGCTGGTAAAACAACGGGCAGAAAGCGGAACTGACACGGAGCACTACAAGCATTGGGTGCGGAGCTGGTGGAAGCCGCAAATGCCACGCACTGAATTTTTCAAGTTGTTAGTTGGCAAGAAGCGCTATGTCGTTTGTCCTCGGAGTGCGGCGCGTCCAATATTCATGTTTCTTTCGACAGGTCTTATCCCGAATCCAACACTGCAACTTTTTGCATGCGAAGACGATTACTCTTACGGATTGTTGCAGTCGGCGCCACATTGGAAATGGATCGTTGGAAAAGGCACACGAGTACGAGAAGACTTCACGTACGGCAGTGAAGTCTGGCGCACCTTCCCTTGGCCGCAAGATCCAACCGACGAGCAAGTCACCGCCGTCGTCGCAGCATCACGCAACCTGCGCCGCGTCCGCGCTGAGCTGATGGAAACCAACGGCTGGTCGCTGCGCCAACTTTATCAATCTGCCGAAGTCCCCGGCCCGCATCCCCTCAACGATGCCCAAGCCGCTCTCGACGCCGCCGTCAACGATGCCTACGGCCTGCCACCCAACCAAGACCCGCTCGCCTTCCTCCTCGAACTCAACCAACTCGTCGCAGAAGACGAAGCCGCCGGCCGTACCGTCCGCGGCCCCGGCCTCCCACCCCACCTCGACCCCAAGGATCCACGCTGGACCAGCACCGATTGCATCCAGCCACCGCCGCTAGAAAGCTGAGGCGCTGACGCCAGGCTCTACAAGTCGTCCTGGGCTAGGATGCCGCTCTGAGTTCTACGCGGCGACTACACGTTGCCACCTTCACAGGAAACGAAACAACCATGGCCGATTCTGTCGCTGATGATCCGAAACTCGCACTGCTATGGGACCCAACACAGAACGCAGATCCTGCGACCAAGGTAGCAGCGCATAGCTATCGGCCGGCGGCGTGGCGCTGCAGCAACGGTCATGCATTTTCACGATCGCCACGTGCGATGCAAAACGACGCCAGCTGCCCAGCGTGTAGCAAAGGCGCAAACACCCACACCAACTTAGGCAAGCTGCGGCCCGGGCTTGCCTTGCAGTGGGATGCCGACAAAAACCCAGGCATCACATTTGCCCACCTCGATGCAACGCACGCTAGCGCGGTATGGTGGCGCTGCCCCAACGCGCACAGCTTTCAACGGCCACCCGTCCGCATGCTGGCGGATGATACGTGCCCAACGTGTGCGCTAGAAACATCGTCGCTTGCGGCGGTAGCGCCAAACGTTGCAGCCGAATGGCACGCAACCAAAAACGCCATTGCGCCGTCGGAGATTCCGGCCGATCACGTAATGAACGCATGGTGGGTGTGTCCGAATGGCCACGAATACCAGGCGACCGTGCGCGCACGCACGGCAAGTAATCGCAAATGCCCCACGTGCTATGGCGGATGGTCGCTGGAGAATATTCGCGCGTTTGTGAAATCGCTGGTTGGGCACATCACGAAGTTTGACCCGAGCGAACTTTTTGCGTTGGCCATGCAAGCCGGGGTGCTCAAGGACAAAGGCAAGCCGTTTGTAATGGCGTTAGTCAACGGCAAGTTCCCCATCGAAGAATTGGAAAAATTCGCCAACGGTCAGCCGTCGAGGGTCGACGAATTTGCAGCCAGCAACAGCGCGGGCGGTAACGACCCGTTGGTATTGACCTCGCCAACCACGTCCGCACCGGGAAAACTTTCTGTGCCGCCGCCGATCGATCCCTACGCGTTACCGGCGGCGCCCGTCGCTAATGCGGGCCCCGAAAGCAGCGACGTTGACGTGAGCCTTGCGGTGGATGCAGATGCGATAGCTGCGGCAAACGCGAGCGGCGCAACAACAGCCGGTGGCGCCAGCAACAACAGCGACGGCACGACCAAGGCAAATGATTTACCGTTGATTGAGACGCGCGATGCGCTCGATGCTTTAGACAAAGTGCTCATTGCCAATGCCGACGCTGAAACCGTGGCGTTTTTGCTCGATAGCGCCAAGGCCAAATTGTGGCGGCATGCCTACGTTCACCCCGAGCTTGCACAAGCGCAAGCTATCGAGTTTTCGGGCGACACCTACTCAAGCATCGTGCGCGACCGATTTCTGGCCGAATTCAACGATGCCGAAGCACTACAGCTGCCAACTGGCTACGCGTTTCGGCCAGGTGGGCCCAACACGCCATTGGTATCGCCCAATCTGATGCAGCGCCGCGTGGCGGTGAGCGTGCGTGAAAAGCGGCGCTACGGCAACTGGTCGGGCATGGGCGCCGGCAAAACCTTGAGCGCTATTTTGGCCACGCGGGTGGTTGGCGCGGGGCTCACGATCATTTGCTGCCCAAACGCTGTGGTTGGCAATTGGGCCGCTGAGATTGTGAAGACCTTTCCGCAATGCGAAGTGCAAACCAAAACGTGGGCACCTGTGTGGAAAGACCCCATGGGCAATGCGCCTCGCTACCTGGTGATGAACTTTGAGCAATTTCAAATGGCCGATTCCGAGGCCAAGTTAGTTGCGTTCATTGATCAAAGCGCCATCGACTTCGTTGTCATCGACGAGATTCACTACGCCAAGCAGCGCGATGCAGCCATGGAGATGAGCAAGCGCAAGCGACTGGTGCAGGCGCTGGTACTCGAAGCTGGCAAAAAAAACGCCGACCTTTGTGTGCTTGGCATGTCGGGCACACCGGTGATCAACACGCTGCAAGAAGGCAAGAGCCTGGTGGAGATGATCACCGGCCATCGGCACGATGACCTTGACGTGGTAGCGACGGTGCAGAACTGCATGCGGCTGTACCAGCGGCTGGTGACGCTGGGCACGCGGTGGCGGCCTGAGTACCGAATGCAGCTCGACGTGCAGCGCATCGAAGTTGACTGCGGCGCTGCACTCGATCAAATCCGCGAAGTAGGGCGGGGCACCGTGCTTGAGCTTGAGCGCGTACTTACCGAGCAACGGCTACCGACGATTATTGCCAACATTAAGCCCGGCGAAAAAGTGCTGATCTATACGCACTTTGTGGACGGCATCGTGGGGCCGTTGCGTGATGCGCTGGTCGACGCCGGCCTTCGCGTGGGCCTGCTGACCGGCGACACCGACGACGGCGACCTTGAAGCGTTTCGCGATAAGCAGGGTGCCGTGGATGTGCTGATTGCATCGAGCCGGGTAGGCACGGGCGTCGACGGTTTACAGTATGTATGCAGCAAGCTGATTATCAACGCGCTGCCGTGGACCAATGCCGAATACGAACAGCTCATTGGCCGGTTGTGGCGGCAGGGTAGTCGCTTCGATAAGATCGAGGTTATCATTCCCGTGACGTTCGCCATGGTCAACGGTGAGCGCTGGTCATACTGCGAATCGAAGCTGCATCGTTTGGAGTACAAAAAATCGATTGCCGATGCGGCCGTTGATGGCATCGTGCCCGAAGGCAACCTGCGCACGCCAACGCAAGCGCAGCAAGACATCATGAATTGGCTCGCGCGTTTGGACGGCGGCCACATGAACGAAGTGGCGCGTGCCGTGATCAAAATCCCCCTCGACGGCACGCCGGCCGATGTGGCACGGCGGGTGGCGCGTTACGGCGATTTCTCGAAGATGAATAATCGTTGGTACGCCGCCGCGAGCGACAAAACGCACGAACGGCTAGCGGCGAACCCTGAAGAATGGGCGCACTACCACACTATGTATCGGCAACTGCGCGAAGCGTGGCCGGTGGTGCCGTTCAAAGAAGAAATCCGTTGGCTTGCGGCGCGCGACGGCTTGGTGGTTGGCGATTTCGGTTGCGGCGAAGCCTTCATTGCCGCCGAAGCCGGCTCGCTACATACGATTCACAGCTTCGATCACGTGGCCATCGACAACCGCGTCATCGCTTGCGACATAGCGCACGTGCCACTTGAGGATGCGTCGCTCGATCTTGCGATCTTCTGCCTGTCGCTCATGGGGTCCAACTTCACCGACTACGTGCGCGAAGCCCACCGCTGCCTGCGCCTCGACGGCACGATCCACATTTGGGAAGCCGCCAGCTACTTCGACGACGTGAGCGCCTTTTGCGCAGCGCTCGGCCGCCTTGGCTTTGAAGTAACCGCACCCAGCACCGAAGGCGCCTTCGTGCGCATCTACGGTATGAAGAACGCTAAGCAGCCCGATCCCAAATCAATATTGCCGTTCCGCGGCTCGGCGAGCTAACCCTAGGCTTTCCAAGCCTGTCGCCAACACACGACTTCAAGCGCTTGCTGCGTCATAGCGTGCCGCAGCCTCGCCACAGTGGCTTGCGCAAATAGAGCAAGAGTCCGAGGCGTCAGCGCCTACGCCGCTACAAGGCGAATCTTGAGCGGCACAGGTGGCTTGGCCTTGATTGTGCGCTTGGGCTTCTGTTTGCCTTCGCGGCTCACGAGCGCTTTGATCTCGGTGACGGCCTTTGCCAGCTCCGCCGGGCTCATGCACTCGATAAAGATCAGAATGCGAAAGAGTTCTTCGGCCGATGCGCCCATCCCCGCGCCAGTGCCGTTGCCCGTTGCCCAGCGCGATGCTTGCTCGACCGAGACATTCATGGCTTCTGCCACTTGCTGATTCGACCAACCGACATGGCCGCGCAGAAACTTTACTTCTTCGGCAGTCAGCGGGGCGGGTTTAAAAACCAGTTGACGCGCGATGGCACGCATGAGCACCAGCGGCTTGCGCAGCTGCAGCGCTTCTTCGCCGCATTGCTTGCAAGCAATGAACGTACATCCTTTGAGTGTCACCGAGGTGAGGCCAGATTCCACAAAGAGGTGATCACGTTTGATGAGTTTGGCTTGTTGGCTGCCACAGACAAAACACTTCATTTGATCCTCACGGTGCTAATGACGATGAGCGCGTTGCCGGCTTCATCAAGGGTAACGGCAAACACGATGCGCACGCCTTGCGCTTCAGCGGTGTAGCTCCACGCGGCGAATTCCGCACGATAATCAGAGATGGCATAGCGACCGCCAGTCAGCACACGATGCACATCGTCCAATGACACCACACGGCTTGCCATGCGGCTCCGTGCATGCGCCGAGTAGATGACCGTATGTTGACTCAGACATTCTTGCACAAAGCGGCGCAGCTTTGCCATGTCGATCGGCTTGGCCGGATTGAGCACTCATGGAGTTTAGGACCATTTGACAAGTTGTCAATGTGCCAATGAGGTCATTCCACGCAGGGGCGTTGCCCAACGCACACGACGGTGTCCTACAAAGTCAATCCGCCCGCATCGCTCCGAGTGGCCGGCCTTCGATATCGAGCCGCCTCACGGCGACAATTCAACCACGGTGATGGAAGCGTTTAAGTTCGGCCTCGCTGAAGGTCAGCGTTCACGCACGTCCGAAATTCTCCGTCGCGTCATTTCGTCGCCACACGCGCAACAGCTCGCACTGGCGGCCGCGCCGTGCTAGGCAGCATGTATGGCGGCGGTACGGGGCAAAACGGCAACCAGGGCACCTGCAGGGCGTAGCAGCGAGGTCGTGCAAGCGGCCACGCCGCCGATGCTCGAAGGCGTCAAAATATTTTCATCCACCACGCCAGACAAGCGCAACACGCTGGGCGAGGCTGCCACCGCTTGGCTCACTGAGCAACGCGGCCGCATCGTGATAGATGACATCAACGTCACGCAATCAAGCGATGCTGAGTACCACTGCGTTTCAATCCTCTTGTTTTATCGCTACCACGCCACGGCTACGACGCGGCAAACCGAGCAGCCGTTGCAGTAAGCGCTGCAGCTTCAGCGGCATTGCGCGCGACAAAACGGAACCGCGGCACCTGCAACAAAACACAAAACGACTCGGCCATTTCTTCGGTCGCGTTGCGCTCTTGGAAGAAGCGCACGATTGCCGATTGATGCCACGCAGCGCGCCGACCAACCGCACGCGCCAACGCCGTACCCAACTCCTTGTAGCTGCCACCGTAGTGTTCGGCCGCGTTGCGCGCCAACTCCAACCACCAAGCGGGGAGGTCGACACTCTTGCCACGTTCACGATCACGGCTGCCGCGAGTCACCATTTTGATGCGAGCAGTGTAGTTGAAATCAGGCCCGAAACCGCCCTTTTCGATTGCGTCGCATAATCCCAACTATGTCAACTAACATATTGTTATTATTAATAATATTACATTTTAATCTGACAGTCAATTTAGTCATCTCCATCTCTGCGTACCTCTATCGGTCCAGGCATAGATCGCGGTGCAGGAGGCGGCGGCGCAGGATTCATTCCGTGTTGCGATGATTCAATTTACGCACTCGCGCTGATCTGCGGGATGAGCGCAAGTCTAGCTGCCGCCAAAGCTCTATTCGTGAGCAAAAACTACGGCGCAATTAGGGACGACGACGTGTTCAACACAAGCGAATTCAACGCCATCGAGCGAGATATTGTCGCAGAAACCGTCGACCCCAAAGACAAAGAAAAGTTAGCGCAGTGCCTCTACCGTCGCTACATCACGGTCCAGCTATGGGGCATTTACCGTAAGCACTTTGACGAGCACGAACGCAAAGCCAAGATCATCAAAGTCGGACAAATATTATTCATGCTATTCCTTCTTCTTTTGATATTGATCGGCATCTCGTCC
>JAKQOD010000467.1 GCA_029565465.1 Deltaproteobacteria bacterium
TGGTTTTGCGGCCGGAGCTGGATTTGCAGTCACTGCACGTGGCGCAGGTGCTGCGGCAGCCGCCGCGGCGCCCGGCCGAACCGTCGAGCCTGCGGCAACTAAATCCTGGCAGGTTTTTAACATAACCGCGGTGTCCCACGGCTTGGTAATGTTCGCATCAACACCGGCGGCGGCGCCTTTGCCTGCATCGTAGGGCGCAGAGTTGCCCACCAGAATTGCTACCGGCACATCGGCAAACTTGGCATCTGACTTGATGCTTTGGCAAAGCTCATAGCCAGATTTTCCTGGCATCTGCGCATCAGCCAAAATCAACGAAGGCTTGGCGCCCTTGAGTTTTTCCATCGCTTCGTCGACGGAGCGAGCCCCAACATAGGTGAGGTCGGTGCCACGGAATGTGATATCCGCAACCATTTGCATCGTGACGCTGTCATCTACGCACAGGACGATTTTGCTCATCTGATGTTTGCCCCGAAGGAAGTACGAAATCTAGTCAACCGAACATCGCCTTTGCCAGCCGGCCCTATCCGACCATCAAGGTATGTCTAAGTACTTGGTACCACGGCAAATCCGCGGGGGTCAATTTACCGGGATAAGAATCGCGCCCAGCGTAGGCAGTGATCGTTACGTGGCGACTCATCGGTGGTCACAGCAGCGCTGCGAAATGTGCGCGGAAAGGTGTTGCAGTGTGATAGATTCCGCGGCGCCATGTCTTTTCATACGCCGTTTGCTGCTGCCTGTGCCGATTTTATGGCGCGCGCTACCGATTTGCCAGCTGCATCATTTGCAGTTGACGCACCACCCCGCCGCGAAATGGGCGACTTTGCAGTTGGTTGTTTTGCCGCAGCAAAAGCACAAGGCAAAAACCCGGCCGTGGTCGCTGCCGAGATTGTTGCCAAGTTTGCGCCAACGGATTTACTGGCGAGTGCAACTGCGGCCGGGCCTTTCGTGAATTTTCAACTGCAACGCGGCCCGGTATTCGCATATTGCGTTGAACGCGCAGCCGCTGGCACGTTGCTGCCGCAGCCGGGCGCGGATCAGACGATTTGCATCGATTATTCGTCGCCAAACATTTCAAAGCACCTGGCGTTCCATCACATCCGCTCGACCGTAATCGGCCATGCCTTGGCGCAGATCTTCCGCGGGCTTGGGTATCGCGTGATCGGCATCAACCACCTTGGCGATTGGGGTACCACCCACGGGATGCTCATCGCGGCCTTCAAGAAATGGGGCGCGCCGGAGCCGATTGACGTTACCGCCCTCAACGCGCTGTACGTCCGGTTCCGCGATGAAATGAAAACCAATCCTGACTTAGAAAATGAAGGCCGGGCTTGGTTCAAAAAGCTGGAAGACGGCGACGCTGAAGCGCGCGCGCTTTGGCAAAAGTTTCGCGATGTATCGTGGGCCGAGTTTGAAACCGTGTACGCGATGCTCGGCATCAAATTCGACGAAATCCGCGGCGAAAGTGCGTACGAACCAGATATGCCGAGGGTGATGGCCGAACTGCGTGACAAAGGCATGGTGACTGAGAGCCAAGGCGCGCAGGTGGTTGAGCTCGACGGCGAAAAAACGCCAATGCTGCTCGTGACCAAAGACGGCACCACGCTCTATGCAACGCGTGATATTGCCGCCGCCCAATATCGTTGGAATACCTATCATTTTGCGCGCTCGCTCTATGTCGTCGATCGTGGCCAAGCCCTGCACTTCCGACAGCTGTGGAAAGCGTTGGCCAAAGCGGGCTACGCGTGGTCGAGCAAGTGTGAACACGTGCCGTTTGGCTTGGTGCGCATCGGCGGCAAAAAAACCTCGACCCGCGGTGGCAACGTGGTGTTGCTCAAAGACGTGTTTAACGAAGCTAGCGATGAAATTGCCGAACGCATCCAAGCATCGGTGCAAAACAACGACCGAACCTCAGAGGTAACCGACATCGCGGGCACCGCGCAGAAGGTTGGCATCGGCGCAGTGATGTTTGCCAACTTGATGAGCCAACGCGAAAAGGATGTCGATTTCGATTGGGAAAAAGTGATGGCGACCGACGGTGACTCGGGTGTGTATTTGCAATATGCACACGCCCGCTGCGCGTCGATCTTGCGCAAAGCCGGCAGCGACGGCCATGCCAACGCGGATCTCAGCAAGCTCACGCAGCCAGGCGAATGGGCGCTGGCGCGCCGGATCTTGGATTACGGCGACATGGCTGTCCGTGCCGGCAATAACTGTGAACCACATGTCATCTGCCATTACTTGCTCGAACTTGCCGGCGATTTTTCGCGGTTCTACACGGCGGGTAACGGCGACGCGACGCTGCGCGTCTTATGCGAAGACGGCCACACCCGCGCGGCACGCCTCGCGCTTACCGAAGCCACCAAAACCGTCTTGGCCCACGGCATGGCGTTGCTTGGGTTGCAAGCCGTCGAAGCCGTCTAGCGTTTCAGCGTGTGTGCTACCATCGCAGCATGAAACGTTGTTGGGTTGCATTGGCACTGCTGTTCCCAGCGTTGAGCTGGGCCGATCAACCTGCCAGCACGCATGCGCCGAAACAAGTGCCGGGCTTGCCCCCTAAAGTGCAAGAAATTGCGAGCCAGCTTTTTCGCGAGGCTGCGGCCGCAGCGGCGAAACACGAATATCTTGAAGCGGTGCTCAAGTATCGCGAGCTGCAAGCACTCGCGCATCATCCAAACATCAACTTCAATATCGCCATGTTGTACGAAGACGAGGGCGACTACGACCGCGCGATCAAGGAGTACGAACTCTACTTACCTGCCGCAAGTGAGCGTGAGCTGCCAGAATTAACTGCCAAGCTTGCGAAGCTTGCCAACACGCCTGCTGAACTCATTGGCGTTGCCTCGACCAAGTACAACGTGAAATCGATTTGGATTCTCGATGGCGTTTTGCAGTGTCGCGACGCCTGCAAAATGTATCCACTTGCGGGTGCGCATCGGCTCGAAAACATTTCCGAACTTGGCTATCGCACCATGCGTGTGCGGACCAAACCTGGCCCAAAAGGCGCCACGCGGATCGAATGGAACGTCGACACTCGGACCGATGGCAATCTGGTTGTTAGCTCGCCGGTGAGCGACAACTGGACCTGGGCGCTCGCGATCGACGGCAGC
>JAKQOD010000470.1 GCA_029565465.1 Deltaproteobacteria bacterium
CTGCCGCCTGCCCCTGGATCCGCAGGATCCAGCGTTGGATCACCTTTGAGCGCACGGTCTGCGAGTGCTAACGCACGAGTGGTTGCAGCCAGCGCGCTGGGACTGTACAGCCGCGCTTGGGCAATAACTTTGTCGACGACGAACGGTGGCACCCCAAGCCGCGTTGGCAGCTCCGATTTAGCCGCGCCTTGGGCGCGCGCTTGATGCACGCCAGCCATTTGGCGAACGAATCGCGCTAGCATGGCAACCACGCCGACCGCACTTTCGCGCTGGTCGCACAACGAGTGCACGGCGGCCAGCGCACCCGGCAACGAGCCGGTGCCCAATGCATCGGTAAGTTCGAACACCGAGCGCTCGCGGGTATCGGCGACCAGCTCGTCGACATCCGCAACGGCAACCGGTCGGTCGCCAGCAAATAAGCCGAGTTGTTCGATCGTCACTGCAATACGTGACAAGTCATCGCCCACCGCATCAAGCAACCGGCTAATCGCCGCGGCATCCATCTTGACGTTACGCGCCGCCGCTTCGGCCCGCACCCATGGCGCAAGTTGCCGCGGCGCGGTTAACACGTGCAGCCATCCCTTTTTGCCAAGCGTGGCGTACAGCTTGAGCCGCTTATCGAGCTTGCTGGTCACGGCCAGCAACACCGTCGATGGATTTGGCGATGCAAAGTAGTCCAGCAATGCGTCGCTTTCATCGGTCGGCAGGCCGGCCAGATCGCGGATGTAGACCATGCGTTTGGTCGCCATCATCGGCAGCGTTTGCGCCATGTTAACGATCCGCTGCGCGCTGGGTTTGCCTTCGATGACGTCGTAGTTGAACGCGCGCAACGCCGGTGGCACCACCGCGTCGCGCAGCGCTGCCACGATGCGATCAATCAAGATCGGGTGCTCCGACGACAGCACATACACTGGCGCAAATTTGCCAGCCGCGATCTGAGCGAGCAGTTCTTCCACCGCGCGACTTTACACCAAACCGCGTAGGTTGTGATATCGGGGCATGGCTGCAGACCTGGTAATCTATCAAGCCGACCGCGCGGTCATCGACGGCGTGCAACGTGGCGCAACCGCGGTGCTCGCCGAGCGCGGCGTTATTCTCGCTGTCGACGAGCCGGCCGTGATCGCGGCCGATCCACGCAGCGCTGGGGCCAGCCGTGTCGCATGGAACGATCGCGCCATGGTGCCAGGCACGGTGAACGCGCACAATCACAGCTTTCAATCGCTGTTGCGCGGTATCGGCGACGACTTGCCTTTTTTGCAGTGGCGCGATCGTGCGCTTTATCGCTATTCGCCCGTGCTCACCGTCGATGATATTGCCACTGGCGCACTGTTAGCGTTTGGCGAAATGTTGTTGCACGGGGTGACGACCGTGTGCGATTTTTTCTATATCAACCACGCTGGCAACGACTACGCCAACGCCGTGATCAGCGCCGCACAGCGCTTGGGCATGCGCATGGTCATGGCACGCTGTTTCTACGACTGGGACGGTGCGCCAGCTGCGTATCGCGAAACCATTCCGCAAGCCGTGGCCAATTTTGAAGCGCTCAGCAAGCAGCATGCGCGCGGCGCCGACGGTCGCCACATGGTCACGATTCAGCCCGCGCCACATAGCCAGCACGGCGCGACGCCCGCCATGATTGAAGCCGGCGCTGGCTGTGCCCGCGACGCTGGCGTGCCATGGCACATTCACCTGGCCGAAGAACAATACCAAGTTGAGCAGTCGCTGGCGCGCTTTGGCAAACGCCCGATGCACGCGGTGGCGGCCCTGCCCGTCGACCTGGCCAACATGGTCGTTGTGCACGCGTGCTGGTTTGATGCCGACGAGCGAGCGTTGCTGGCCGAACGCGGCGGCTCACTTGCTTACTGCCCGGGCTCCAACATGTTTTTGGGCGATGGCGTTACCGATATCGTCGATCTGGCGGCACGTGGAGTCAAAATTGGGCTGGGCACCGACGGCGGCTGCTCGAATAATCGAGTTTCGGTATTCGATGAAATGCGGGCTGCGGCGCTGCTGCAAAAAGTCCATCGGATCGACGGCCAAGCCATCAGCGCCGAGGCTTGTTATGCCATGGGCACCGTCGGCGGCGGCGCCATGCTGCGGCTGCCGGTGGGCCGCATTGCACCTGGCTACCGGTGCGATCTGGTGGCGGTCGATCTCGGCGA
>JAKQOD010000228.1 GCA_029565465.1 Deltaproteobacteria bacterium
GCGGGCATCGGTCACGGGCACGGGCACGATCACGGGCACGGGCACGGGCACGGGCACGGGCACCGTCACGATCACGGGCACCGTCACGATCACGATCACGGGCACGGGCACGGGCACGGGCACGGGCACGGGCACGGGCACGGTTACGGTTACGGTCACGGTCACCGACACGGTTAGTCGGTCAGGATCAGGTTGAGAGTCACGAACACCGGTCAGGCTCGAGCCGAAGATGCGCCGCTGTAAGCGTTTTTCAGCCGCTGCCAGCCACCAGGGCCACGCAGACTGGCATATGCTTAGATCGTGCCTGCCCCTACGCCTGGAACCATCATCGGTGCATATCGCATTGATGGCACCATTGGTTCCGGTTCGATGGGCGAAGTGTATCGGGCGGTTGATGTGGGGCTCAACCGCAAAGTCGCGATCAAGCTGCTGTCTGAAAAGCATCGCGATAATCCTGAATTGCGGGCCCGATTCGTGCGTGAAGGCCGCGCCGTCGCAGCCGTTAGCCACCCTGCGGTGGTGCAAGTCTTTGCGACGGGTACGTTCGACGAGCGGCCCTACATCGCGATGGAATATCTTGATGGCGTCGACCTCGGTTCCATGGTTGAAAAAGGCGGCCCGCTCGATTCAGCGACGGCGGCTTTAGCCGCGCTCGACGCGGCAAGTGGGCTTGAAGCAGCCGCCAAAGCGGGCTTGATTCACCGCGATGTGAAGCCCTCGAACTTGGTGCGATTACATGACGGTCGTGTCAAAGTCACCGACTTCGGTTTGGCCAAGCCGCTCGATCCGGGCAATGAGCCAGCGCTTACCGCGTTGGGCGTTGTCGTCGGTACCCCGGATTACATTGCGCCCGAACAAGCGCGTGGCGACGCCATCGATGAACGCGTCGACATTTACGCGTTGGGCGGCACGTTGTATTTTTTGCTGACCGGTATCCCGCCATTTCGCACCGGCAAACCAGGCGAAGACAAATACCTCAAAGTGGTGGCACGCCACTTGCGCAACCCGGCGCCAGATGCCCGGACGGCCCGGAGCTCCGTCGACGCCGACTTGTCGGCGTTGACCCGCCGCATGATGGAAAAAGCCCCCGGCGATCGGCCGGCCTACCCTGCGCTGACTGCAGCCTTGACCAACATCGTTGGCAAGCTCGACCCAAGTGCCGCACCTCGCGTCGCCGTGCGGGATCGCTCGCGACCGATCACCTTGCCACCGCCCGAAACCTACGCCGACGACGAACCGAGCCAATCATCAATTGCGCCAAGTGATTCGATCTTGGCGGAAGCTGGCGCACCGAGCCGCGGCTTGCCGTTGTGGGCGTGGCTACTAACAGCGCTCTGCGTCGGCATTTTTCTGGCAGGCGTCGTGCTTTACGCCACGCGAAAGCCAGTGGGCCCCGCAACGCCACCGCCAGCGTCGCGCCCTGAGCCACCGGGCACCCCAGCGCCACCTGCAGCAGTCATACCTGCTCCGGCCAAGCCAGCACCGATCACTGCGCCAGCGGGCATGCTGTTAGTCCGGAAACCGGACGGTACACCATGGTTCTTCGCCGCCGAACGCACCGTTACCGTCACCCAACTCCGCCAAGCATTTCCGCATCTCGGCAAACGAGCCAAAGGAGCAAGCACCGACGATAGCAATGTCGTCGACGTGCCGTACACCGCAGCGCGGTCCTATGCAACGGCGAACCATGCGCGCCTGCTCACTGAAGCGGAGTGGGACGCTGCGACCAGCACGCCAGGCTTTGTTACCGCAGTGGGCCAGTTCGAATGGGTTGAGTCTGCAACCAAGCTCAAAAATGCCCGCAAGCCTGGCGGGTCTGAACAACGCGCCGACCGCGGTTTTCCCGACGTTACCTTTCGCCTTGCGCAGGACTTGCCAGGGCCTGCAAGCCAAGGCAGCGCGGCTGCGGGATTGCCCACGAAATAGTCGCGTACCGTCGCTGTATCGCCCCGAAGACGGGGTATATTCAGGCACGATGTCCAGCGAAGTGGATCGCCTAGTTGATCTAATCACCAGCAAAGTGCAAGCACGCCTTACCTCAACCGGAGGCGCCCGCGCTTTACAAGTTTTGCCACCACACCAACGTGGCGAATGTAACAACGACGAAGCTCCCGGCGAAGATTGCGCAAGCTGCGGCTCGTGCGTCGTACGCCGGCCGTGGTCGGTGCGGGCAATGGAAGGCGCTGGTGCAATGCGGGTTGGCGCTGCACCCGGTGTGGGCGCGGTGCCAGCCGACCTTGGCAAGCTCATCGACCATACGTTGCTCAAGCCTGAAGCCGTCCGTGACGAAGTTGTGAAGCTCTGCGAAGAAGCTCGCAAATATCGTTTCGCGTCAGTGTGCGTGAACACCACCTGGGTGCCGCTTTGCAAGTCATTGCTTGCGGGCACCGACGTGATGGTGTGCGCCGTGGTTGGCTTCCCGCTTGGTGCGATGGCCCCAACGTCGAAAGCGTACGAAGCGCGCGAAGCGGTGCGCCAAGGCGCCAAGGAAATCGACATGGTCATCAACATCGGTGCGCTTAAGTCGCGCGATTACGAAACCGTGTTTGAAGACATCTGCCGCGTCGTCAAAGCGGCAGCACCAGCTGGCGTCAAAGTGATCTTGGAGACCTCGGCGCTCAACCAAGAAGAAAAAATCATCGCTTGCGCGTTGTCGAAGATGGCAGGCGCAGCCTTCGTGAAAACCTCGACGGGTTTTGGCAAAGGTGGCGCGACCGTCGAAGATGTGGCGTTGATGCGGAGCATCGTTGGTAGCGACGTCGGCGTCAAAGCGTCGGGTGGTGTGCGCACTGCAGAAGATGCTCTCAAAATGGCGCAGGCCGGGGCGAATCGGGTTGGCGCATCGGCGTCGGTTGCGATCGTCACGGGTACCGCAGACGCGAAAGCCAAAGGCTACTAATGATTCCGGCCCAGTTGATTCGACAAAAACGAGATGGTGGCGAGCTAAGCGACGTTGATTTGCGCGCCTTTGTGAGCGCCGTTACCGACGGCAGCCTGCCCGACTACCAAATCGCAGCCATGTTGATGGCAATTTTTTTCCGAGGCATGAACGATCGCGAGCTCACAACCTGGGCCGACGCCATGACGCGCTCGGGCGATGTGCTGGATCTTTCCGCCATCAAGATGCGCAAAGTCGACAAGCATTCGACGGGCGGCGTGGGCGACAAGATTTCGATTCCGCTCGCGCCCGCCGTCGCGGCCTGTGGCGTTGCAGTGCCGATGGTTTCGGGCCGGGGCTTAGGCCACACCGGCGGCACGCTTGACAAGCTAGAATCAATTCCCGGCTTTCGCGTCGACTTGCCGATCGAGCGCTTCAAAGAATTGGTGGGCAGCCTGGGCACGTGTTTGATTGGCCAAACCGCCCGGGTAGCACCGGCAGATAAACGCTTGTATGCGTTGCGCGACGTCACTGGCACTGTCGAATCTGTGCCGCTGATCGCATCGTCGATCATGTCCAAAAAGCTGGCCGAAGGCATCGATGGCCTGGTGCTCGACTGCAAAGTTGGCGCCGGTGCGTTCATGAAAACCGTCGAGCAAGCGCGGGTCTTGTGCAAAGCGATTGCCGCGATCGGCCGTGGCGCAGGCAAACAAGTGACATGCGTGCTCACCGACATGAACTCACCAATCGGGCGCACCATTGGCAATGCCTTGGAAATTCGCGAAAGCATCGAAGTGCTGCGCGGTGGTGGCCCGGTCGACACCCGCGAACTCACGGCGGTGTTGGGCGGCGAAATGTTGGTGCTTGGTGGCGTCGCCAAAACCGCCGACGAAGGGCGTGCCAAGATCATCGAAGTGCTCGGCAACGGCCAGGCCTTGGACGTGTTCCGCAAGGTGGTTGAAGCCCAAGGCGGCGATCCTGCTGTGTGCGATTCACCGGGCCGCGTGCTGCCCAAAGCGCAACATCGCGACGAATTCAATTTGCCGCAAGGCTATGTCGCACGCATCGATTCCGAGAAGCTCGGGCTCGCTGCGCTGTTGCTCGGCGCGGGGCGGCGCAGCAAAGATGACGTCATCGATTTCGGCGCAGGCTTGGTGGTCGATGCGTTTGTCGGCGAAAAGATCGCCGCTGATGCGGCGCCGCAAATCATGATTCATCACAACCTGGCGGCTACCGATGGTCGCCTTGGCGAAGCCAAAGCGTTGCTGGCCAGCGCATTTGAAATGAGTGACCTCGCGCCACCAGCGCAACCAACGTCCCGGATTCTGGAGGTGTTGCGATGAGCGCCGATCAATTTGAACGGGTTACGGCAGCCGCAGACTACGTGCGCGAGCGCATGGGCGCACGCCGTCCGAAAACCGGACTCATTTTAGGCTCAGGCCTCGGCGGCTTTGCCGATGGACTCGAAGACGCCGTCGCTATCGACTACGCTGACATTCCGCATTTTCCACGCTCGGCCGTGCACGGCCACAAAGGTCGGCTGGTCATCGGGACACGCAACGGCGCGATGTGCGTCGCGATGCAGGGGCGCGTGCACCTATACGAAGGCCACACCGCGCAAGCTGTCGCGTTCCCTGCCCGCGTGCTGGTCGCGCTTGGTGCGTCAACGCTCATCATCACCAATGCCGCCGGTGGCCTGCAAGCGTCGTGGGAACCTGGGACGCTGATGCTGATCCGCGACCATATTGATATGTTGCGCGACCATGCGCTGCGTGGCCCCAACGATGAACGCTTTGGGCCACGGTTTCCAGACATGACGCGAGCGTACTGTCCGACCCTACGCGCGATGGTCAAAGCAACGGCGCAAGCGGCTGGCATTGCGTTGCAAGAAGGCGTCTACGTAGCCATGCCGGGGCCATGCTACGAAACGCCGGCGGAAGTAAAGATGCTGCAAGTGCTAGGCGGCGATGCCACCGGCATGTCAACGGTGCCCGAAGTTGTGGTCGCCAATCACATGGGCGCCAAAGTCATCGGCATTTCGTGCATCACCAACAAAGCTGCCGGCATCACCGGTGAAGCGCTGTCGCACGACGAAGTGACCGAAACCGCCGATCGCGTGCGCGCCACGTTTGAGCGCTTGCTCAGCGAGATTCTCGGCAAACTAAGCGCAGGAGAAAACCCTCGTGGCTGATCGCATGCCAGCATTAATTGCAGGCGCCATCGCAGCGCAGCAACGCGCGTACGCGCCTTACTCCAAATTCCGCGTTGGCGCGATCATCTGCGCCGGCGACGCTGAGTTCGTCGGCGTCAACGTCGAAAACGCATCGTACGGTTTATGCATTTGCGCTGAACGCAATGCGGTGGGCGCCGCGGTCATCGCGGGGCACCGCGAAATCGACTGTTGCGTGGTCGCGACCGATGCATCGCCGCCGTCGTCGCCGTGTGGCATGTGCCGACAAGTGTTGCTTGAATTTGCCCGCGACCCCAAGACGTTTATTGTCACCGCCGTCAACAGCGCCGGCGAACGCCGCGATTGGCGCTTGATTGATCTGATTCCCGACGGCTTTTCCGGCCGCGAGCTGCCCACCACATGAGCAGCCGCAGCGAAATCATTTTTCGCGGCGGCACCATCATAACGGTTGCAACGGATCATCGGATTGCAACCGGTGATGTAGCGTGCCGCGATGGCGTGATCGTCCACGTTGGTGGCGATTACACGCCGCAAACATCGCAGTACGACATCATCGATTGCACCAATTGCATCGTGATGCCTGGCTTGGTGCAAGCCCACACCCACGTGTGCCAATCGTTGGCGCGAGGTCGCGCTGACGACTTGGAACTGTTGGACTGGTTGCAAAAAGTGATTTGGCCGTACGAGGGTTCGCTAGACGCTGCCGCCATGAGTGCCAGTGCCGAGCTTGGGGTCGCCGAGTTATTGCTCGGTGGCACCACCGCAATTTTGGATATGGGCTCGGTGCATCACACCGATGCGATCTTCGAGGCCGCGTTGCGCAGTGGCATTCGCGCCACGATTGGCAAAGCCATGATGGATGCTGACGATCCGGCGATTCCTGCTGGTTTGCGCGAAACTACACAGGCGTCGCTCGATGAAGCGGCAGCGCTGATCGCACGTTGGCACGGCCGCGACGATGGGCGCTTGAGCTACGCCTATGCGCCGAGGTTTGCGTTGTCATGCACCGAAACACTCTTGCGCGAAGTTGGCCGGCTCGGTCGGCGCAACAACATCCGCATCCATACCCATAGCAGCGAAAACAAATCCGAAATTGCTGAAGTGCAGCGCCGCTTTGGTAAAGAAAACATCGCGTATCTTGCCGACTGCGGCATCGTGGGACCGCATGTCGGCATTGCCCATTGCATCCATCTTTCATTGGCCGAACGCGCGTTGTTGGCCTCCACCGGTACGCATGTGCTGCATTGTCCTTCGTCGAATCTCAAGCTCGCGTCCGGCATTTGCGAAGTGCCAGAACTCATCGATGCCGGCGTCTCCGTCGCGCTTGGTGCCGATGGCGCGCCCTGCAACAACAATCTCGACGGGTTTTTAGAGTTGCGACTCGCAGCTTTATTGCCTAAGCCGCGGCTCGGCCCACGTGCTTTGCCTGCAGCCCAAGCCGTTGCCCTGGCCACGATGGGTGGAGCGCGCGCGCTGGGTCTCGCCGACCAGATTGGGTCACTCGAAATCGGCAAACGCGGCGATATCATCGCGTTGTCGGTTGATGAACTGCACACGGTTCCAGCAACCAACCCGTATTCAGTGGTGGCGTACGCCAGCAAAGCCAATGACGTGCGCCACGTTGCCGTTGACGGCGCGGTAGTTGTGCGGGATCGGCAACTGCTGACGCTCGACGTAGCAGCAGTAAAACGGACGGCGGCTGCGGCGGCGCGCCGCTTGTTCCGCTAGCACAAGCTGTGGGGGATGACCCCACTCAATCGAGGCCTGCCCGCCTCACCACCAGTGCTGAAGCGCCATGAGTTACGCCCACTTGGCGCGGCGTCGAATTTGCAAAGCAACCGAATATGGCATTACGTGCAGCCACCGATTCGGGAATCGTAGTTTTTCCGCCTTTGCCCCTGCCAACGCGCCACAACGCCGACGCTTCGCCGCGTGAAAGTGATCGCAGCAAGGCCAGCCCACGCACGAACTGGCGATGGCGCATCGCGCTCGCAACGCTCTTGTTAGCTGGCGGCTTTGCTGGCGGCTTCGTTGCCAGATTGCGCCTCATGCCACCAGCCGAACTAGGGCAACGCCGCAGCGAAGTCACGGCGTTAATGTTGGAACAACAACAACAGCAAAAAAAGATGACCGAGGTCGAAGCCCGCGTTGCCACCTTAACCACGCAACTGGCCGCCAACCAAACCCAGCTTAGCCAAGCCAATGACAAGAACCAAGCCTTGATACAAACCCAGCTACGCTTGGCCAGCGCAGCAGCAGCGCAACGCGCGCGCACCACCGAACTTGCGCACTTCGTCGGGCAAACCTTCGACAAACGCGCGGCCACGATTACCGAAACCGCGACTGGCGTTGTCGTCCGGTTTCCGGACATCAAGTTTTTTACCGGCGCTGGGATAAGCGAAGCCCCGACTGCCAACCTGACCGTCATGGTTAGCAAATTACGCAGCTTGCTGGCCAGCGCAACCCTGCCAGTGGCCGCAGTAACGATCCGCAGCAGCGTGCGGCCGGCACCCGCGGCCGCGCCACCACGACGGGGTGCCCCAGCGACGCCTGCACCACTCGACGCCTGGACCCAAAGCGCGATGCGCGCTGGTGCGATAACGACCATGTTGCGTAATCAAGGCGTTGCGGAAACTATCGAGCTATCAGCCACAGGTGGCGGTCCGGTTGGGCCACGCGCCGCGAGTGTTATTGAAGTCACGCTAACGTTGGGTGCTATTGGCAGCTGATGCGCAACGGGTTTAAGCCTTGTAGCGCCGTGCCGAAAATCCGTTGGGCCAGTTCTTCGTCGTCGACAGGCGACGAAATGTGGCTCTGCATGATCATCCAAGTGTCATTGCGACGCTCCAAGACAAAGGAGCCGCGCAAGCGAACTTTGCCTGCGGTAGTTTCGCCGATCAGCGTGCCAACCCAATAACCAACCGACGCGGTGGCGGTGTCACGACCAATCGCACCAACGCGGCGGTCTTCGGCAACCAATGGCATGGGCGCGATCGGCGCCGTCCCCACACTGCCGCTGCGAAACTCGTCTTGCCAACGCGGCCCCAACGCTACGGCATCAGCGTCATTGGCCAGCGCGGCGCTTTGCCGCCCACTCAGCACGGGCGCCAAGGCTCGTGAGATGGCATCAGCGACACTACGCGACACCACCGCCGGGCGTAACGTCAGGCCGCGCAGGCCGGTGGCGCTTGCTACCGGTTCATGGCCATACGACATATGCTCGAAAACATTCGCCCACCGCTCGCCATCGCGTGCATACAGCGCAGTTATGCGCAAGGGCACCACCGCAATGCGGCCGCAGACGGGCACACGCCATGAGACTTCGTCGCTCACCCACGCCGCTGTCAGATCGGCGGAGACATGGACCCGCAACAATTTCGAGACCACCGTTGCGGGAGCTTCCAACACCAAGGGCCAACGACTTGGCGCGCGCGCTAGCTCATCGCCAGCCAATAGATCGCCTGGCCCGACCCCGATGCGAGCATTGCTAACCGTGCCAAGCACCGGAATCTGGGTATCGGGCGGCTCATCGTGGGCGTAGTTTTCCAGCACATCTGATAAAAGTTCTTGTTCGAGCGCTACCCGCGGGTCGCTGGTTGCAATCACTTCTTGGTCGGGCAAAAACAAGGTGCTGTGTTTTTTGGCGCGGGTGCAACTCAAGCCGATCGCAGCCGGCGCAAGCAACGCGAGGCTAACCAACGTGCTGACGCCTCTACGCATGTCCGCGTTCCAGATCTTCGGGTTGATCACAATCGCGCAAGACCCCGCTATCATCACACATTACCCGCCGCGTGCGCAGGGCCGCGATCACACTCCGTGCGCCGTGCGGATGATCCACGCAACCGACCATGGCCGGCCATGCTGAACGCGCGATCCAAATCGGATGGCCGCCACGCGCGTGCGCGTCGCCGGCATACGTTGGGATGACGACCTCGCACGTTGCATCGGCAATGGCGACGGCACGCAATGCGCGCAATGTTGATGCCCGCACCCACGCGTGATCAACCGGCCAAAGCCAGCAGCCTGAGCGATCAGGCGCTGCCGCAGCTGGTTGGCGTTGTAGCAGCGTTGCGAAACCAATCGCAATCGAGCTGGCCATGCCACGCTCAGGAGCTGGATTCCACACGACAGCATGTTCGCCCTCGGCCGCGTGCGCAGCGACGGCAGCGCCATAAGGTTCCGCCACGACGACCAGCAACGTTGTAATACCAGCATCGGCGGCGGTTGCGGCCACGGTTTGCAAGAACGTTCGATCCCCGCTAGTGAGCAGCGCTTTGGCGACGCCGCCTAAGCGTTCGCCGCGCCCGGCCGCCAAGATCAACGCGACATCCGTCATCGAGGCAACCATTGCCCGGCCGTCGTGCGGCCGGTTCGATAATGCGCAACCAGTTGCGCCACGACCGCGACCGCAATTTCCGGTGGAGTCTCGGCGCCGATATCGAGGCCAATCGGCGCCACAATGCGCAGCCAACGCGGATCATCATCCGCAGCGATCAAGCCTTTGGCCAACAACCGCTTGCGAAATCGCGCAACCTTGCCTCGGCTACCGATCATGCCGACGAGCGCACCACTGGGTTCATCGACCAACGCTTCAAGAATGCGTTGATCAACCGCATGGTCGCGCGTGACAATGAGAATGTAATCGTTGCGCCCAAAACCGCCGAGCGTGTGGGCCACCTCACGTGGATCAAACGATTCAATCAAACGACTCGCCCACGCTGGGGTGACCATCGGCTCGTCATGGACGTTGGTTTCGCCGTCGTCGCAGACCACCACGTTAAAGCCAACCGCGTGGGCCAACGGTCCGAGCGCACGGGCCACATGCCCTAAGCCGAAAACGATCGCGCGCGGTGGCACGCCGAGCCGCTCGCACAACATGCCCTCGAGCACCCGCGGTTGGTTTGGCAGGACATCGGGTGCGGCGATATAGCGAAAGCCGCTGCCGTCGACGGCCGTTTGCAATTGACCGCCAGTACCATTGCGCAGCCCAGCCACAGCCGCTTGCAATGCAAGCGCCGACGGCGCCGCCAGCGTTAGTGCAAACCCCATCGAACCGCCACAACACATGGCCAAATCGCGCACCAAATGATGCTCGACATAACCGCCGACACCCGTTTGCAGCGTGCGCCGCAACCCAGCGACAACTTCTTGTTCAACCCGACCGCCGCCGATCGTGCCCCACTGCGATGTGGTGCTGGCGGCCATCCGTGCGCCGAGGTGGCGTGGCGTGGAGCCGCTAACGCTTACCACGGTGGCAAACGCAACAGCTTCACCGCGCGCCATGGCGGCCACCGCTTCCATCAACACCGGCTCGGTGAGCTGCATGCGGCCTTAACGATTTGCCAAAATATGCTCGACGATTTCGCGCAAGCCCGCGCCTTCTGGCCGTTCGGTGAGGTACGCCGGTTTAAACGACAACTCATCCCACCAGTGTTTGATATTGGCGACGCCAACGGACGTTGGAAAGCCACCAAACATCGGCGCATCGTTGAGGGCGTCACCGACGAACAAGTAGGGTGACAGGTCGTTGCCATCGGTGCCAAGCACTTGCCGCACCACGCCCATGCAGGCCGAGAGCTTGTCAAAATGCGGCGGCCCAAAGTTTACGTGCACGCTCGACCGAGTGGCGGTAAAGCCAGCTTTACGCAGCAGCGTGACGCAGGTTTCGGCGTCATTTTTGCTCAGCGATGCTTCTTCATTCCAGTCGATGGCAAGATCGACTTCGCGATACTTCGAGTCCGACGACAATCGGGCCCCAGGCACTTTGGCCATGACGTCAACGGTGGCTTCGTGCATGCGCCGCCGCCATTCCGGCAAGCTTGCAGCAGGCACGCCGTATAGCTTTTTCAGCTGTTTGCCTTCGCGAATGAACGTCACGCCGCCGTTCTCGGTCACCGCGGCAAGCACCGGCGTCATCGTCATGAATGCGTGGCCAAATGCTGCCGGTCGGCCTGACACCAACACGACAGGCACGCCCGCAGCGCCGAGTTTTTCCAGCGCTGCATAGGTTGAAGCTTCGATGCGACCATCGGTCGTCAACGTGCCATCAACATCGGTGAACAGAGCCCGCACCGGGCTACGCAATTCAGATAACGGTCGCGTCATGCGTTGAGATTTCTAGCACAAGCTACGCAATCAAACGCAACGCAGGCGGGACGATCGTCGGCGCCATCACAGGTTCGCCTCCGATGGGCAGCTCCGTGGCTGGCCGATGCTGTTCACGTAGCAACCAGTCATTGCGATCCGACTCATTCATCCGAACGATGCCGCCCATTTTGTAGACCGGTAGTGGGTTGGCAGTGCGACGCGCCATGTAGCGACACCAGCGTTCCGAACGGCCCATGGCGTCAGCAATACCCTTCCAGGTTTCAAAAAATGCGCTCATATTGTTTTCCTTGTTCGACATACAGTTACGACTTGCCAAGGACTAATGCAGTCGTTGTGCCACTGTGGTTCGACCTTTGGGATCGCTTATACATGCCAGTAATTTCAATATATTAGACACTGCCATGGAACGATGGCGAACCTAGGGTCGCGGTGAACCCTGGCAGAATCCTGCCACCGGCCATGATGGATGCAGCGCATCTGTCAATTTTTCGCCAAATCTTGACCAGTGCACCGGCGCCATCATGGGAAGCCAGTTATCATTTCGGTAATGAGGCCAATCACGCAGCTTTGCGCTGCGATTTTTGTTGTGAGTGGGGTGACACTCGGTGTTGCGCACGCCGGACCGCCGGTGTACCCGCTCGATCAAGTTAAAGCCGGGCAAACCGGTTTTGGCTACACCACCATGAAGGGCTATGTCCCGGAGAAGTTCTCGTTTGAAGTCGTCGGTGTCGTAAAGAACTTTCTGCCCAAACAAGACATCGTCTTGGTCAAATCCGACGATCCGAAGCTTGCGGTCACCGGCTTTTGGCAAGGCATGTCGGGCAGTCCGCTGTACATCGACGACAAAGTCATGTGCGCATTTTCGTATGGCTTCCGCTTCAACAAGATAGCGTTGGGCGGCTGCACGCCATTGCAATACATGATCGACGACGCTAAGCGGCCCCGGCGCGGGCCCGGTGGTGCCAAAGGCGCCGGCCAATTGGTTGCCGCAAACGATAGCCACGATCGTGCTACGGCGGTCGCAGCCGTCGCTGCAATGACGTCGCGCCGCGCTCTTGCCTTGCCTGCGCTGCCCAAGCGCGCCCCCGTCGCTTTCGGGAGCGATTCGGCCGTGCCGGCAGGTGTACCGTTGTCGGTTGCGGGCTTTTCTGACCAGGGCTTTACCCAACTGCAATCCATGTTCAGCGACACCGGGATTTTGCCGACGCGCGGCGGTGGCGCGGCCGGCGGTGTGCAAGGCAACGGTGGCGATCCTGCCGCGCCGTCGAAGTTTGTGATGGGCGGCTCGATTGCTGTGGTGTTGATGCGCGGTGATATGTCGGCCGCGGCGACCGGCACCGTGTCGTATATCGACGGCAATTCGATCTTGGCGTTTGGTCATCCGTTTTTTCAGACCGGCGAAATCTACGCCCCGGTTGCCACATCGCAAGTGCACACCGTCATTGCATCGGCGCAAAGCGCGTTCGTGATGGCGACCCCCCAACGCGAAATCGGTGCACTGTGGTCCGATCGGCAATCGTCAATCGCGGCTGACCTCAAGGTCCGCTCACCCATGATTCCCCTCGATATTGATATTGAATTCGGCCCCAAGGGTGCGAAGCAGCACGGCGAATTTCATGTCGAAATGGTCAACAACAAGTTTTTGACACCAGGCCTCGCTGGCTCGGCGGTAACCAACGCCATTGCCTACTACTTGCCCGATCGCGACAATGTAGTGGCGCACATCAAGTCGTCGGTCCGAATTAAAGGCGGCGAGCCATTGGCATTCGTTGACTACGTCTACGCCAACGACGGTGCAGCGTCAGTGATGGGCGCGACCCGCGGCATTCGCGTGCTGGGGCCGCTATTCAACAACAGCTATGCCCCCGTGCAAGTCGAAGGCGTCAAAGTCAGCGTCGACCTGACGTTTGATACCAACTACGGCGAAATCAAAGAGCTGCGGTTGCCCAATAATCAGCTGACGCCTGGGCAACGCAACTACGTGACCGTCGTGATGGAATCCTGGAATGGTGAAGACATCATCGAGCAGGTGCCGGTCGATGTGCCAGCAGGCCTTGCCGGCGGCTTCGTGAGCTTGGAAGTCACCCCCGGCGACGCAGCGAAACTCGACGCTGCACCACCAGTGGATTTGCCAACGCTGCTCGCTGCGTTCCGCAAGCTACTGCCAGGCGATGTCTGGGCCGTGTCGCTGTACACCGAAGATGGCTTGGCCTACGAAGGCAAAGCACTGCGCGATATTCCAGCGTCGGTGCAAGACAAGCTGCGGCCTGGCACCAAATCACAAAAAGTCCAAGCCTACCGGCCGGTGGTGCGGACGGTGTCGCCGAGCGCCCGGGCGCTTTCCGGCGGTGCCAGCACGATGGTCCGCGTCAGCAACGATTAATCCTTACCTCTTACGTCATGGAGCTCCTGTGAAACTTCGTACTACGTTGGTTGCCGCTACCGCAGCCGTTGGCATTTCTGCTTTTGCATTGACCGCACATGCGGTTGTTACCGCTGCCTGGACCGTCGAGTCGTATAGCCAGTTTGATCAAGGCGACGCGTCCTCCGCCATTATCAACTCGCTGGGCGAAGTGCGCCCGGGCTGGGAAACGAGCCGTGTCGCCATCGAAAGCGATGCGATCTGGGCGAGCGTCCGGTTATCGGACGGTTCGATTCTACTTGGCGCCGACAGCAAGGGCAGCATCTTGCGCGTCACCGGCAAAGACAGCAAAAAGCTGCTGAGCATCGACGGCGCGATTGCCGTTGTCGCGTTGACCCAAGCACCAGACGGCACGGTCTACGCCGCAACAATGCCTGGCAACAAGCTCTATAGGATCGATGTTGCGGGCGGCAAAGCGACCGCGGTTGCCACCCTACCCGCCAAAGATGTTGAAACGATTTGGTCGCTCGGCGTTGCTGGCAATGGCACGGTGTATGCCGGCGTCGGGCCGTCGGGCAAAGTGTTTTCAATCGCTGGTGCAACGGTGAAAGAAGTGTTTGCCACCGGCGACAAACGGGTTACCGCACTGACCGTTGACACCAAAGCCAACGCCGTGTGGTTTGGCACCAGCGAACGCGCCTTGGTATTCCGGCATGACGTAAAAAGCGGCACCACGCGTGCCGTCGCCGATTTTGCAGGCAATGAAATCTCGGCAATCGCGTTGGCGCCAGCGCGTGGTGGCGTGATCGTTGCGGCCAACGATCTGCAAGATCCACCGACTGGGCCGGGCAAAAACCCAAGCGCCGTTGAAGCCGGTGAAAAACCCAACGCCCTCAAAGGCCAAGCCGCCAAAACGCCCGAAGCCGGTTCCAAGCCAGGCGCCGACAAAGACTCACCGTCGGTGACCGACATTGGCCGCCGCGGTGCCAAAAAGGGCAAAGGCGCGTTGTTCCACGTGACCGAAGACGGCCGCATGAAACAAGTGCATGCGTTGACGCAAACCTACTTTACCGCCGTCACGCTCGATGCCGACGGCACGATTTACGCTGCGGCGGCCGACAAAGGCCGCGTGTATCAAATCGACAGCGAACAAACCGTTGCCACGGCGTTTGATGTCGATGAACGCGCAGTGTCGCAGTTGCTTTGGGATGGCAAAACCTTGGTGTTTGCAACCGATGATGCAGCAGCGCTGTACCGCGCTGGCGGCCGCGCGACCAAAGCCAGCTATGTCAGTGATGTGCTGGACGCCAAATCGGCGTCGAACTATGGCCGGCTCACCTACCAAGCCGCCGGCTCGGTGGTGATGGAAACCCGAACGGGCAACACCGCGAAACCCGGCCCAGGCTGGAGTGAGTGGCAAGCGCTGAGCGGTGATGCTGCTACCGGCCCAGCTGCGCTCGGCGGCCGCGGTGGCAAAATTGCGAGCCCAGCCGGCCGCTACTTACAATTCCGGGCGGCGCTGCGCGACGAAAAAGCAACCTTGCGCCGGGTATCGCTGTATTACGTTGCCCAAAACAACGCAACGACGATTGAAGACATCACGATCGAACCAGCTAGCAAAGAAACGCTGCCAACGCTCAAGGACCTAGCTGGCAAATCGCGGTCGCCGTTATTGCGGGTCAAATGGAAAATCGACAATCAAGACAGCGACGAGACGACCTACACGCTCGATGTCCGCCGCGACGGTGAAAGCAACTGGCGTAGCTTAGCGACTGGCAAAACCCCACTCACCAGCACCAGCTGGGAATGGAATACCGAAACGTTCCCTGACGGGTGGTATCGCTTGCGGGTTTCGTCGTCGGACGCCGGCGTCAATTCGCCTGATCGCGCGATGACCGCGAGCTTTATGTCGGCATTGTTTGCCATCGACAATCAGCGCCCAAGCATCGAGGCCCTGCGCATCGATGGCAACAAAGCCAGTGCCAAAGCCAGCGACGCAATCAGCATCATCACGGAAATGGCGTATTCGATTGACGACGCGCCATGGCAACTGGGCGCTTCGGCTGATGGCATCTTCGACGACACCAACGAAAGCCTGCGCATCGACATGCCGGCCAACTTGGCGAAAGGCACGCACACGTTAGCGCTGCGGGTTGCTGATGCTGCTGGCAATATCGGCGCAACGTCGACAACGTTTGTCACCAAGTAAGTTCACGGCAAGAATAGATATTCGTACGCTGGCGCAAGCATCAATTGCGCGATGACGCGGCGAGTGCGGGTGACGCACACATCGGGCTCGGCGGTGACGCCAACCATCTGGCGCCGCGTTGCAAAGTCGCTGTCGAAGTGCGTTGCGGTGTGCGCTGCATGGCTGTAGTCGAGTTTGGCGCCCGCGCAGGCATACGCCTGCCCCCACTGCCCGCCGCGTCGTGTGATGCCAACCCGTGGTGCCATCAGCTGCGCCCCAACCCGCCAGCCCCCGTCGTAGTGGCCCCAGCCGAACGACGGCACACCAGCATCGAGCCGAAGCCGCGACGCTTGCAGATCGTAGCCAACACCAACCGATAGTTGTGGCATGAACCACACCACCTTGTTGCCATGCTCAGCGTCGCTGCCCCAACCGGTGCGGGTATGCACGCGCGTGGTCAGGGAAACATCACCGCGTGTGTTGATCGATACACCAGCAGCGGCGCCAAAGCCCACGCTGCAAGCGCCTGTGGTGGCAAGCGCCAGATATGCACCGAAGCCAAACGTTGCTTTCATAGCGGCTGCAAACAGCAACCACCATGCCAGCCCTCGACCAGCTCATTTCAGCACAGTAGCGCTGCGCGGAATGAGCTTCAGCGTCAAACCATGACGCGGCTGTCGCTTGAACGAACTTCAGGTACCTACTTGCCAGCTTTGGCCAAATCGCCAGCTGCAACCACGATGAGCTTCTTCGGATCCAAGTACTTTTTCGCAACCCGCGCTACGTCAGCGACGGTGACCGCCGCAACCTTCGCGCGCAACGCTTGGTGCCAGGCCATGGTGCGACCCAAATAGGCGTTGCGCCCCAATTGGCTGCGTACATAACCGTCGTTCGACAAGTTGGTGTCTTCTTGCTTGGCGTAGCCCTCTTTGGCGCGCGCCAATTCGGCTTCGGTAACGTCGCCCGCTGCAATCTTATTGATTTCTTCGAGGATCGACGCTTTGGCTTTGTTCATGTTAGCCGGCGCCACAATCGCGTAGGCGCCGAATGAGCCGACGGCATCTTCATCTTCCGCCGACGTCCACGCACCAACGCCGTACGACAAGCCTTCTTTTTCGCGTACGCGCATCCACAAGCGCGAGCCGGTGTCGCCACCGAGCACTTGGCCCACCATCAACCACGCTGCATAGTCGGGGTCGTCTGAGCGCATGGTTACGTCGAAGCCCATGGTCAACGACGCCATTTCTTTATCTTTGGTGTCGATGGTTTGTTCGCCAGCCGTAACCTCGAACACCTTGGACGGCAGCCGCGCAAACGGCTTTTTCGTGGCCCAAGCGCCAAACAGCCTTTCGACGTGGGCCGTCACTTTGTCGGCGTCAAAATCACCAACGACGGTCAGCTCGCCACGGCCAGCACCAACGAAATCGCGATAGAACGCCTTCACGTCGTCGAGCTTGACCTTCTTCACTTGTTCGATTTGTTCGTCGATGCTCATAGTGTAGCGCGGGTCGTCTTTGGGCCATTTTGCCAACGCACGTTGCAGCTGCAAAAAGCCAAGTGCCGACGGATCTTGGCGTTGCTCTTCCAAGCTGGCCAAGATTTGTTGCCGGACTACTTCGAGTTCCGATGCTGGAAAGGTTGGCGACGTTGCAATCTCGGCGGCCAATTCCAACACAGGCGCTAATTGATCGCGCAGGGTTTTGATACCAATGCGCAAACTGCCAGCGCCGCCGCTAACCGACACTTGGCTCTTGAGTTTATTTTCGAGGTCGCTGATCTCGGTGTAGGACTTCTTGGTCGTGCCGCGTTCGAGCATCGCCATCGCGAAGTCGGCGACCACGGCGGTCTTTTGCAACGATTTTTCGTCGCCAAAGCGGAACGTCAAGGCCATCTCCACTTTGCCACCACGCGTCTTTTTGCTGAGCAGTGCCGCGCGAATGCCACCTTTGAGCTCTTTGCGCACCGTGCGCGCATCGATGTTGCCGTGGGTTGCCGCAAATGCTTCCCCAGCTTCCGCGGCCGCGCCACTTTCGATGCCTTTGACTAGGCTGGCGACGTCAGGCGTTTCCACCAACGGCGCGCGTTCAATTTCTTTGGTTGGCAAAAAGCGGCCGCTGGTGCGGTTCGACTTTTTGAAATAGGTTTGCGCAACCCGCGTCACATCGGCAAGCGTGACCTTTTTGATCTGTTCGCGGGTGGCAAACAACGTGCGCCAATCGCCCAGCGCAATCGCTTCCGAAAGGCCGACAGCTAAGCCGCGGCTATCGGTAAACATCAGATCATATTCTTTGAGCATTTCAGCGCGCCAGCGCTCGAGCTCGGCCGCGTCGATCTTGGCGTTGCCCAAACCTTCCACTTCGGCCGTAATCGCGGCGAGCACTTTGTCGACGTTCTTGACATCGCGGATTTGCGCCATGACTTGCGAGACATACGGGTCACGGAAGTTGTAGGCCGTGCCCGAAACGCTAGCCGCAAGTTTCGGTTCCACTAATTTTTTGTACAAGCGGCCCGAAGGTTCCCGGGTCAAGATGTCCAACGCTGCCGTTGCCGCAACGAAGTCCGGCGAAGCGGCGCCCGGCGTGTGCCACATGGCGCCAGCTACCGCAACATCACCATTGCGACGCAGCATTACTTCGCGCTCGCCGTCTTGCGGCGGCTCGATCGTATAGGTAGGCGCAATCGTGCGCGCTGGCTTTGGCAACACGCCATATTTCTTTTCGATCAGCGCCAGGGTGGCAGCTTCGTCGAACTTGCCAGCGACCACCAAGGTCGCATTGTCGGGCTGGTAGTACTTTTCATAAAACGCACGCAGCGCAGGCACCGGCACTTTTTCGATGTCGGCGCGTGAGCCGATCGTCGACTTGCCGTAGTTGTGCCAAAGGAAGGCGGTTGACGCCATGCGCTCTTCGAGAATGGCTTGTGGGTCATTTTCGCCCATTTCAAACTCGTTGCGAACTACCGAAAATTCGGTAGCGAGGTCCTCGGGTAGAATCGTTGCATTGAGCATGCGATCCGCTTCGAGGTCGAGTGCCCAATTGAGGTTCTCGTCGGTGGCTGGCAGGGTTTCATAGTAGTTCGTACGATCGGTCCAGGTCGTGCCATTAGCTTGGCCACCGCGCTCGTCGATGAGCTTGAGCACGTTGCGGAACTTCTTGCTGCCTTTGAACATCATGTGTTCGAGCAAGTGCGCCATGCCGGCCTCGCCGTAGCCTTCCATGCGCGAACCAACCATATAGGTGATGTTCACCGTGACGGACGCTTGTGACGGGTCAGGGAACAACAACACTTGCATGCCATTGCCGAGTCGATATTCGGTGATGCCTTCGACGCTGCGCACTTTCACTGCAGGCGTAACCGCGACGGCGGCGACCGTTGCCGGCACCGTAGCCGGTGCTGGCACTGGGCTTGGCTCCACAATTCCGCTAGGTGTTGGTGCAGCGATCGTGGTCGCCGGTTTACCGGTAGCACATGCGCTTGTGGACACTAGGCCCGCGCTTGCCGCTAACCACAACAGCAAGTTACTCGTTCGCTTTTTCATCCCTGTGGGATACCGCTAACTACCAGCGCTGTCTCGCCGAGAAATAGCCAAAATCGACGTGCCGCAGGCTGTCGCAGGCGTCGCAGCGCCGAGCGCGTTACCAGTGCCAGGCGGCGCCGAAGCTTGCGGTACCACTTGCGCCATCACCGTTGAAAGCGCCGTCGAGGCGTGCCTCAAACGACCACTGCGGCAAATTCAAACTCAAGAGCCGCCAGCGGGCGATCACGCTCATGGCAAGCGCCTGTGAATCG
>JAKQOD010000487.1 GCA_029565465.1 Deltaproteobacteria bacterium
AGCAAGTGCTGCGCTGGTAGCCGCTGCCAATATGGTGAATCGCAACATGGTAACTCCTGACTGGGTTATTCGTCGTCGGTGTTTGGTGGTGGCAAGTTGGTGATTGCGCCAAGCAATAGCGCCAACGCTTCGATCGTTTGCTTTTGTTGCGGTACGCCAAGCTGATCGAGCACGGCTGCAAACCGCGCCAGGCTCGAAGCTTCGATCTCTTGCGCTAAACGAGTGCCGCGCGCCGTCAGTGTTACCAAGCGGCTGCGGCCGTCAGCGTGGTTCGCCAGTTGGCTTGCATGCCCAGCGTCGATCATGCGACTACACAGCCGTGCAACGTTGCTTTTGTCGATGCCTAGGTGTTGGCTAAGTGCTTGCTGGGTCTGCTCGCCGTGCGCACGCAAGTGCATCAGCGCGTGAGCATGCGCCATCGCAAGCGGCTTGCCGCACGGCGTCGTGTCGCTGGCCAGCGCACCGAAGCGCCGGAACAGCTGCTGCATCAAGTCACGCAATTCGCGCGCACGATCTGGCATGCGGGTTTCGTATCATGAAGATAGTTGCGATCGCAACTATCTCAGCTTGTCGCGCAATTACGGCGCGCCGAGTTCAGCGCGCAACGCTGGCGTCGGAGCACCAGGCCTACAGACATCATTTGGCGACGAACGGTACCGGGGCAATGGCGGCGGGGCTGGCCGCGGATTCGTACCGAAACACCGTACGTTGCGACGACCCGCGTTGCCCGTACGTTGCAGCAAACGCGCGCAAATTCGAAAATTCATCGAGCGGTAGCGTGCGGCAAAACACGATGTGCTCGAGCAAACAGAACAACGACACTTCGAACACACTGACATCACGCGGGCTGTGCAGTTCGCCGAGCAGCGCATCGAGCCGAGCGTCGAGCCACGCCAGTGAGCCTTGCATGCCTAGCGTTGCCTTTTGAAAAAATACGCTATCAGCTGGCAGCTTAGCAAAACGAATACCAATAACGAGCTGCACTTGCGTAGCCATGGCGTTCCACACCAACTCTTGCGCATTGCGCAGCAGGTCCGACGCTAGATGATGCGAAAGCACCACTCGAGGATCGTCAGCACGGCCAGCAAGCTCGGCGAGGCGGCGACAAATATTGTCAGTGCCCGCAAGCCAGTTGTCATCACCCGTGCCCGTCGATTCATGCGAGCCAAGATGCAGTGTTGGCATCTTGAGCCCCGGATGCCCGCCGTAAACACTTGTGTCGAAGCTTTTCAGGTCGTGAATTGCGTTGAACTCAACTTGCAAGCCAAGCTCGTCGGCGAATATCACGGCAACCCGCGTGAAGTGCGAACTGCGACGGCCGGTGATCCGCAATGACCGCGATGAAATGTCAGCTTGCATTGGAACATCATCGCATTGATGCGCGAGTCCTCGTGGATGTCAAAAATGACAATATCTGGGCGAGAATGGACACTCACAATTGGAATCCAGCGCAACGCTCGTACGGAAATTGCGCAAACACCTCGGCTTGAAACGCCAACAGTTCTTCGGCGCGGTCATCGGCATCGGAACTTGAAAGCTCAAAATGCAGCGTTAGTTCGCCACCTGCACTTCGATTGATCGTGCAAATCACGCCGCCGTTGTTTTCGGCGCACAGCAGCTTCGTTTCAAAATGCGCTTCCACGATTTGCTCGGGCCGATACATCTTTAAGAATCGATCGAGCATGCCGCGAAACGTGGCCTCGTCGACAACTGTCACCCGCGCTTGATGTTGCTGCAGCGTTGGCCGCTTTGCACGTGGCGCACTTGCAGGCGCGACTGGAGCTGGTGCCGACCCTGACGACGCCGACGCTAACGTTTCTAGTGGCGCGGGCACAGGCACTTCGCGGCGATTGGCCACCACTTCAATTGTGAACACATCGTTTTCCAGCGAGAAGCACACAGTTTCGTGCGGCCCCAAAAATCGCCATTGCGTGCACGGATGCCAACCGTCTTCCGGTGCAACGATTGCCGTTGGGCTCGTGCCGCGAGCAAACCGGGCGCGCGGCGAAGGTGCACGCCCATCGCTTTGTGGCTGTACGCGCACCGCGTCCGTTAAACACGTCGTTTCACTCCACGAAAACGGCAGTACTTCAACAGGTGGATACTCTTGCGTCATACGGCTCCACAAGACGCGCCCACGTGACGGCCAGTCGCGTCTTGTCGCAACTTGATAGGACCAATCTGGCCCCCTCGCAATCATTCCTTTGTGTCCTACCCGGCTCAAAAACGCCCTATTCGATCGGAGTTCCTG
>JAKQOD010000508.1 GCA_029565465.1 Deltaproteobacteria bacterium
TATCGAGGTTTGTTGGCCTGACTAACGCCGTTGGTGGTCACAGCATGCACCACGATATTTTCCCAGAATGACTTTAATTACAAGTACCTACGCGCGCGCCAGCTTGGCCTCAAGGTTGCTCTAGCCCGGGGTATGTCGCCAACCGCTCGCTTGTGTGCGCTCACCGCAACGCTGCTCACTGCGACCGCGTTGCTGTGTAAACCATCGCTTGCACACGCCGACGCCGCCCAAGGCGCCGATGATGCCTGTGCCAATGCCGAGCCAACACAAGCATTGCTCGACGCGATTGGCAAAGCGCAAGATGCTGAAGACAACTTCAAAGGCGACGATCCGCTCGAAGGTGCTGGCGCCGAAGTGCAAGTGTATTTGCACATCGTCCGGCGTGCGCCGCAAGGCGAAGGCGATATGCCTGTTGCGCATGCACGCGCGATTACGATCGACGTGATGAATCAGAAGTTCGCCGAGCAAGGCACCCCGTTCAAATTTAAGTTGGCCAAGATCGACTACTACAACGCCGACGCTGCGACCTATCACTTGGCGCAGTACTCGCAACAAGAAAAAGACTTGTGGGACAAACTACAAGTGCGTGGCCGACGCAATCTCAACATCTACATCGTTGGCTCAAATGACAGTAACCGTGTCACGGGTTGGGCCGAATTCATGGTGTCACCCGGGCTCGGACTCAAGCGCGGCGACCACATGGTGCTGCGCTACAACCCAGCCAAACAAGGCTTTTCCGATCCACTCGTGCCAGTACACGAGGCCGGTCACTGGTTGGGCTTGTTGCACACGTTTCAATTCGGCTGCGGCAGCATTGCGCACGGTGATTTGATACGCGACACCCCATCGCAAAAAGCAGCGGTGTACACCTGCGGCGCGTCAGATAGCTGTCCTGACGAAGCAGGTGCTGATCCCCTCGATAATCTCATGGGCTACGCACATGCTTGCAAAGCACGTTTCACCGACGGGCAAATTCGCCGCATGAAATTCCTATGGAAAACCGCGCGCGGTGGCAAGACCGACGACTTCGTCGAGGAAGATGCCGGCAATGAAACCGCACCTAACGATGGTGGCTGCGCCGCTGGCGGCTCCCACTCGGCGCCTGCAGGCCTCCTGGTGACACTTGCGCTTGGCGTCGTTGGGCTCAGCGGCCGCAGACGCCAACACTAAGTCCATTCAGCGCCTAACAACTGGGCAGGCAAGGTGGCGAAGAAGAACACCCCGTGCTGCTAGTGCAGCTGGTTGGGCAAACCGGCGCCGAGCTACACGCGCCTAAGGCACAGGTCACATCGCATGCGCATGCCGCCGAACATTCAATGCTCGGGCAACTGCCAGCGCCGCTGCAGTTTCCAATAAGCGCAAACGTTCCAACGGTCACCGGACCTGCGCAACTGCCAGTGCCCGTGCATGCAAGATCACAAGGGCCACCATCACCACAGTTGATCGCTCCAGGACAGCTCCCATCGCCGCTGCACTCGATCAAACACCTGCGCGCATTGCCACAATCAATGTCGCCACACGCGCCTGTGCCACAACGAATTTCACACGGCACGCCGGCAGGACAAGCGACTGGCAGCAGACAACTGCCAGCGCCGGCACAATCGATCACGCAAGTATCACCCATGCAGACGCCTGGGCACATGCCATTGCCGTTGCCAACTGCGCAGATCCCAAAGCTTGCGTCGACTGTCGCGCTGTCGGATGCAACGGCATCCAAAGGCGTGTCGCGTACGCCATCAGGCACCGCAATCACATCAAAATCAATGCGACAACCGGCAACCAGCATCAAAACCAGCAACGCCGCGCCTAGTATGTTCACCACTATGCGCACACACCACGGTACCGCGACTTGGCGACGCGCGGACATATAAAGGTGCGAAGTATCCGTATCCCGGCCTCGACGACTGCTGCAACCCAACATTTCGCCACCTGGCTGTTCGCAATCGTAGAATTTTCCACAAAAACCGTACAATGACGCATTGCGCCAATGGTTATCCACAGGCTAGTTCGCCTCAAATGGCTGATTTTTTTGAGCTAATCGACCGCCGTCAAGACTGTCCGATATTCGGACAGATTTCGCGCCTAGCACGGCGTGTGGCTTGACGGGTCAGTTTGGGTCATATATGTTGCAAGCCACTCGTAGTTCAATAATATCAGCAGGATACAATCGTGCTTAGGTATAAAGAAACAGAAGACATTGATGCTCGGTTCAGCGAAGTTGAACGCATCGTAACCGCGTGGCGAACCAAAGTTGCTAGCGCGAACCCTGCTGCGCGTGCCGAATTCAACAATAGGTTACGCATCTCGCTCATCCATCATGATGCAGCGCTTGAAGGCGAAGTCCTTAGCTACAGTGAAATCAAAGCCGCGGTTGATCCAAGCATCATCAGCGATCCATCGTTGATTCCTTCGTACGAAGAAATTCGATGCTTTGACGATGCTTGCAACTACGCAGCAGACTTAGCGGCCAAAAAGAAGCCGTTTAAGATCGATACGCTACGCGATATCTACGCGATCTTGGCGCCCGACGAAAAAGCCAAAGGCTTGCCGTTCCGCAAAGAAAATCCGTTGCATCGTTTGTACTACCACGACATCACGCCACCGGAAAAAATCCAACCAGCGATGCGCAAGCTTGCTGAGTGGATCGATGATCCAGTCAATCGTGAAACGCATGTGATCGAACGCGTTGCAACGCTGCACTCGAAGTTCATGGCGGTGTTTCCATGGGCCAAAGAAAGCGGCCGCGCGATTCGCATCGCTTCGAACTTGCTGCTGCAAGAAGCCGGTTACCCAGTGGCCATCGTGCACTCGATGGATCGGCAACGTTATTATGAAGCGCTCAAAGGCGATCATATGACGCTGTTGTCGATTTATCTCGAAGCCGTGCAAACCACCGCTGAGTCGGAAATGCGCGTGTACGAAGAAGCTGTGAAAGCTCCGCCGAAGAAGCCGCGCAAAAAGCCTGGCACCGGCGCATAGCCGTTACGCAACGTCAGTCATCGAATTTGCGATCGCGCTTGATCTGACCGCGATGCTTTTTGCCGGCGATCCGCCGCTCTTTGGCGCCGCGGCTTGGCTTGGTCGCACGGCGCACTTTGGGCCGTGTCAGCGCTGCCCGCAGCAACGCGACTAGCTTGGCTTCGGCGTCTTCGCGATTGCGCGCTTGGTCACGCGTCAGCGTTGAAACGATGATGAGCTCGCCTTCGTTGGTAAGCGTTTTGCCGATCTTGCTCAGCAAGTAATCCCGATCGAGCGGCGTTAAGGCACGCGAATCCACCGGGCTCCAACGTAGCTCAACCTTGCTCGAAACTTTATTGACGTTTTGCCCGCCTGGCCCGCTGGAACGCACGAACGCAACGCGCAGTTCGTCGTCCGGGATCCGGACACGTTCGTTGACGATCAGCTCGGCCATGCTGGCATGGTAGCGCAAAGTGGCGACGATTTCGCGCGCTGAGCGCCGCCATCGCCACATCTCACATGGCTGCGCCGTAGGCACCGATGTATAGTGATGATGCGTATGCAGGAGGCTTCAGGTATTTCCGTTGCACTGCTTCGGCCTTTCGCCGAACTGCTCAAGCGCGTTGGCGCTGATGGCGATGGCTTTCTGCAAACTGTCGGCGTTACCGACGAACTGCCACCGAACCACTACTGCAATGCGGTTGTCGTCGACAATGCGCTTGATGCGATTGCGGCCCAACGGAACGATTCCGCGTTTGCACTTACCTTGGCCCAAGCTGGGTTAGCGCGGCCCTTGGGCTTGTTTGGTCATTTGGTGTGGCTCAGCGGCACCGTGCGCACGGCGTTGCAGCGCGCCGCGAAATTCTATGCGGTGGTATCGAAGCGCACATTATTGACACTCGAAGAAAGCGCCGACGGTGTCGCGACGTTGGCGCAACATCCAAGCCAACCCAACGCGCCGCGCGGCCGGATTCTCACCGAATTTGCATTTGCATCAATGACGATGCGCGCACGTGCGGCCACGAATCAAGCGTTCACCGTGCAGGCGGTGAGGTTTGCGCATGCCGGGCAAGCAACGCCAGCCTATCGTGCTGCGTTTGGCGTTGATGTCATGTTTGGCGCAAACCGCACCGAACTTGAAATGGCAGCAACGCAGCTTGAGCTGCGCCTCACCAGCGCTGACCCGATTACCTCGGCCGCGATCGAAGCCCAAGTTGCGCAACTAACGGATGCCACTAGCAACCATGCGATGGCGGACTTTCTCAAGCGTGTGCATCGCGCCATCGCGCAGCACCCCACAGCTGCATCGCCAGCGGCCGTCGCCAAGCAACTCGCGATGAGCCCACGCACCTTGCGACGCCAGCTAGAGCAGCATCATACGTCGCTGCGGGCCTGCACCGCGGAGGTGCGCCGCAGCCAAGCCGACACCTTGTTGGCATCCGGAGCAACCGTGAAGGAAGTCGCGTTTGCGCTGGGCTTCTCTGAGCCAAGTGCATTTAGCCGCGCCTACAAGCGCTGGACCGGCAAACCACCGACGGAAGCTGGTACGGCGTAGTTGCCCCACCCCACGGCGACCCGACCAACGGTGGAGCGGCGGCGGTCATGGAGTTGGCCGGTTTAGGTCATTGTCGGTAACCTCACGGCGCGGTGAGGTAGGCCATGCGTTCAACTTCATTACTTTGCCTGGCTCTCGTCGGTGTCACTCCGGCGTGTGGAGGCACTGATTCGTCCTCGATAGCGCCCGATGGCGCCATCACGGGCGACAGCGGCAACATCACTACCGCACAAGCCAAGTTGCCCGCCGCTACTGGCACCTGCCCTGCGATCATCAACGGCGATGTAACGTTTGCGCCAGCCGGCATGCCACCTCGCAAGGTGAAACTTGCGTTCAACGAAGCAGCGGCCAATGACCACGGCACGCTAGTGATTTACTGGCACGCTACGGGCAGCTCGCCGATGGAAGCCGCCTATTCGCTGGGCAATGGGCAAGCAACGATCACGGGCGCGGGTGGCATTATCGCTACGCCTTATTCCGACGACACTGCGGGGCAATTTGAATGGTTCATCGTGAACCAAAGTACAAAACAAGACGACTTCTTACTCGCCGACGAGATTGTGGCTTGTTTGCACGCGGCGCGGCGTATTGACCCAGCGCACATTCACAGCATGGGCATGAGTGCAGGCGCGCTGCAAACCACCGCGTTGAGCTTCGTGCGGTCGAACTACATTGCCAGCGTCGCCACCTATTCGGGTGGCACGCCCGCCGGATTCAACCCAAGCGTGCAAGATCCAGCCAACAAGTTTGCAGCGCTGATCTTCGCCGGTGGGACTGCCGACAATGTGTATGGCGTCGACTTCAAAGCCGCAAGCGAAGCGTATCAAGCCACACTCAAACGCACGGGCCACCTTGCAGCACTGTGCAATCACGGCAACGGTCACAAGATTCCTCTCGACGCCGCGCCCAGCGTGGTGAAATTTTTCGCAGCCAACGCTTTTGGTGCTTGGCCATCACCATACGCGGCCGGCCTGCCCGCAGGTTTTCCAAGCTACTGCGCGTTGTAGGCGGCATTGGGCAAACGCCACAAAATGCCGTACCATGCAGCATGACCACCGACGAGCCAATCCAAGGCGAACCTGTTGAGCCGGTTGGGCCCAAGCCAAAGCGGCGGCAATTGCGGCCCTTGCCTGGGCTTTCCGCCGAGGATTTTCGCCATCCGCAAGATGCGATTGCCACCGATACGCTCAAGCGCATACCTGGCTTCGACAAAGTTGTCACCAAGATTCTCGAATACGGGTTGGAGCGCCTCGCCTACGTCGACAACTTGGCGTCGAACTTGCGCGTGACGCCGACGATGTTTGGCCGGTTGCACAAGAGTTTGCAGTGGGGCTGCAAGATATTAGATCTGCCCGAGCCTGAAATGTACGTGACGATGAACCCCTTGCCTAACGCGTGGACATTTGGGCAAACCAAACCATTTGTCACCGTGACCTCAGGCTTGATCGATCTGCTGTCCGACGAAGAATTGTTCTTTGTTATCGGCCATGAGCTCGGCCATATCAAAGCAGGTCATGTGTTGTACGGCACCATGGCACGCAACATCGCGGCCATCATAGAGATGATTGGACAAGCCACCCTCGGCATCGGTGCCATGCTTGGACAGAGCTTGGTTTACGCGCTGCTTGAGTGGTATCGCGCAGCTGAACTAACCTGTGACCGTGCAGCCATGTTGTGCGTGCAAGACATTGAGCCAGCGCGCAATACGTTTATGAAGTTGGCTGGTGGCAACTCGCGCATGGCGGCGGACATGGATCGCGATGAATTTCTGCGCCAAGTAGCCGCGTTTGAAGACGTCGACCGCTCAGCGCTCAACAAGGCGTACAAGGTCTTTTTGACCTCCCAACGCAGCCATCCATTCGCCATGCAACGGGCGAAAGAGGTTGAGCGCTGGCTCGACGGCGGCTACCAAGACGTCATGAAACTGCGTGCACGCCCGTTGTAGCCATGGCGCGCAACTGGCACCCACATCAGCGCACAGATCGGCATAACTGCCGTCGCTGAGGTTTGACTCACCATCGCTGTACCCCTACCATTGGGGAGTTACATGAGTGACCCCAAACGCGAAGGCAAATTGCCTACGGATGAAGGCGCGCGGCAAACGCCGCGAGGCGTCATTCGCGCTGGCAATCTTGCGCATGCACGGGTAACTCCAGAGCAATTGCGCGCGGCCGAAGTGGCACAAACGGGCGCGGCCGAGCCGATGGGCTCCATGGAGACCGCTGTTGGCGTTCATGCCGGCTCGGTGCCACCAATCACTGGTGCGCCAACCCGTGCCGAAACCAGTGATAGCGATCTCAATCGAGTGACTGACCAAACGGAAAGCCTGCTTGGGGTTGTGCTTGCGGGCCGCTATCAAGTGAATCGAAAAATTGGCCAAGGCGGCATGGGCGCGGTCTACGAAGCGACCCACTTAGCGATTGGCAAGCGTGTCGCGGTCAAAGTCTTGCTCGAGAAATTTGCCAAACGCGAAGCCATCATCGCGCGGCTCGAACAAGAAGCCCGGCTTGCGACTTCGATCGGCCATGAGCACATCATCGACATCAACGACTTCGGCCAAACCGAAGACGGCCAAACCTTTGTCGTCATGGAACTGCTCGAAGGCGAGTCGCTGGCCGAGTGTTTGCATCGTGAACACCAGCTTCCCGAAGTGCGCATCTTGACCATTGCTGCACAAGCCGCGTCGGCACTGGCCGCAGCGCATGGCAAAGGCGTCATCCATCGCGACGTCAAGCCCGAAAATTTGTTCTTGCTCAAGCGCAAAGACGAAGACTTCGTGAAGGTCGTCGATTTCGGCATTTCGAAATCACTGCGATCGAGCGACCCAGACGTTGAGCAGTCGCCTCGGCTAACGCAAACCGGCATGGTCCTAGGCACGCCGCTATACATGTCGCCTGAGCAAGCGCGTGGCGACGATGAAGTCGACGCTGGCGTCGATATTTATGCGCTTGGCGTCATTATGTTCGAAGCCGGCACAGGACGTGTGCCATTCATCGGCTCGAACTATCTCAGCGTCATCTCGCAAGTGCTCAGCGAAGAAGCGCCAGCGCCACGCAGCTTACGGCCCGAACTCAGTGAAGAGTTTGAAGCTATCGTGTTGCGTGCGATGGCCAAAAATCGCAGCGACCGCTATGCGACTGCGGGTGACATGCTTGGCGATATTCAAGCATTGCTTGGCGATCCAAGCCGCTCAACCGAACGCGCCCGGATTACGGCGCCGAAACGTGCGGCTGGGGCCAGCACGACCAACCTTGAAAAAAGTAGCAGCACCAAATATCTCATTTGGGCCGCCGCTATCGCCGTGCTCATCGGCGCTGTTGCGTTCACTGTCTCGGTCACCATGGGTGGCAGCAAGGCCAAGCCAGTAGTAGCCGTAACGCCGGCTGATGCGCCACCCGCGCAACCCGATGCACCACCCCCGCAACCCGATGCACCGCCGCCGAACCGTGCATACAAACTTCGCATCGTATCGATTCCGCCGGGCGCTAGCATCTATGAACTTGGCCGCATCAACGGCATCACCCCTGCCTATGTTGATGTTGCGCTCGACACCAAAGAAGTGATTTTGATGGAGTTGCGACTTGAAGGGTATAGCGACACGCCGTTCAAAATTCGCCCTGGCATCGATAAGGGTGCGATCACGATTGAACTAAAAAAACTCAAACCCGGCACTCGTCCGACGGGCATCAAAACCGTAACACCACCACCCGACGCTGCCGGCAGCGGCAAACGCCCAGCTGGCAACGGTGAACTTGGTGGTTGGCACCCTCCGGTAGGTTCCGCGAAATAACATGCGTTTGCGGCGGTGGCCTATTGTGGTTGCGTTGGTCAGCGTGGCAGTCGCGTTGGCGCATGCTCAACCCGACCCCGACGACACGTCCGATCCTGGCGCAGCAACGTCAACAGGCTACATTGGCAAAACCAAACTGGTCTTGGAAGTTGACGACTGCCCAGCCAAAGCGAGCATGGCCCAAGACAAGCTGTTGGCGACGGCACGCGAACACTACGAGCGTGGCGAAATCTTGTATGTGCAGGGTGATTACACCGGCGCTGTCCAAGAATTCACGTCGAGCTACTGCTTGTTCCCATACTTTTCGATTCTCAAGGATATCGGCCAAGCGTACGAACGGCAGCTCGATTATCAACGCGCGATCGCGTATCTCGAACGCTATGTGTTGGCCGTGCCCAACGATGCCAAACCAGCAGGCGTATGCGATAGCGATCCGCAGCAAGATCGCAAAAACGTCGCGGCGCGGGTTTCGGTCCTTGCGGCGCTGCCAGCGCGCATCAACGTCACCACGCAACCCGAAGGCGCCGCCATCGCGCTGGTTTCGGAGACCGGTATCGCCGCGCGTGGCATCGCCGGTGGCAAACTGATCGAGACCCGCGCTGGGCACTATCAAATGACGGCGACGCTCGAAGGCTACGAGCCGGTCACCCAAGAAATCGACGTCGAAGTAGGCAAGCCGTACGGCTATTACATTTCGCTACCACGGCAAAAAGGTACGTTGTCGGTGGTTGGCGTGCCTGACCGCAGCCGGATCTTTGTTAACAACCGCTTGGTTGGCATCGGCAGCATTACCAACGATTTGGTGGCAGGCGACTACACCGTGCGTGTCGATGCCGCCGGTCGCGTGCCGGTTACCCGCACCGTGACGGTGCTTCCGCAAAAGCACAACCGTATCGTGGTTGAACTGCCGCCAACGCCGGAAACCGGACGTTGGCAACTGTTACCAGCAATCGCGTTCGCGGGTGGCGCCGGCGGCCTTGGGCTTGATACCGTAACCAATACCGACGGGGCCTTCACCACTGCCGGCCTAGCGGTGGGGCTAGGCGCTGCCTACTTGGTAGTCCCAGACGACATTCCACTGGGCACCAGCTCGCTGACGGTTACCGGCATCCTCGGGGGCGCCTTCGCTGGTGGCTTTGCAGGTGCGTCCTTGAGCACCAGTACGAACACGATTGCCTACGGCGTCGCCGGCGGCGCACTTGGCTTGGGTACGGTTGGTTATTTCTTCGGTCGTAACACCAAGATCACGTCAGGTGACGCAGCGTTGATCAACTCAGGTGTGATCTGGGGCAGCGCGGCCGGCGGCCTCTTCTCGTCGACGTTTGAAGGCTCCAGCCGCCTCTCCAGCAGCATCGTGTTAAGCGGGGTTACCATTGGCACAATTACCAGTGCACTGCTGACACGTAACTTCGAGCTGTCACGACGCCATGTACAACTGATCGATCTTGGTGGAGTTTTAGGCGTCGCGCTGGGCTACTCCACGGCCACGGCACTTGCGGGCAACAGCAACGTGAATCAACAAACCCGCAACCACTTTGCGCTTGCGGGCATGGCCGTGGGGATCTTGGGCAGCGCCTTGCTCACCCGCAATCTCGACGATACCCGATCGCCCAATATCGCACCTGAACTTAGCTCAATGCTCGATAGTTCCGGCCATCGTGTCACGTCGCTTGGGTTTGGCGTCCGGTTCTAGTACGTAGTTAGGATGCGCTACCTCGGTTCGATTATGCGGCACCACATCGTGCTCATCGCGATGCTGGCGTGTGTCACCTTCGGCTGGATCATCAATGGCCACTATTGGTACGGCTTGGCGCTCATCGTCGGAATGGATTGGTTCTTCATCAATCTGTTTAATCGCATCACCGACGCCAAAGAAGATGTTGCCAACGCGGTCCCGGGCGCCGAGCAAGTAGCCTTGGCGCGGCGCTGGCTGGAGCCCGCGGCGTTTGTCGCACTCGCTGCATCGTTTGTCGTCACGCAACTTGCCTACCCTGCGCTGTGGCCATGGCGCCTCGCCGTACAAGTCGTCGGGCTCGCGTATTCGTATCGCTTGGTGCCGACGCCGAGCGGTCGTAAACGCCTCAAAGAGTTTTACTTGATCAAGAACACCGGCTCCGCTGCGTTGTTCGTCGTGACTTGCATCATGTATCCGTGGCAAGCCACTGGCGCACCGACGATTTTCCCAACTAGCGGCATCATCGTGCTCGCGTTGTTCTTTCCGCTGTACGAACTCACCTACGAAATCATCTACGACTTGCGCGATTTACCGGGCGATCGCGCTGAAGGCATTCCAACGTTTCCCGTCGCGCATGGGCAAGCCGTCAGCGTGCGCATCATTCACGGCTTGCTTGCCGCCGCTGTGCTCACCCTGCTCGTCGGCTTTGGCCTCGGCGCCGTCGGTGCACGCGAATTATTGATGCTGGTTGCGCCTGCTGTGCAGTGGTTCTTGCTGCGACGCTGGCTGCAGCGCGGCATCACCCACAATGATTGCATCAACCTCACCCACCTCGGCAGCGCGCTGCTGTTGGTGTTTTTGGTTGGCACGTATGTCTGGCTTCAAGCAGGATTGCCGGCGAACGTCTTCGTGCGCTAATTTCGCTCAAGCTATGCACGCCAAAATCGTCGAAATCGTCGCCAAAGAACTCAACGTTGCAGCCAATACGCTGACCCCAGCGACCAAGCTGCGCGATCTCAGCACCGATGAACTCGATCTCAACAACGTCTTTATGGCGTTCGAAGATCACTTTGAATTTGAGTGGACGACCGACGACGCTGAAGCGATTGTAACGTTGCAAGACATCGAGTCGTATCTGCAACGCAACGGCAAAATCTAGCGCGCGTCAGAGCGTTAGTTTTCAGTTGCCGTCATAGCCTTCATCATTTCTTCTTGCATTTGCTTGGCTACAACGGCCAGCTTGTCGGTCATCGACGTAACTTGGGCTGGCGTCAGGTTTGATTTACAAGCTTCGCTAGTGGCTTCGTCTTTGGCTGCTGTCATGCAGTCCGTTGCGGCTAACGACCATTTGTCATCAACGCAGGCATTTGTCATCGTGATGCTCATTGTGCCCATGGCCTTTCTGACCATTTCGAGCATCTTTGGCTCAAGTTGCGCCGTCGATATGGACACCTCAGCGATCTTCATTGCTGATGCGACCGCGCCGGCGCAATCCGCTCTACTAGCGAGTTTTTGAGAGGCCGACGAAGCTGGGACCACCACGGCGCCAGCAACCGCCTTTTTGTACACATGCTCCGTTGTCGTCGCGCCTGCATCAAACCAGTTGCCCGATACAATACCAACGCCCGCCTTCAAACAAAT